>JAQUVV010000143.1 GCA_028693195.1 Lachnospira sp.
TAATACAATTATTGAAATGGCAGAGCATAAGAAGGATGCACGCTGTAAGGCATTGATTGTGTCTGGATGTCTTGCTCATCGATATGAAGATGAAATCTTGAAGGAAATCCCTGAAGTGGATGCGCTGATTGGAACATCTTCTTACGACAAAATTGCAGATGTAATTCTTTCTGTTTTAGATGGAAAGGGAATCAATTGTGTAGATTCACCAGATCGTATGCCACAGGTTATGGATGAACGTGTGATTACAACTGGTGGATATTTTGAATATTTGAAAATTGCAGAGGGTTGTGATAAGCATTGTACATATTGTGTCATTCCTTCTGTTCGTGGTAATTTTAGAAGTTATCCAATAGAGTATCTTGTGAAGCAGGCAGAATATCTTGTTGCCAATGGTGCGAAGGAGTTGATTTTAGTTGCTCAGGAAACGACCATGTATGGTACAGATATTTACGGAAAGAAGTCATTGCCTGAATTGCTTCATTCGTTAGGTCAGATTGAAGATTTACAATGGATTCGTATATTATACTGTTATCCAGAAGAAATTGATGATGCATTAATTGAGGCAATTAAGACTGAACCAAAAGTATGTCATTATCTGGATATGCCAATTCAGCATGCCAGTGACCGCATATTAAAAAGAATGGGCAGACGAACCAATAAACAAGAGTTGATGGACGTGATTGCAAAATTAAGAAAAAATATTCCTGATATTGCATTAAGAACAACACTGATTACAGGATTCCCTGGAGAAACAGATGAAGATCAGCAGGTAGTTCTTGATTTCGTGGATCAAATGGAATTTGATAGATTGGGAGTATTCACATATTCTCCAGAAGAAGGAACACCAGCGGCTGGAATGGATGACCAGATTGATGAACATTTGAAAGAAGAACGCCGTGATGAAATTATGGCTCTACAGCAAGAGGTGTCTTTAGATAAATCGGCAGATATGGTCGGTAAGACGATTAGTGTCATGATTGAAGGATATATCGCGGAAGATGATACATATGTAGGACGCTCTTATAAGGATGCACCGAATGTAGATGGATATGTCTTTGTAAATACTTCCAGTCAGCTAATGTCTGGAACAATCGTACAGGTTCAGGTTACTGGAGCTATGGAGTATGATATTATTGGAGAAATGATTGAAGATTAGACGTCTGAGAACGTATTAGAAAGGAACCCTATGAATTTACCTAACAAATTAACGATATTTAGAACTGTCTTGATTCCAGTTTTTCTTGTATTCTTATATATGGACAGTCTTGGCTTTACTGGAAGAATTATTGCTGTTGCTATATTTACCATTGCAAGCTTAACAGATCTTTTAGATGGAAAAATTGCGCGAAAGTATAATCTTGTGACGAACTTTGGAAAGTTTATGGACCCGCTGGCAGATAAGCTGCTGGTTTGCTCTGCGTTGATTGCACTTGCTGATTTAAATAAACTTGCAGGCTGGATTGTCATTGTTATTATTGCAAGAGAATTTATTATAAGTGGATTTCGACTGGTTGCATCTGATAATGGAGTTGTTATTGCGGCTAGCTACTGGGGAAAGTTTAAGACTACATTTCAGATGATCATGATTATTGTTCTTGCGTTGGACCTTCCATTCTCATTTATGCCAATTATCAATAATATTCTGATTTATACGGCATTAGCATTAACACTGATTTCTTTGTTTGATTATATTGCAAAGAATTATAAGGTGTTTATCGATGGTTCTACAAAGTAAGATAAGTATAAAGTGTAAAATATGATATTTTAATCCGCATGTTGTGGTAGTCAAAATAACATGCGGATTTTTGTTTTAAAATAATGCTTGTATATGGTTTGTATATGTAGTATTCTGTATATAGAGTCCTATTTGTTATAAAGTTCCGTGATTTAATCAGAATTGAGAGGAGGGGCGGGATACATCGATATCATCATATATATATTGATGATACATATCTTTTTCATAATCTATTTATTATATTCTTGGGCATGGGCATGCCATCCAGCTTTCCAACATATAGCGAAAGTATCATAATTATCCATTTTATTTCATTTAATAATATTGTAATATGAATTGTTTTGAATATTAACATTCCAATCACAGAGGCTTTTCAGACAGATAGAATTTTATGTTGTTCAATATCTAATATAAAATTCGAACAAATATTCGTACAGGTATTGACAAAAATATAAATATCGTATAATATAATTTTAACGAACAAATGTTCATGATAAGGAGAAAAAACATGGCAAGTGAAGATAAGTTAAAGGCATTAGATGCCGCGATTTCTAATATTGAGAAGCAGTTTGGTAAAGGTTCCGTTATGAAGCTTGGTGAATCTAATGTGAATATGAATGTGGAAACAGTTCCAACAGGATCACTGAGTCTGGATATTGCATTAGGATTAGGTGGAGTTCCCCGTGGACGTGTTGTGGAGATATATGGTCCTGAATCAAGTGGTAAGACAACAGTTGCACTCCATATGGTTGCAGAGGTACAGAGACGTGGTGGAATTGCAGGCTTTATTGATGCAGAGCATGCATTAGATCCTGCTTATGCTAAGAATATTGGCGTAGATATTGATAATTTATATATTTCTCAGTCAGATAGTGGTGAGCAGGCATTGGAGATTACCGAAACGATGGTAAGATCCGGCGCTGTGGATATTGTGATTGTCGATTCCGTTGCTGCACTTGTTCCGAAGGCAGAAATCGATGGAGATATGGGTGATTCACATGTGGGACTTCAGGCAAGACTGATGTCGCAGGCATTAAGAAAGCTGACACCTGTCGTAAGTAAGAATAACTGTGTAGTTATCTTTATTAACCAGTTGCGTGAGAAGGTTGGTATCATGTTTGGTAATCCGGAGACAACAACTGGAGGACGTGCATTGAAGTTTTATTCTTCCGTACGTCTTGATGTCCGTAGAATCGAGACCTTGAAACAGGGAGGAGAAGTTGTTGGAAATAGAACCCGTGTGAAGGTTGTAAAGAATAAGGTCGCTCCTCCTTTTAAGGAAGCTGAGTTTGATATCATGTTTGGTAAGGGAATATCTGCAGAGGGAGACGTTCTGGATTTGGCTTCGAATGTGAATATTGTGCAGAAGAGTGGTGCTTGGTTTGCATATAACGACAGTAAGATTGGACAGGGGCGTGAGAATGCAAAGCAGTTCTTGATAGAAAATCCGGAAATTCGCGATGAAATCGAAAAGAAGGTCAGAGCACATTATGGGATTGGTGAAGATTTAAATCTAGATGGAACGACACGTACTGATAAAACTGCTGATTCCGCAAAGGCTACAAAAAAGAAAGATCTTGAAAAGTAATGAATATAGAATATGATATTACTGATATCAAAGAAATAAATAGCAAACGCAGACTGATATATATTAATTATGAGCCTGCGTTTGCTCTATATCCATCTGAAATTCGACGCTTTTCTATTAAGAAAGACACTATATTATCAGAGAATAGCTTCCTTGAAATTACAGATGAACTCCTGCCTAAAAGAGCAAAAATTCGTGCAATGAATCTTTTAAAATCAAAGGATTATACAGTAGCAGAATTAAGAAAGAAGCTGAAGGATACGTATTATCCAGATTCAGCAGTTGAAAGTGCTATTGATTATGTATCTGCTTATGGATATTTGGATGATTTGCGATATGCAGAGAATTATGTGAATTTTAAAGGAACAAGGAAAAGTCGAAAGCAAGTGGAATTGTTTTTACGAAACAAAGGAATTGAACATACAATTATTGAACAGGTTTGTTCTTCTTATTACGAAGAAAATTGTGATATGGAATTAAATCAAGCAGTTGAATATCTGCAGAAGAAAACACGACTGAAAGACATTCGTTGTTTAGATTATACAGAGAAGAGCAAGCTTTGTGCATATTTATACAGGAACGGATTTAGTATGGATATCGTCAGGAAGGCACTTGATATTGTGGTTGAAGCTCAGTCGTAGCGGTAGTTTTTCTTGACATATGATTCATTTCAGTATAAAATTAGTTTATTGTATGTTTGTACAATGAAAACTAAATAAGGAGGTGCTCCTGTGACAGTTATTATCGCTATTATTGCTACATTAGTGGTAGTCGCACCTATTACATGGTTTATTTCTTCATCTGCATTGAAGAAGAGTAACGATACCAAGCTTGGTAACGCCAATGATAAAGCCAGAGAAATAATAGATGAAGCATTAAAAACAGCTGAGACGACTAAGAAGGAAGCAATGTTGGAAGTAAAGGAAGAGTCATTGAGAACGAAGAATGAGCTCGAAAAAGAAACCAAGGAAAGACGTGCTGAACTTCAGAAGTATGAGAGACGTGTCCTTTCAAAAGAGGAAACACTTGATAAGAAAATCGAGGCTGTTGAAAAGCGTGACGCTAACATTACCAGGAAGGAAGAAGAACTTGGTAAGATGAAGCAAAAGGTTGATGAACTTGAACAGAAGAGACAACAGGAACTTGAAAGAATCTCAGGATTAACCTCCGAACAGGCAAAAGAATATCTATTAAAGACTGTTGAAGAAGAAGTGAAACATGATACTGCTATAATGATCAAGACATTAGAAAGCAGAGCAAAAGAGGAAGCAGATAAGAAAGCGAAGGAGTATGTCGTTACAGCTATACAGAGATGTGCAGCTGATCATGTGGCAGAAACAACAATTTCCGTAGTACAGCTTCCTAACGATGAAATGAAGGGTCGTATTATTGGTCGAGAAGGACGTAATATTCGTACTTTAGAGACTCTTACAGGTGTAGAATTAATTATTGATGATACACCAGAAGCTGTCGTTTTATCAGGGTTTGATCCAATCAGACGAGAGGTTGCAAGAATTGCACTCGAGAAGTTAATTCTTGATGGACGCATTCATCCAGCAAGAATTGAAGAAATGGTTGAGAAAGCTCAAAAAGAAGTAGAGGTATTGATTAAAGAGGAAGGTGAAGCTGCAACCCTTGAGGTTGGAGTTCATGGTATTCATCCAGAATTGGTTAGACTTCTTGGAAGAATGCGTTTTAGAACAAGCTATGGTCAGAATGCATTAAAGCATTCAATTGAAGTAGCACAGCTTTCAGGACTTTTAGCTGCAGAGATTGGCGTCGATGTGAAGCTTGCAAAACGTGCAGGTTTATTACATGATATCGGTAAGTCAATTGATCATGAACAGGAAGGTTCTCATATTCAGATTGGTGTGGAATTATGTAAGCGTTACAAGGAATCACCAATTGTTATTAATGCCGTTGAAGCACATCATGGTGACGTTGAACCAGAAAGCTTAATTGCTTGTATTGTACAGGCTGCTGATACGATTTCAGCTGCAAGACCTGGTGCAAGACGTGAGACGTTAGAAACTTATACAAACAGACTGAAACAATTAGAAGATATTACCAACTCTTTCAAGGGAGTTGACAAGTCATTTGCCATTCAGGCAGGTAGAGAGATTCGAGTTATGGTAGTTCCAGAAGTTGTCAGCGACTCAGAATTGGTTCTCTTAGCACATGATATTTCGAAGCAGATTGAAGACCAGATGGAATATCCTGGTCAGATAAAAGTCAGTGTTGTGCGTGAGTCCAGAGCTGTCGACTATGCGAAATAAGCAGTTCAAGTAAGTTATGGAATTAATTTAGCCCTTAGGTCTATGAAAGTAGATTTAAGGGCTTTTTTATTTATAGGAAATGCAATTTCCTCGTATAAATCAGTTTCCTATAAAGACGCTGTTAAGAAATGCGAACGCTCTGAATACGCTAATACAGACGAAATCGTTGCTTTTATTAATTACATTTGTTAAAAACGGTTAATAATCACAAGTATATATATGAATCAACGTTATTAAATAAGATTAATCAAGAAATTTATTCAAAAACTTAATAAAATGGTTGCTTTTTACCTTAATAAAGTGTAAGATATTAAAAGTTTGTACGTGTACATCGGACAAATGTCCATATTGAAAGAATAACATATGGATGCTACATTATATTAGGATGAAACAGGAGGATTATTCATATGCAGTATTGTGAAATGAGTAAAGAAGAATTATTAACATTAAAGAGTGAATTAAACCAGCAGTATGCTGAGGCAAAAGCAAAGGGATTAAATCTTGATATGTCAAGAGGAAAACCATCTGCAACACAGCTGAATGTTTCACTTGGATTATTAGATGCAATTAACAGTTCTTCTGCTTTAAAGGCTGAGGATGGGACGGATTGCAGAAATTATGGCTGCCTTGATGGAATTCCAGAAGCTAAGAAGTTAATGGCTGATATGATGGATACAACTCCTGAACATGTGATGATATATGGTAACGCAAGTTTGAATATTATGTATGATCAGGTTTCAAGAGCATACACACATGGTTTATTAGGAAATACTCCTTGGTGCAAGCTTGATAAAGTGAAGTTCTTATGTCCAGTACCAGGATATGATAGACATTTTGCGATTACAGAACGATTTGGGATAGAAATGATTAATATTCCAATGTCTGTAGATGGTCCAGATATGAATATGGTAGAAGAATATGTAAATAATGATCCAGCAGTTAAAGGAATATGGTGTGTACCAAAGTATTCTAATCCACAGGGATTTACATACTCTGATGCAACTGTAAAAAGATTTGCCAATTTGAAGCCAGCTGCAGCTGATTTTAGAATTTTTTGGGATAACGCATATATTATTCATCATCTTTATGCTGATCAGCAGGATGCACTTTTAGACATTATTTCTGAATGTGAGAAAGCTGGAAACCCTGATATGGTATTTGAATTTGCTTCAACTTCCAAAGTTAGCTTCCCAGGTTCTGGCGTTGCTGCATTGGCAACATCTGCTGCCAATATCGCTGATGTTAAGAAACAGCTTACAATTCAGACAATTGGACATGATAAGCTCAACCAGTTAAGACATGTTCGTTTCTTTAAGAATATCGAAGGATTAAAAGCGCATATGATGAAGCATGCAGATCAGATGAGACCGAAATTCGAGGCTGTACTAGAAGTACTGGATTCTGAATTGAACGGACTTGGTATTGGATCATGGTATGCTCCACAT
>JAQUVV010000144.1 GCA_028693195.1 Lachnospira sp.
CTGATATGCATCCAAGAATATAGAACCAACTTCATTCTTGCCTCTTTCTCTACGAACCTCTGTACTTTCCAGTCCATGGTCAGCAGAATTACGAAGAAGATGCATGATTGGATCTCCGATTTCATCAATTACTGTACGATCCAGTTCTGTTTCTTCACCTGTCATATACAGTTCCATCTTTTTATCAAGCTTCTTATTCAAGTCTCGTATCATACGAGGGAACTTACTAAATACGCTTTCAATAGGCATCATTCGAACCTTCATAACTGATTCATGAAGATTTGTTGTTACTCTCTCCAAATATTCAATCTGTTCTGTAAAGTTCTGATTTCCAGCGTTCACTGTTTCACCTTCATCAGATGCACTTGCAGATACAAGACCATTCTTTGCAATAATCAGCTCGCTCACAAGATTCATCAGAACATCCAGCTTTTCAATATCTACTCTTACTGTATGTCCAACTGGCTTTGCTGACTTTCCATTGTTCTTCTGCGCAGCAGGTGCTGCTTTCTCATTCTTCTTCTCAGCAGGAACAGCCTTCTTATCAACACTTGTCTGTACTGGCTTTTCTTCTGCATCTTCAGAATCTGTTTCAGCAGGAGTTTCTGGGAATGGTGTTGTAATTGCATCACCAACCGCATCCTTTATTTCTGATACATTCTTGATAATCGAAGTAATTGTTTCGAAGCTGTCCTCTGTAACAATCACAATATCAAAGTCAAAATCGAACTTCTCGTCTTCAATATCCTGAACGGATGGTTCTGACTTAATAATATCACCATGTCCCTCCAAGTTCTTGAATACAAGGAATGCTCTCGCTGCCTTCAGTACACAATTCTCCTCAACAGAAACTTTGATTCGGTATGCGTTCATATTCTTCTTCAAGGCTTCGTTCACAGCATTTTTCTCAAAATCAGCTAAAGTAATATTGCAAACATCTAATGCAGATGATTTACTCTCCTGCTCTGCAGGCTGCTCAGCTGCTGCTTCTGTCTTTCCTTCTGCATCAATGAATGAATTCAATGCTTTAATAATGGACTCATTATCATTCGAACCTTCATCCTGATTTTCCTGAATATTAGCAACATATGTCTCTAAGGCATCCAGACACTGGAAGAGAACATCTACCATTTCTGAATTCACCTTCATATTACCATTACGGACTTCCGAAAATACATTCTCCATATGATGTGTCAGATTCTGCATTCTCTTATATCCCATGGTTCCAGCCATTCCTTTCAAGGAATGCGCTGCTCTAAAAATCTCATTAATTGTATCATTGTTATCTGGTTCTTTTTCAAGAATCATAAGTTGGTCACTAAGACTCTGTAAATGTTCATTTGATTCATCAATAAATATCTCTAAATACTGGCTTACATCCATGTTAAGATACCCCCACGTTCTTCGTAATTGCTTCAGCGATCTGATTCAGCGGTAAAACTTCATCTACCAGACCTGTCTGAGCGAGTGCTTTCGGCATTCCATAAACAACACAACTATTCTCATCCTGTGAGATAATATGCATTCTCTTATGACGGGCAGCAAGCCCTTTAATGCCATTCGTTCCATCTGATCCCATTCCTGTCAGTACGACGCATGTGATTTCGTCAAAACTGCTCTGTTCCAGGGATTCGTACATAATATTCGCACATGGACGGAGTCCATCAATTGCCGCTTCTGCGCTCAATCGAATCTTATAAAGAGCTCCGTTTTTAACAACTCTCATGTGCTTGCCTCCTGGTGCAATATACACAACTCCTTTGGAAATGGTGTCTCCATCTTCCGCCTCTTTCACCTTGATTTCACTCATTTCGTCAAGTCTCTGTGCAAGAGAAGCTGTGAACCCTGCCGGCATGTGCTGTACCATAACAACGCCTGCGTCTAAATTCTTAGGAAGCATAGGTATTACCTGTTGTAATGATTTCGGACCACCCGTTGAACATGCAAGTGCAACCATTTTGGATTTTCCAGCCTTAACGCCTGAATAACTAGATGCATTAACCTTCTGAGCTGAAACACTTGATTCCTGGTTTCTCTTCCTAAGTGCCTGAATCGCGTCTCCTTTAGAAGAATCCTCCCGTACCGGAACTCTGGACAATTCCCGACGTACACCGGTCGTGCTTGTTCTAGGCTGTCTCACTACAGGCTTAGAAACCGCTGATGTTCTTTCAATTGATGCCCTTGTACTGGTTGCAACATCCAACATTTCATGAATTCTGTTCTTAAAGTTCTCACTTTTCGTTTCCAGATAGTTCTCCGGCTTCGTTACAAAATCAAATGCGCCATACTCTAATGCTTGAATCGTTTCTTTCGCGCCTTCTTTTGCAACTGTGCTGACAACTATGACCGTCTGGTCAATTCTGTTCTTCTGGAGTTCCTTTAACAGTTCCAATCCATTCATCTTTGGCATATTAATATCCAGAATAACTGCACTATATAAATTCGGATTGGATACGATTAAATCGAATCCCTCAACGCCATCTTTGGCAATTGCTGCAACCTCATACTCATTACCTTCGTTTATTATATCAGATATAACTCTTCTCATGAGTGCAGAATCATCAATTACTAATATTTTTTTAGGCATGTGCATCTCATCCTTTCTGTTTTATAAACAGTCTATTATCTTTGTTCTTTTCTGCGTAATTTTCTCTGTTCTTCAAAAATGTATTTGATAATCTCATCCTGCACATCTCTTGAAATCTCTCGAAACTGAACGCTCTGATCATATCGAAGTTCATTGGTTTCACTTTTAAAGGATTGGATCACCTGCCCCAGCAACTGCATTTTCAGTGGAATCCCTTGAACATTCAATATGAAATCCAATGCAATAAAAACTCCCTTTTCATACTTTTCATTTGAAATAATTCGCATTCCTCCGCCGCTTAAATCAACAACAATACCGTTTTCTGTTGGATTCGTCAATGTTTCCGGCATCGCATGGTTCTTTATGTATGCTAGCATTTCTATCTCGCGCAATGGCGTAATCTGTACATCCAGTGTACAAGGAAGACGAAAGAACTGCCTTCTCTGAAACTTCTTCAACTCAGTCATCAGAAGTAGCTGGCATATATAAATATTCCCCTCTTTTCCTCTGGAAGTAACCTTACATCTCCCCTTAAAAATCCCCTTCTTCGTATAGAAATATGACTCAAATTCTGTACCTGTCTCCAACGGAATCAAATGCCCTTCATAGATTGGCATCGCACACGTAATTAAATCTCCCTCCATGTCAATAATCTGACTCACATAGGTCACATTCTTATTCGAATCATCTTCTATTCTACTTTTAGGTTTTACCAGTTCGATTTTAATTCCAATGCTCAGTATATTCTCATCCATGGTCTCATCCTCACATCGTATATTATTGTGTTAATTATAGCACATATCCGTCAGGAAATCACTATATCATTCTCTTTACAATTTATGCTCGAATACCGTTCTAAGATATCCTCTTATTCCCCTTCTTTGAATCGGAATTGATACCTGATTATTTTCAAGATGCGCTGCAATCTGTTCCAGCCTCTTTGTTGATGGAGCAGATGGATAAATTAAAGAAACGGGTTTCTGTTTCATTACTGCCTTGGTGATACTGCTGTCCTGTGGAATAATTCCAAGATATTCCATATCAATCTGAAGAAACTTGGAAACGACCATACTCAGCTTCTCATACAAATTCTGCCCTTCCTGTGGTCCAGATACTCGATTTGCTATCATTTTGATTTTTGTATATTCCTTTTTAAATCTATCACACATACTCAAAGCTTTTAACAGCGCATAAGCATCTGTAATTGAAGTCGGCTCTGGTGTTGTCACTAAAATCATCTCCGGACATGCCATCAAGAACTCCATTACACTCGGAGATATTCCTGCGCCAGTATCAATAATAATGATATCTGCAAGACCTTCCAATTCTGAAAGCTTACCAACCAGTCTTCTAATCTGTTCCTTATCAAGATTGACCAGCTTCGCAATTCCTGATCCTCCTGATATAAATCCAACACCTTCAGGTCCCTCTGTAATAATCTCTTTTAATTCCTTGCCCTTAAACATCAGGTCACTTAAGTTATACTTCGGGATCACCCCAAACATCACTTCAATATTGGCCAGTCCAAAGTCTGCGTCCAGAATAATTACTTTTTTGCCAAGCTTCCTAAACTGAAGCGCAAGATTAATGGAAATGCTGGATTTACCAACTCCGCCCTTTCCACTTGTCACAGCAATTACTCTCGCATTGCTGATATTTTTCTGATTCTGTTTTTTGATAATATTCCTTAGATTTTCAGCCTGGTCCATTATGCATTTCCCCCCAGCAATTGCTTTGCAAGTCCCTGTTCATTAATCACTTCTATATCATTCGGCACATTCTGTCCGGATGTTGTATATGATAGAGAAGCATCTGTGAGCAGCTTGATGTTTAATATATTCCCCAGCGCACATGTCTCATCCAGCTTTGTAAATATAATGGACCAATTCTTTATGTCCTTATACCGCTCTGTGATATCTATCAAATCCTTATACTTTGTCGTAATACTTAAAGTCAGATACACCTCATAATCAAAGCTGTCACTATACTGTTCCACCTTCTCAATTAAATTCCCCAATTCAACCATCTGCTCTTCTGACTTATGTGATCTGCCCGCTGTATCAATCAGTATCAAATCGTATGCTTTGTATTCTTCCAGGCATTCATCCAGCTCATCTGCTGAATAAACAACGCTGACTGGACAGTCGATAATAGATGCGTATGTATTCAACTGCTCCACTGCAGCAATTCGATAGGTGTCTGATGTGATAAATGCAACCTTGGACTGTTTTTCCAGCTTGAACTTTGATGCAATTTTTGCAATGGTGGTTGTCTTTCCAACTCCTGTTGGTCCTATGAAGAATACCACCTTTGGTTTTTCACCAGTCTGAATCGTCTTAACCTGCCCCAGCTTTAAGATAATCTTCTGATAAACACCTGCCAGAATACTATCTATATTAGATTCCTTCTTCAGTGAAGCCTCAATATCTCCAATAATCTGATTGGCATATTTCTCATCCACTTCATTATCAATCATCTTCTTGTAAATCAACTGAAGGAACTTGAAATTCGCATTCTCACGTTCCTGAATAATCTTCTTAGGCTCTTCTACCTTTTCTTGTCTTTCCTCTTCAAATGCAGGTGCAACATATCGGCTGGTTTGCTCTGTTTCTTTCAACTGCGTTCTAAGCAATGAATGCAGAGAATCCAGCTTCTGTTCAATAACATCTGCCTTTCCCGGTACAGGAATCTTCTCATCTGCGACTAGATTAATAGAAGCTACTGGCTTTGTCTTTTGTGGTGCAGTGTTCACCTGCGTTTCCATCTTTTTCTCAAAGGTCGGCTTCTTATCCTTTATTCCATTGATAAATTCATTCTCTTCTAGCGCAGCAGTCACTTCCACCATATCCTTCTTGAACAAGCGGAAAATCCCTCTCTGCTTTAATGTCTTCACATTAAGCACAACCGCCGTGCTGCCCAGTTCTTCCTTTGCTTTCATAATTGCTTCAGTTTCTGTCTGTGCCTGAAATTTTTTCACTATCATCTTATGCCGTCACCATCCCAACTGATTGTAATTCAACATTGGATTCCACCTCATTATATGAAATCACAATAATATCTTTATAATAATCCACTGCCAGCTTCTTAAAATACAGTCTGACAATTGGTGAAGTAATCACTATAGGATTCTTTCCCATATCTTCAAGCTTCTTAAGCTCGTTTCCAAGCGAAGCAATAATTTTCTTTGTTCTCTCCGGATCCAGCGTCAAATATGAGCCCTGCTCGGTATTCTTCACTGCCCCCATAATTTCCTGTTCAATCGATGGATCTAATGTAACAACATTAGTCACCTCGTTTGGAGGAAAATACTTTCCAGAAATTGCACGTTTCAGACTCTGTCTGACATATTCTGTAAGGATATCTGTATCCCTTGTCACAGCCGCATGATCTGCTAATGTTTCAAAAATTGTAACAAGATCTCTGATAGAGATTCCTTCTTCAAGCAGATTCTGTAGCACCTTCTGAATCTCACCAATTCCCATAAGCTTTGGAACCAGCTCATCAATCAACGCAGCATTATTCTCCTTCACATTATTGATCAAGTTCTGTACATCCTGACGAGTCATCAATTCCGCAATATGCTGTCTAATCACTTCTGTCAAATGTGTCGCTATAATAGAAGGTGGGTCTACAACTGTATATCCAAGAGACTCTGCCCGTTCTCTCTGGCTTTCTGTAATCCAGATTGCAGGAAGGTGGAAGGATGGTTCAAATGTTGGAATACCCGTTATCTCTTCTTCCACATATCCAGGATTCATTGCCATATAATGATCAAAAAGGATTTCTCCTTCACTGACCTGAATGCCCTTGATTTTAATAACATATTGATTAGGATTTAACTGAATATTATCTCTCAATCGAATAATAGGTACAACAGCTCCTAATTCCAGTGCAACCTGTCTTCGAATCATAACCACACGATCTAGAAGATCTCCCCCCTGATTCACATCAGCTAAAGGAATAATTCCATATCCAAATTCCAATTCGATTGGATCTACATTCAACAGAGACACCACATTTTCCGGCTTACGGATTTCCTGTGCTTCTGTCTCCTCTTTCTCTACTTCATCTTCAATTGATTCCACTCCCTGCTTTGTTGATACCTTTCTGCTATATACGATCAAGGCAACACCAAAAGGAACGAATATGTACCATGGCAATGGAGTTACCACTCCCAGAAGAATCAATGCACCTCCGACCAGCATCAATACTTTATCAATGGAAAGAAGCTGTCCGACCATCTCATCGCCCAACTCGCCTTCACTGGAAGCCTTGGTAACAAGAATACTTGTTGAAAGAGAAATTAAAAGTGATGGAATCTGTGAACACAAGCCATCACCGATAGTCAGAATCGTGTACTTTGTCAAAGCTTCATTAATAGATAATCCGCCATACATCATACCCATTAT
>JAQUVV010000145.1 GCA_028693195.1 Lachnospira sp.
CACAGATACAAAGAATTATATTAATAGTTTGGATAGTATGATTACGGAAGTGGAAACATCACTTTATAATCTGAATTTACAGGTGGCGGATCTGGAGACGCAGATTGCGGAGGCAGAGGTGAATCTGGAAGCTGCAGAAGGGCAGAAGGATGAACAATATGAAGCCATGAAGCTGAGAATTCAGTTTATGTATGAGCATAATGATGAAACCTATTTATCGTTACTGTTGACATCCCAGAGTATGGGAGAAATGCTGAATCGTGCAGAATATATTTCGAAGATTTCAGAGTATGATCGTAATATGCTGATGAAATATGAAGAGACTATGAAATATATCGCAGATACGAAGACAGAGCTGGAGAATAGTTATGCAGAAGTGGTCAGCATGCAGGAATCTATGGCGTCGCAGAAGCAGTCACTGGCATATATTCAGGAAACAAAAGTCAGTGAATTGACACTGTTAAGCCAGCAGACAAGTGATGCAGAGAATTTACACGCTTCCTTAGAGGCAGATCTTTCTGTATTGGATCAGACCATGAGTTCTGTTATGGCGCAGATTGCAGCGCAGGAGCAGGCCAATGCCAATAATGGCAATGCAACAATTGAAGGTGGAAATTCGCTTCCAACCTATGATGGCGGTATGTTTCACTGGCCAACGATCAATACTTATATAACATCTGATTATGGAGACACAGAAGATCGTGGAGCACCACATAAGGGAATTGATATTGCACCATTATCTATTGGAGTATCAGGTGACCCAATCTATGCAGCCTATGATGGTCAGGTTGTCTATACATTTAACGGAGACAGCGTGGGGACGGATTATAATGGCGGCGCAGGAAACTGGGTAGTTCTCTACCATGGTAATGGACTTTATACCAGATATCTGCATAATTCAGCGGTTCTTGTATCAGTAGGGCAAAAGGTGTCCAAGGGCGATACCATTGCACTTATGGGAACGACGGGTAATTCTACAGGAGTGCATTTGCACTTTGATGTGCAGTCTTATGCCAATGGATATGTGCAGTATCTAAATCCATGGAGTTATTTTTCAAATTGATGTATATGTGTACGATAACACAATAGGTCATTACATTCCAATATTTGCGGAATTAGCAAAAATGAAATGATAATCACGTTATAGAATGGAGAGCAGCAATGGATTACGAGGAACAAAACAAACAGCCTGAGAATATGGGCAGTCAGTGGCCAAAGATAAAGAGAAAGAAGAATTCTTATGGAAAAGGGGTCGCCGTTGGAATTGTTTCCGGCGTATTAGCTGTGGTTCTTGTAATAGCGGCAGTATTAGGAATTACCTATGATTTAGGATATATTCATGTTGGAACCAACGGAGAAGTCTATGTTCAGGGAGATGCAACAACAGATGGAAGCGGAATCGGAAGTGATGTGGAAAGCAAGCTGAATTCACTGGATTCTTTGATGGATTACTTCTATTTTGATGATGCCGACAAGGAACAGGCGAAGAGCAACATTTTCAAAGCCTATCTAAGCTCCTTCGGGGATAAGTATACAGTGTATTACACAGCAGAAGAATATAAGACGTTGATGGAGTCTACCACAGGCACATTCTATGGAATTGGCGCGGTTTGTCAGAAAGCGGAAGATGGTTCTATTAAGGTGATAGATGCGTATGAGGATGCACCGGCGTATCAGGCGGGAATTCGAAATGGGGATCTTATTATCAAGGTGGACGGAACAGATATCAGAGAGATGGATTTATCTTCCGGAGTTGCATTGATTAAGGGAGATCAGGGAACGACAGTGAATCTTGAAGTGCTTCGTGATAGTGAAACGCTGCCTATTACAGTAACTAGAGATGCGGTAACTGAGAAAACAGTTGCGTATAATTTAAGTGAGGATCAAATCGGATACATTGAGGTGTCTCAGTTCGAGCAGGTGACGACAGCGCAGTTTAAGGCTGCTGTGGAAGATCTGACCGCGCAGGGAATGAAGGGGCTTATTGTGGATATTCGAAATAATCCAGGTGGAATGTTGTCTACAGTCGTCGATATGCTGGATTATCTTCTTCCAGACGGATTGATTGTTTATACTGAGGATAAGAATGGAAAGAGAACGGAATATTCTGGAAAAAACAGTAGTGAAATACAGGTTCCTATGGCAGTGCTTGTGAATGGAGATAGTGCCAGTGCTTCTGAGATTTTTGCAGGGGCAATTCAGGACTACGGAAAAGGACAGATTATCGGAACACAGACATTTGGCAAGGGGATTGTCCAGACGATTAAGCCTTTAACAGATGGAAGTGCGGTCAAATATACGATTGCTAAGTATTTTACGCCAAAGGGACAGGACATTCATGGTAAGGGTGTAACACCGGATCAGGTGGTAGAGGTACATGAAGACATACCGGAAGACGAGCAGCTAGCTGCGGCTTACGAATATATGAATGGACAGATTGGAAAGTAAATTTATGGGGGGATATATCACAGTTGTGGTATATCCCTTTTCTGATGAGATATAATAGAACAAATGTTTGCCAATGGATGCAGTGTGTGATATAATGAGCATATGGTGGGAATAATATAGAAATTGGTGTTGTTTAGAGAAAAAGATAGGAAGAGTATATAGATATAAAAAGAAAGGGATACGCTTATGAGCAGATTTGTGTTGCATTCGGAATATGAGCCTATGGGTGACCAGCCACAGGCCATTGAGACACTTGCCAGAGGATTTGAAGAGGGCAATCAGTTCGAGACATTGGTCGGAGTTACCGGCTCAGGTAAGACATTTACCATGGCGAATATTATTGAGAAGACGCAGAAGCCGACATTGATTATTTCACATAATAAGACACTGGCGGCACAGCTTTACGGAGAGATGAAGGAATTCTTTCCGGAGAATGCAGTGGAATACTTTGTTTCATACTATGATTATTATCAGCCAGAGGCGTATGTACCTCAGAGTGATACTTATATAGCAAAGGATTCCGCAATCAATGATGAGATTGATAAGTTGAGACATTCTGCAACCGCTGCATTATCGGAACGCAGTGATGTGATTATTGTGGCATCAGTATCTTGTATCTATGGATTGGGTGCGCCTGTAGATTATCAGGAGATGGTAATTTCTCTGCGCCCAGGAATGGAAAAGGATCGAGATGAAGTTATTCGTAAGCTGATTGATATTCAATATCTAAGAAATGAACAGGATTTTAAGCGAGGTACGTTCCGCGTGCGTGGAGATGTGGTAGAGGTCTATCCATCAGCTTCCAGTGGAGATGCCATACGAATTGAATTCTTTGGAGATGAGGTGGACCGGATTCGAGAAATTGATTCTCTGACGGGAGAGGTGAAGAGTGATCTGGAACATATTGCAATCTTCCCGAATTCCCATTATGTTGTTGACAGAGAGAAGATGGCGGCAGCCATTGAGAATATTAAGGCAGAGCTTACAGAACGTGTCGCTTACTTTAAGAGTGAGGATAAGTTGCTGGAGGCGCAGAGAATAGAGGAACGTACCAACTTCGATATTGAGATGATGCAGGAGACTGGATTCTGTTCGGGAATTGAGAATTATTCACGACATTTGTCGGGACTACCAGCGGGCTGTCCGCCGTATACACTGATGGATTATTTTCCAGATGATTTTCTGATTATTGTAGATGAGTCTCATATTACAATTCCGCAGGTACGCGGTATGTATGCGGGAGACCAGTCCAGAAAGTCTACACTGGTGGATTACGGTTTTCGTTTGCCATCGGCGAAGGATAACAGACCACTGAACTTTACAGAGTTTGAGAGTAAGATTTCACAGATGCTGTTCGTTTCGGCAACACCATCTGTTTACGAGAGAGAGCATGAGCTGTTGAAGGCAGAGCAGGTGATTCGTCCAACTGGATTGCTAGATCCTCCAGTTGAAGTTAGACCGATTGAAGGTCAGATTGATGATCTGGTTTCTGAGATTAATAAAGAGACAGCGCTGCATAATAAGATTCTGGTGACAACGCTGACCAAGCGGATGGCCGAGGATTTGACAGATTATCTGAAGGAGCTTGGCATTCGTGTGCAGTATTTGCATGCGGATATTGATACACTGGAACGTCAGAGGATTATTCGTGATATGAGATTGGATGGCTTTGATGTTCTGGTAGGTATTAACCTCCTGAGAGAAGGTCTGGATATTCCAGAGATTAGTCTGGTGGCAATCTTAGATGCGGATAAGGAGGGCTTCCTTCGTACAGAGACATCATTGATTCAGACCATTGGACGAGCTGCTAGAAATGCTGATGGACATGTTATTATGTATGCAGATAAGATTACAGAGTCCATGGATAAGGCGATTTCAGAGACTGAGCGAAGAAGAAAGATTCAGCAGGCGTATAATGATGAACATGGAATCACTCCGCAGACGATTAAGAAGGCAGTTCGTGATTTGATTAGTATTTCCAGAGCAGCGGAACCAGGAGATGAGAAGCATGGTATCAAGGTTGCCAAGGATTATGAATCAATGAGTATCAAGGAATTAGAGAAGGTCAAGAAAGAAATTGAGAAGAATATGCATAAGGCAGCAGCAGAACTGAACTTCGAGGAGGCGGCAGCCCTGCGTGATAAGATGATCGAAGTGAATAAGTTGATTTATGAGAATAAATGACGAGGTTCACAATTGATTGAAAATATTATTTAAGAGTAAGGAGTAAGAGCATGGAAGAACAACGCGGCAAGTTCCGTAACTATATAAGAATTCGGGGAGCCAATGAGCATAACCTGAAGAATATTTCTGTGGATATTCCACGTGATGAGTTGGTAGTATTGACAGGATTATCTGGCTCTGGAAAGTCTTCGCTGGCATTTGATACGATTTATGCAGAAGGTCAGAGAAGATATATGGAATCACTGTCTTCATATGCAAGACAGTTCTTAGGACAGATGGAGAAGCCAAATGTTGAGAGTATTGAAGGACTTTCACCAGCGATTTCTATTGACCAGAAATCTACCAATAGAAATCCACGTTCTACAGTGGGAACTGTGACAGAGATTTATGATTATTTCCGTCTGCTGTATGCAAGAATTGGTATTCCTCATTGTCCAAAGTGTGGAAGAGAGATTAAGAAGCAGACTGTTGACCAGATGGTTGATGTGATTATGGAACTTCCAGAACGCACGAAGATTCAGTTGCTGGCACCTGTAGTCAGAGGACGTAAGGGTGAGCACACGAAGCTGTTCGAACAGGCAAAGAAGAGTGGTTACGTTCGAGTTGTCGTGGATGGCAATATGTTTGAATTAACAGACGAGATTAAGCTGGATAAGAATAAGAAGCATAACATTGAAATCGTAGTCGACAGACTTTCCATCAAGGAAGGAATGGAGAAGCGACTGACAGATTCTATTGAGACTACATTGAAGCTGGCAGAAGGACTGATGACTGTAGATGTATTCGGTGGAGAACCGATGAATTTCAGTCAGAGCTTTTCATGCCCAGACTGTGGAATCAGTATTGAAGAGATTGAACCTAGAAGCTTTTCATTCAACAATCCATTCGGTGCCTGCCCAGAGTGCTTCGGACTTGGATATAAGATGGAGTTCTCTATGGAATTGGTAATTCCGGATGAGAAACTGAGCATCGATGAGGGTGCCATTGCAGCCATGGGATGGCAGTCAGTAACAGATGAGGGAAGCTTTACTAGAGCAATTATGAAAGCGCTGGCAAAGGAATATGGGTTCTCGCTGGCAACACCTTTTAAGGATTATCCGGATGATATCAAGGATATTATTGTGAATGGTACGAAGGGACATACGGTGCAGGTTCATTATGTAGGTCAGCGTGGTGTTGGTGATTATGATATAGCATTTGAAGGATTGATTCGTAATCTGGAGAAGCGTTATAGAGAGACAAGCTCCGATACCATGAAGCAGTCATATGAAGAGTTTATGAGCATTACACCATGTACATCCTGTAAGGGGCAGAGATTAAAGCCAACCTCTCTTGCTGTGACAGTTGCAGATAAGAATATTTATGAAATCACGAATCTCTCTATTGTAAAATTGCAGGAATTCCTGCAGAAAATGGAGCTAAATGATCGCCAGTTGATGATTGGGGCCCAGATTTTGAAGGAAATCAAGGCAAGGATCCAGTTCTTGATGGATGTCGGATTGGAATATCTTTCGTTATCAAGAGCAACAGCAACACTTTCTGGTGGTGAGGCACAGAGAATCCGATTGGCAACACAGATTGGTTCAGGGCTTGTAGGAGTGGCTTACATCTTAGATGAACCTAGTATTGGTTTACATCAGAGAGATAACGATAAGCTGTTGAAGACATTGACACATTTGCGAGACCTTGGAAATTCCGTTATTGTGGTAGAGCATGATGAGGATACCATGCGTGCTGCGGATTATATTGTGGATATCGGACCGGGAGCCGGTAAGGATGGTGGAGAAGTAGTAGCCACTGGTACGGCAGAAGACCTGATGAAGTGCCCAGAATCCATTACAGGTGCGTACTTGAGTGGCGAGCTGCAGATACCAGTACCAGCCAAGAGAAAGAAACCAACAGGCTGGATTACGGTAAAGGGAGCCAGAGAGAATAACTTAAAGAATATTGACGTGGACTTTCCTCTTGGTGTATTGACTTGCGTTACAGGTGTTTCAGGTTCAGGTAAGAGTTCACTTGTGAATGAGATTCTTTATAAACATTTGGCGAAGGAACTGAACCGTGCAAGATGCATTTCTGGTAAGCATGATGGGATTGAAGGCGTGGAACAGCTTGATAAGGTCATTGATATTGATCAGTCACCAATTGGAAGAACACCAAGGTCTAATCCTGCGACTTATACAGGAGTATTTGATCAGATTAGAGATTTATTTGCCTCCACTTCAGATGCGAAGGAACGCGGATACAATAAGGGTCGCTTTAGTTTCAATGTAAAGGGCGGACGATGTGAGGCTTGTTCCGGCGATGGTATCATTAAGATTGA
>JAQUVV010000146.1 GCA_028693195.1 Lachnospira sp.
AGAATGTGTGTCGCGAGTATGTTATGCCATATCTGGAAGCTTTTCCAAATGCGAAATTACTGATGCGAAGACCATTTGAATCGGTAACAGAGTATGGATTGGGAGTTTATAATGATATGGCAGGAGCAGTAGAGGATACCGAAGAATGGCTTTCATGGATTAATGATGGAGGCATATATACGGAGACGCAGACTGCTCAGGTATTGAAGGCGTGTCCAGATATATGGGACAGACAGCCAATTGGAGGCGAATTTAGTAGTTTATATACGATGGATGAATTACTCACGGGAAAATTGGAACAGACCCTTCAATTGTTGGAACAGACACATATGACATTTGTCGGCCCCAACTGCCCAATTGCAAATGTGGAACTTTTGGATTATCCGGAATCGGTACAGGAAATCCTAAGAAACGTGGGATATCGAATTGGCGTGAGTCAGTGCAAGATTGTGGATAATAAGCTTCTGAATATGAGCACAGTTCATTTGAATATTGCCAATTCCGGAATTGCACCAATGTATGCGGATTGGCCGATGTATCTATATGTAATAGGTGAGAATGGAAATGTAATAGAAAAGCAAAAGCTGCAAATTTCGTTGGCGGATTTAAAGGGAAAATCCAGTAGGTGGATAACTGCAAAGTTAAATTGCTGCATACTATCGGAGAAATATCAGCTTGGTGTTGGAATAGAAAATCCAGATACAGGTAATGCAGAAATCTTATTGGACATGAATGTTCAAAAACAGGAGAAAGTATATATGTTGAAGTAAACAGCAGTTGCGAAACAACAAGTACCTATGGTAAAATAAACCTATCTGACAAGGTGAACAATATAGTTAAGAAAAGAGGATAAAGTCTATGAAAAAGAAAACATTTTCCATTAAAGCCAAGGTACTCATATTAATACTTTCTTGTATTATAGCAATTAGTGCAGTTATGATTATATTCGTAATTCCCAAGGCCAAGGCAGCAGTCACAACAGCGACAGAGAATAACATGCAGGATATTGTAAACTTAAGCTCTGGATTAGTTGATGATCAAGTGTATATTCTTGGTAAGGGCAAGGTTGATGCCAGTGTACTGGGAGAGATTGTAGGAGGGGTCGGAATTAAAGGAGTAGACTCCAGTTACATCTACGTATTGAATAATAGTAAGAAGTTCATTTATCATCCAAAGGAAGATAAGTTAAATACGGAAGTGTTCATTGAGACACTTAGTAAGTTGATTGATCAGATTCCATCAGGGAAATATGAAAAAGAGAAAGTATTTCATTACACAGATGAGAACGGTGTTGTAAAGTATGCAGCATACTGTGTATCCGATACGACTCACTGGGTAACAGTTATTGTTGCTGATGAAAAGGATGCGTTGGCATCTATCAATGCACTTCAGTTTGGAAGCATTGGAATTGTACTGGCATGTGCAGTGATTCTGTTTATTATAGGATTTGTTGTATCAAGTAAGATTACCAAGCCAATTAAGGTCATGACAGAAGTAATCGCGAGCACGGCGGATTTGGATTTCACGAACACTGGAATGTTGACAGAGTTACAGAAGTCTAAGGATGAAACTGGACATATGAGTCAGGCGACTATGCATATGCAGGAAAGTCTGCGAAGTATGGTTGAGAGTTTGAATAAAATCTCCACACAGCTTTCATCAAATGCAGAGAATCTTGAGACAGTTACAGAACAGATTAACCTGGCAAGTACAGATAATTCAGCAACAGCAGAAGAGCTTGCAGCAGGAATGGAAGAGACATCTGCAACAGCTACGACCATTGATTCAAATATGTCACAGATTATGAATCATACTAATGATATTAATGGAAAGTCTCAGGCAGGTTTGGATCTTGCAAAGGAAATCAATGTTCGTGCAACAGAGATGAATACGAATGCGTTAGAGGCAAGTAATGAGACGCAGAAGATGTATACAGAGGTTAAGGCGCAGACAGAGCAAGCAATTGAGAAGTCAAAAGCGGTTGAGAAGGTTAACGTATTAGTAACAACCATTCAGGATATAGCAGATCAGACAAGCTTACTTTCGCTGAATGCTTCGATTGAGGCAGCAAGGGCAGGAGAGGCAGGAAAAGGCTTCGCTGTTGTTGCAAGTGAAATCGGCAGCTTGGCAGCACAGTCAGCAGATACCGTTCAGAGCATCATGGAGATTGTATCAGAAGTCAATAATGCAGTTTCTAGTATGGAATCCAGCATGATGACAACGTTAGATTTCTTGGAAAACAAGGTTATGACGGATTATCAGTTCTTCGTATCGACCAGTGAGAAATATGATGAAGATGCGCAAGCAGTAGATTCTGCCATGACAGATATTTCAGAATTAGCAAGAAATCTGGAATTAGCAGCATCTGAGATTGTGGAAGCAGTATCAGGAATCAGCGAGACAATCAATGAGGCAGCCATTGGCGTTAATGATGTAGCAGAGAAGACAACAGATGTTGTGACGCGTACTACAGATGTGATTTCTGTTGTTGAGAATACAGCAGAAAGTGCAGAGGAACTTTCTGCAATTGTTCAATCATTCAAGCTATAATGACATGAGAAATTATCAATGATATGGAATTTACTTTATAGGCATTATATTGTATAGTAGTTAAGGATTTTACAGTAAAGGCACTGAAATTCATCTGGATTTCAGTGCCTTTTAAATATCAGAGGAGAGTTTACATGAAAACACGAGATTCATTTAGTACAAGATGGGGGTTCATTCTTGCATGTATTGGTTCAGCAGTAGGGATGGGAAATATCTGGATGTTCCCAACCAGGGTGTCATTATATGGAGGGGGGTCATTCTTAATTCCATATTTCATCTTTGTTGTGTTAATTGCGTTCACTGGAGTAATTGGAGAGATGTGTTTTGGGCGTGCAACGAGATCAGGTCCTATTGATGCATTTGGAATTGCATGCGAAACAAAGGGAAAAAGAAAGATTGGAGAGACATTAGCTGGAATACCAGTTGTTGGATCTTTGGCAATGGCGATTGGATATACTGTTGTTATGGGGTGGATCTTGAAATACGCAGTTGGAGCATTTACAGGTTCTACCTTAGCACCAGCGGATGTGGAAAGCTTCGGAGCAAGCTTTGGTGGAATGGCGTCTGCGTTTGGTAATAATATCTGGCAGATTGTGGCGCTTGTAATCAGCATGATTATTCTGATGCTTGGAGTTGGCGGTGGAATCGAGAAAGCCAATAAGATTATGATGCCAGTATTCTTTGTGCTATTTGTGATTTTAGGTGTTTATGTTGCGTTTCAGCCAGGGGCGGTAGAAGGCTATAAATATATCTTCCGTATTGATCCAGCAGCGCTTGCAGATCCGAAGACATGGATTTTTGCTTTAGGGCAGGCATTCTTTTCGTTATCTGTTGCAGGGAACGGAACATTGATTTATGGTTCATATTTATCAGATAAAGAAAATGTACCAGCGTCTGCCGCAAGAGTTGCATTCTTTGATACATTAGCAGCATTGTTGGCAGCATTTGTGATTATCCCAGCAATGGCGACAACAGGAGCCCAGCTGAATCAGGGCGGACCCGGTTTATTGTTTATTTATCTTCCAAGTTTGATGAAGACAATGCCAGGAGCAACGATAATCTGCATCATTTTCTTTGTGGCAGTGCTTTTTGCAGGGATGTCATCATTGATTAATCTGTATGAAGCACCGATTGCAACAGTTCAGGAGAAATTAAAGCTTGGCAGGGTTCCAGCATGTGCAGTTATTGGATTGATTGGTGTGGTTGTATCCATTCTAATTCAAGGAATTGTATCAGACTGGATGGATGTTTTGTCAATTTATATCTGTCCATTGGGGGCAGGGCTTGCCGGAATCATGTTCTTCTGGGTGCTAGGGAAGAAGTATGTGGAAACACAGGTCAACAAGGGAAGAGAGAATGCATTTACAACAAAGTTCTATCCAATCTGCAAGTATCTTTATGTGCCGGTATGTTTTATCGTACTGATCTTAGGAATTGCACTTGGAGGTATTGGGTAAATACAGTGATAAAATCAAGAAACAGATATGTTTATTTCAACCTAAAGTTACGCACTTGCAGTAAGAGTGAAGATGTTATGATTAAATGCGAAGAATATGGAGAGATAAGATATATGAGCAAGATGAAACAGAGAACACAGCTGCGAGGAGTTCTGATGCTGTTGGTGACAGCACTGATCTGGGGAATTTCTTTTGTTTCCCAGAGCGTAGGTATGGAGAAGGTGGAAGGGTTCACTTTTAACGGGATACGAACACTGATGGGGGCAATGGTGCTGCTTCCGTTTATACTTGTGCGGGATAAGATTAACGAGAAGGCCATGGGCCCAGAACAGATTGCACAGAGAAAGCGGACGACAAAGAAGACGATTATATGCGGAATTGGACTTGGAGTTGTATTCTTTATTGCCAGTAGTCTTCAGCAGTTTGCATTTAATTATTCAACATCGGGGAAGATTGCTTTTATTACAGCAATGTATATGTTCTTTGTTCCGTTGATTGGTCTGTTTTTAAAGAAACGAGTGTCTGCAGTAACCTGGGGATGTGTTGGACTGGGATTTATAGGACTTTATTTCCTGTGCATTGATTCTAGTGGATTAGGTGCAATCAATAAAGGGGATATTCTTGCATTTGCATGCGCTATAGGCTTTGCAGTGCATATTCTTCTGATTGAACGTTTTGCACCTGATGTGGATGGAACCAAGCTTTCCTGCGTGCAGTTCTTTGTTTCTGGAATCATATCCTGTGTGGCGATGTTTATTTTCGAGACGCCAAAGCTTGCGGAGATCGGAAGTGCCATGGTACCATTGCTATATTCGGGTGTGTTAAGCTGTGGAGTAGCGTATACACTGCAGATTATTGGTCAACAATATACAGAAGCTACGGTTGCATCTTTGTTGATGTCTATGGAATCGGTGTTCGCAGTACTTGCTGCAGCAGTGATTCTTCATGAATTGTTAACAGGAAGAGAAATCCTGGGCTGTGTCATTATGTTTGCAGCAATTATCATTTCACAGATTGCAGAGATGAGACCAAGGAAGGTACAGATTTGCACTGGTGGGGAAGAGATGAACGATTAGGTAGCAGATTCGTACTCGATGATTTGAAGTAGTTGCTGATAGTACAGAAAAGAGTGATAGGATGCAAAAAGAGAGAGAACACATTTATGTCGCAATCGATCTGAAATCATTCTATGCATCAGTGGAATGCATTGAAAGGAAATTAGATCCTTTGACTGCCAATCTGGTTGTAGCAGATAAATCAAGAACAGAGAAAACAATATGTCTTGCAGTTTCACCGGCGTTGAAAGCGTATGGAATTCCGGGAAGAGCAAGACTTTTTGAAGTGGTACAAAAGCTGAAGGAAGTTAATGCAGGAAGAAGACCTGAGGATCAGATTACTTATACGGCTGCGCCGCCACGAATGGCGAAGTATATGGAATATAGTACGAAGATTTATAATATATATCTAAAATATGTTGCACCAGAGGACATTCATGTGTATTCCATTGATGAGGTTATTATGGATGTCACACAGTATCTGGGAACCTATAAGATGAGCGCGCGGGAACTTGCAATGACCATGATTCGAGATGTACTTGAACAGACCAAAATTACGGCAACAGCGGGCATTGGAACCAATATGTATCTATGTAAGATTGCGATGGATATTGGTGCAAAGCACGTGGAACCAGATGAGAATGGCGTGCGAATTGCTGAACTGGATGAGATGTCTTATCGCAGACAGTTGTGGAATCATAGACCCCTGACAGATTTCTGGCGAGTGGGAAGAGGTTATGCAAAGAAGCTGGAACAGGTGGGACTTATGACCATGGGAGATATTGCAAGGTGCTCCATTGGGAAGGCAGATGAATTTTACAATGAAGATTTATTGTATAAAATGTTTGGGGTAAATGCAGAATTATTGATTGACCATGCATGGGGCTGGGAACCCTGTACGATTGCAGAGGTGAAAGCATATAAACCAGAGAATAACAGCGTTGGTTCAGGACAGGTGTTGACATGTCCATATACAACAGATAAGGCAAAGCTGATTGTAAAAGAGATGACAGATTTGTTGTCACTGGATTTAGTCAGTAAGCATCTTGTGACAGACCAGATGGTATTGACTGTTGGATATGATATTGAGTGTTTGTCAAATCCAGAGATTCGAGAGAAGTATCATGGGGAAATTACAGTGGACCGATATGGAAGACAGGTTCCGAAGCACGCACATGGAACAGCGAATTTAAAGCGAAAGACAGCGTCTTCCCGGCAGATTATTGAAGCGGTCATGGAACTGTATGACCGGATTATTAATCCAGATTTGCTGGTTCGCAGGGTGAATATTGCGGCCAATCATGTAGTCAATGAGAAAGAAGCGGAAAAAGAGCAGACATTTGAACAAATGGATCTGTTTTCATATATGGAACAAAAGCAGGAAGAACAAGAGGTAAAGGATAATCCACAAGCAGTTCAGCGAGAGAAGAAGATGCAGCAGGCAATTCTGAATATCAAGGATAAATATGGAAAGAATGCCATACTGAAGGGCATGAACCTAGAGGAAGGGGCTATGACAATGAAGAGAAATGGACAGATTGGTGGACATAAGGCATGAGGTAAAGAGTGAAAAATCTTATATGATAATTTTTCACTCTACAAGTTTGAGCTGTGCACAAACTTGCATTATTAGCTGTATCCTAAAAACAGTCGCAGCATGGAGGCGAAATATGACAAATCAATATGACGATATTATAAACCTGCCCCATCATGTGTCTACAACACGTCCACAGATGAGCAGAGAGATAAGAGCGGCTCAATTCGCGCCATTTGCTGCATTGACAGGATATGAGGATGCGGTCAATGAGACGGCACGTTTGACAGATGAAAGAATTGAGTTAGATGAAAATCGAAAGGCGGAGCTAGACGAACGATTT
>JAQUVV010000147.1 GCA_028693195.1 Lachnospira sp.
GGCAATGATGGTGGAGACTGGATGTGCCATAAGCTGGAGCATGAGCTTGGAGGTATGTTTGACGTGGCACATGGTGCTGGACTGGCAGCAATCTGGGGAACCTGGGCTAGATATGTCTATGAAAGCTGTCTTCCTAGATTTAATCGTTTTGCTTTAAATGTTATGCGCATCGAAGATACAGGCGATGCAGGAAAGAATGCAATCAAGGGAATTGAAGCAATGGAGGATTTCTTCCGTGCAATTCAGATGCCAACGAACTTAAAAGAATTAGGTATTGAGCCAACTGACGAAGAGATTGCAACACTGGCAAAGAAGTGGGCAGATACCTGTGGTGGTTCAGGTGGATCAGCAAAGGAACTCCATGAGGAGGATGCAAAAGAGATTTATATGAGATCCAGATATTAAGGGCAGACGATAGCACAAAGATAGTATTGCAAATAATGAATAAATGTAACTGATCAGAAGCTGCTGAACGGTTACGAATAAGTGAATATTAGGAGGAATCATAGTATGAGACAGATTTATGAGCTGATGCCCGAGAATGTTACAACAGGCTGGAGTAATTATCCAAGGCCGCAGTTTGTGCGTGATTCCTTCTATAATTTAAATGGGATATGGAAGGTATCAGGACAGGAAGTTCTGGTACCTTTTTGTTTACAGTCTGCAAAATCAGGATTTGCTGGGAAAGTTCCAGAAAAAATCACTTACGAGAAGCATTTTAGACTTCCTGAGGATTTTACCAAGAATCAGGTTTTTCTACATTTTGGTGCGGTAGACCAGATTGCAGAAGTTACCATGAATGGAATATATTTGGGAAGACATGAGGGAGGTTATTTACCGTTTTCATTTGATGTCACAGATGCTATTAATCTGGTAGGAGAGAATGTACTATGTGTAGATGTAACTGACAGTCTTTCACATCTGTATCCATATGGAAAGCAGAAGAAGCGTAGAGGTGGAATGTGGTATACGCCAGTTAGTGGTATCTGGCAGAGTGTCTGGATGGAGAGTGTTTCAGAGAATTATGTGAAAGGTGTCAAGGTGACTCCGGATCTAAAGGGAATTAACTTGAAGGTAGATACGGAGGCTGCTGAATATAGAGTGACGATTTCCTGTGATTACAATGATTATATATACGAGAATACATTTGAGAACAAGGGAAAAGCATTCCGAATTGACATTGATGATCCACAGCTATGGACGTGCGAACAGCCTACACTATATACCATGCGAATTCAGACACATTCAGATGAAATCAAGACTTACTTTGCATTAAGAACAGTGACGATTGAGAATGTGAATGGTGTCAATCGAATCTGTCTGAACAATTATCCAATCTTTTTAAATGGGGTGTTGGACCAGGGGTATTATTGTGATGGGATCTTTACGCCGTCTAATGAAGAGGAATATACCAGAGATATTCTAAGAATGAAACACTTAGGATATAACATTTTAAGAAAACATATTAAGATCGAACCAGAATATTTTTATTATCAGTGTGATAAGCTTGGAATGCTTGTGCTGCAGGATATGGTCAATAATGGACATTACTCTTTTTTCTGGGATACTGTGATGCCGACTTTCTGCTCTAAGAAAGCAAGTGATACACTACGGATTCGAAGCTGGAAGCGCAAGAAGATATTTGTCTCACATATGAAGGATACAGTCAAACATTTATATAATCATCCGTGCATCGTTGGCTATACGATTTTTAATGAGGGCTGGGGACAGTTTGACAGTGATCGGATTTATGATGCGGTTAAGAAACTGGATGAAACGAGATTTATAGATTCCACCTCAGGCTGGTTCAAGCAAAAGAAAAGTGATGTGGATAGTGAACATGTTTACTTTAAGAATATAGAGTTGAAACCTGAAGAAAGGCCGATGCTGCTCAGTGAATGTGGTGGATTTCAGTATACAGTAAAGGGGCATGTATTTAGTAATCGAATTTATGGCTATGGCGGATGTGGCAGTGGGGAAGAAGTGCTAACTAAAATATCAGAGATGTATGAACAAATGGTTATTCCAGCCATGAATCAGGGCTTGTGTGGATGCATCTATACACAACTTTCAGATGTTGAAGATGAGGTGAATGGATTGTATACCTATGACCGTAAGGCATGTAAAATTGATGCTGCTAAAATGCGGGAATTAAATCAGAATCTTGCAAAGATATATGAGAAAAGCATATAGTGCTGTGAACGGAGTGAACAGTAACCATGGTTATTTGGAACACGTATAAATGTTCGACGAAAGGTTGATTTCATAGTGAAATGTTAGTATAATGAAGGATATATTAGACGGGTATTTTTTCTGTAAAAAGGGAAAATAAAAATTAAATATTACATGTAAGTATCAGATATGCTTAGAGAGGCAGGTAAAAGTACAATGAACAAGAAAGTTTTGTTAATTGCTGATGATGAAGAGATGAACCGCCGAATTATCAGCCGTTTTTTACACAATGATTTTGATATTTTAGAAGCTGAGAATGGAAAACAGGTGTTGGAGATTCTGCGAAGCAGACAGGTTGATGCATTGCTTTTAGATATTATTATGCCAGAGATGGACGGCTTGGAAGTTCTGACAGAGATGCGCGCCGATGCAGCCTTCAATCATGTAGGTGTACTTGTTGCCACTTCTACGAAGGAGAAGACAGAGAGAACAGCTCTTTCCCTTGGAGCAGATGATGTTGTATCGAAGCCCTATGATCCAGTAGTCATTCGGAAAAGAATTGACAATATTATTACGGTGAAAGAAATTCGTACACAAAGCAGACAACTGGAACATCACGAGCTTGAACAACTGGTTCAGGAACATGAAGCAGAGATCCTTTCCAGAATAGAGGTTGCACAGGATAAGCTGCTGCAACTGACGAATATTATTGATATGAACAGAGATAATCCAGCATTAATTACAGAGATTGCGAATAGTATGAAACAAGAAATATCACATTCAGGTAGATCATATTGATCATGAGTATCTAGTTGGAGATTCGTTAAGGGTGACTCAGATTTTTCAGAATATTTTATCGAATGGTATCAAGTTTACTGGAGAAGGCGGAACGGTTACTGCATATTTCAACGAAGAACTTGTGGAAGACCATCAGGTGAAGCTGACATTTATCTGTAAAGATACAGGAAAAGGAATGTCAAAGGAGTTTACACAGAAGGTCTGTGCACCTTTTAATCAGGATGACAAATCCTATTCCAGAACACATGGAGGACTGGGACTTGGATTGTATCTGACAAGATATTTTGTAGATGCCATGAATGGAACTTTTGAACTGGAATCAGAGCTTGGAAAAGGAAGTACATTTACAATTACATTATTGTTAAACATTCCTAAGAGCGAACAGATATTAGAGAGTAAAGTGGATTATTCTTTCGTCAGAGCAATTGTTGCGGGAGTGCATGAGCAGGATAATCATAGAATCAAGGACTTATTGAAGCGTCTGAAGATAAAGTGTGATATCGTAACGGATTCAGAGACACTGGTGAAGAAAGTAAAATCTCGAATTGGCGGACAATATGAATATAAGTTGTGTATTATAGATGAATCACTACTAGTAGATTCCACGGAGATATTGGAAAAACTGAATGCATTGGATGAGGGGCATATTCCAGTGATATATGCGATGGCATCAGATACGAATACAATCAATGTACTTTCACAGAATGACAGATTAAGTCAGGTGCTATATAAGCCAATATTTCAATCGGTACTCTTTGATGCAGTTATGAATACCTTCGGACAATATCAGGTGGAGGAAAGCAAGCAGCCACTGGATGACTTCTCTATGCTTCATGCGATGATTGTTGAGGACAATCCAGTCAATGCAGATATATTATCCAGAGTATTAGGAAAAACCAATATGAAGGCTTCTGTATTCGAGAATGGAAAGCTTGCGGTTTAATAATTTCAGAAGCAACCAGAGGATTGTTATCAGATTATATTCATGGATATTCAGATGCCTGTTATGGATGGCTATGAGGCTGCGGAGAAAATCAGGTTGTCGGGTAATATACATGGGAAAACCATTCCGATTATTGCAGTCAGTGCCAATGCTTTTCCAGAGGATATTGCTAAATCGAAGGAAAAGGGCATGAATGAACATTTGTCAAAACCAGTCAATGCATCAAAGCTATATGAAATAATACGAAAGTATTGCGTGAGGGAAAGCAATGAATAAAGAAACAGTATTGGTAGTAGAGGATCATGAAATTAATAGAAAGATTGTCTGTGCCCATCTTGAAAAGGAATATTATGTTCTTGAAGCTTCGAATGGTGAGGAAGCATTGGAGATGTTAGATCAGCATCCGCAAATCGGAGTGATGCTTCTGGATTTGCATATGCCAGTTATGGATGGTTTTCAGGTTATGGAGAAGCTCCAGGATGAGAAAAAGACAATTCCAGTTATTGTCATGACTGCACAGAATGATACAGAAACAGAAGAGCGTGCGTTGCAGTGTGGAGCATTGGATTTTGTTAGTAAGCCAGTCAATCCACATATACTGGTAAGACGTGTACATAATGCAATGATTCGTAATCAGATGATTATTCTAAAACAGATGGAATATCTGGTTTCTCATGATGAACTGACGGGAATATATAATCGTAGTAAATTATTTTCAAAAACAAGAGAAATGCTAGATTTGTATTCCAACACAACATTTGCATTCATCCGGTTTGATATTGATAAGTTCCGTCTGTATAACTCAGCAATGGGAGAAAATGAGGGAAACAAGCTGCTTTGCTATATAGCAAAGTTGATTGAAAAGACAATTAATTCCTATGAGATGGGCACGTATGGACGTGTAGATGCAGATGTATTCTGCTTGTGTTTACCATATACACAGGAAAAGATATTGGAACATATTGCACGTGCTCAGAATATTATGTCTAACTACCGGGATGATTATGATATTCAGACATCTTTTGGGATTTATGTGATTGATGACAATTCCCTTAATATGGAGACAATCTTTACAAGAGCATCTCTTGCTACAGATGAATGCAAGAATTTATATGATATCAATTATGCATTTTATCGAGACGAGATGAGTGATTCTATTCATGAGGTACAGGAAATTACCAATGATATGAAGGCAGCACTTCGTGAGGAGCAGTTTGTGGTATACCTGCAGCCGAAGTACCATATTAAGACGGATCAGCCTTGTGGTGCAGAAGCATTAGTAAGATGGGTGCATCCGAAAAAAGGAATGATTAAGCCAAATAAATTCATTCCGGTTTTCGAGAGCAATGGATTTATAGCAGACTTAGATTATTACATGTGGGAACATGTATGCCAGCTGATTTCAGGCTGGATCAAGAATGGGGATGAAGTTTATCCAATATCTGTGAATATGTCCAGAGTATCTCTGTTAAATCCGCATGTGACAGAACTTTTGCTGGAACTGATTGACCGCTATGAGGTTCCTGTGAATCTGTTCTATTTGGAAGTGACGGAGAGCGCTTATATGTCTGATCCAAATCTGATGGCACGAACGATGGTGCAGCTCCATGCAGCTGGTTTTACAGTGCTTATGGATGATTTTGGAAGTGGCTATTCTTCACTTAATACACTGAAAGAAATCGATATTGATATCCTAAAACTAGATATGGATTTCCTTTCTACAGGTGGGGATGAGGCCAAGAGTGAGAAGATTATATCTGCCATTGTACGTATGGCGGGCTGGTTGGGAATGGATGTTATCGCAGAAGGTGTTGAAACCCTAGAACAGAAGCAGTTCCTGGAAAGTATTGGCTGCGGATATGTTCAAGGCTATTATTATGCAAAGCCAATGCCAATAGAAGAATACGAGAAATTGATGCGCGATAATCATGCAGCTTCATTAACAACAATCAAGAAAGAAGAGTATAACAGCAATAGTGCGGTATGGTCTTCAAATCCAATGATTGAAGAATTAATTTCTGGAATTGATTTTCCAGTAGCGATTATTGAATATGCACCGAATTATGCTGAGATCATTCGTTCAAACAAGGCTTATGTTGAAAGCTACGGAAATAGTTCCAAGTCAATGACAGAGGGAGATGTTGATTCCGAGAATGTTGTGCTTGCATTAAAAGTGTTTGAAGAAGCGGTTGGTGTTGAACATGCGGTAGAATGTAATCTTTCAACAATAGTTCAGGGTAAGAAGAAGTGGACAAGAATGAAAGTGAGAAAAATCGCAGAAATTCCAAAGGCATTCCTTCTATGCTGTAGTTTAGAAGATGTGACTAGAGAGATGGAATATGAGCTCCGCTTGAATAGAATTGAGAGTATTCTGAATGATTCATCCTTAAAAAAGAAAATGCTGGTCATTGATGATATTGAAATCAGCAGAGAAGCTTTAAGAAGTCTTTTCAAGAATGATTTCGAAATTATAGAGGCGGAAAATGGAAAACAGGGATTAGAGTTGCTTCAGAAGTATCAGGAAGACATTGAAGTGATTCTTCTTGATATGGTTATGCCGGAAATGGATGGAAAAGAATTCTTAAATGAAAAGAATAGTGGAAGTGAAACTGCAGAAATCCCTGTTATTATAATCTCATCAGAGGATGATGCTGCCACGCAGATTGGAATGCTTCAGAATGGTGTTAATGATTATATAACAAAGCCTTTTATACCAGAGATTACGAAACAGAGAGTGGAGAATGTTCTGGCATATAAGAGCAGGTTTAATAAGCTTGTGAAGGAATATAATAAGGTGGAGGCTAAGAATGAGTGAAATGGTGCTAAGCTGTTGTTCAACAGCAGATTTATCAATTGAGCATTTTAAAGAACGAAATATTGAATATATATGTTTTCATTATTTTATGGATGGTGTGGAGTATTCGGATGATTGTGGAAAATCTATGCCTTTTGAAGAGTTTTATCGAAAGATGGCGGATGGCGCAGAGACAAAGACCTCACAGGTCAATG
>JAQUVV010000148.1 GCA_028693195.1 Lachnospira sp.
ACTTCGGCCAAGAAGATTATGCTTCAGGCAATGAAGGATGATATGGAAGGCAGATTTGGCGATGCATTTGCACAGGGCAGAATGCATCTGGCAGCAGCCTACACAGGAAATAAGGAAGAAGCAGAGGAGTGGGCAAAGGTCGTACAGGAAACATTCCCAGAATTAGATTTCCACATGGATCCATTATCATTAAGTGTAGCCTGCCATATCGGTTATGGTGCACTTGCGATAGCAACATCCAGATATTTACCAGAAGAACAATAAGTGATACATAGGAGCTGATTCATACAGCTGGTGGTTCAGCCAGTGCGCGTATGGATTGGCTTTTTTGACGAAAAGGAGGAAAATGATGAGGGCATATGCAGATGAGACCGCATTGATGGTCATTGATTTTCAGACAAAGCTGGTACCAGCGATGAATAAGTGCACAGAATTTGTCCATAATTCATCTATTCTGGTGCAGGGAATGCAGGAATTGGATATTCCTGTGATTATGACACAACAATATACAAGAGGGCTTGGAGAGACCATAGAGGAGATTGCAGATATTGAAGGAATGCCGGATGCATTTGATAAACTTTCCTTCAGTTGTGTTGGGGAAGATGATATCTATGATGCCCTGGATAAGTTGAATGTGAAAAATGTGGTGATATGTGGATGCGAAGCACATATCTGTGTATTGCAGACGGTGATCGACCTGTTGTCAGAGGCATACAATGTATATGTGGTCAGCGACTGTGTAGCATCCAGAAAGGAAAGTGACAAGGCGGCAGCCCTGATTCGTGCACAGCAGGAAGGCGCATTTATTACGACTTATGAGGCAATCCTCTTTGAATTGCTTGGAAGAGCGGGCAGTGAGCAATTTAAGGCGATTTCAAAGCTGATTAAGTAAGGTTCGGAATTGACTACCTGAATTCCAAAATATCAATATAAGGAGATTTAACATGAAGAAGACACCAAATAGAAGTGAGATTGACGACCAGTTCAAGTGGGCAGTCAATGATTTATACAAGACAGATGAAGCTTGGGAGGCAGATTATCAGAAAGCAGTGAAGCTTGCAGAGGAAGTATGCCCATATGAGGGGAAAATGTCGGAATCTGCAGAAGCATTTTACAAGGCATTGAAGGATTCCGATGAGACAGATTATCTCATGGAGCGGGTTTACGTCTATGCATTCATGAAATACTATGAAGATACCACGAATCCTAAGTATCAGGAGTTGTCTGGGAAAGCACAGATGGCTATGGTGAAGCTTTCAGAAAAATATGCGTTCATGGTTCCGGAAATCTTAGCTATGGACGATGAGGTGCTTGATGCATTTTTAAAGGATGAAAAGGTGGCACATTTTGCTCATATGATTTCAGATATTCGTGCAAAGAAGGAGCATTCTCTTTCAGCCAAGGAAGAGGCATTGCTGGCAAAGGCCAATAATATGTCTGGAGTGCCCAATGATATCTTTTCCAAGTTCAATAATTCAGATGTGAAGTTCGGGGCAGTTAAGGACGAGGATGGAAATGAAGTGGAGCTGTCTCACGGAAACTTTGCTGTATTTATGGAAAGCAATGACAGAAGTGTGCGTAAGAGCGCGTTTGAAGCACTTTATAAACAGTACCACAATTATATCAATACGCTGGCAGCAGCTTACTATGGAAATGTGAAGCAGGCCATGTTCTATGCGGAGGCAAGAAATTACAATTCTACATTGGAAATGTATTTATCGGGTTCATTTATTCCAACCAGCGTGTATATGAATCTGATTGACACTGTCAACAAAAATCTGGATTCCATGCATGAGTATGTGAAACTTCGGAAGAGAGAGCTTGGGGTGGAAGAGCTTCATTTTTATGATATCTATGCACCAATGGTTGCTGACGTGAAGATGGAAATTGATTATGATAAGGCAAAAGAAATTGTTCTGGATGCATTAAAGCCACTGGGCGAGGAATATGTCACGCAGGTGAAGAAGGGCTATGAGACTGGATGGGTTGATGTCTATGAAAATGTGGGCAAGAGAAGCGGAGCCTTCTCCTGGGGCGCATATGGTACGCATCCATACATTTTCTTAAACTATACAGGAACGTTAAATGATGTGTTCACGCTTATTCATGAGACCGGTCATGCTATGCACACATGGTATTCCAACAATCATCAGGATTACACCTATGCAGGCTACCGAATCTTTGTGGCAGAGGTGGCTTCGACCTGTAATGAAGCAATATTAATCAAGTATTTGCTGGAACGCTGCACAGATAGCAAGGAGAAGCATTATCTGATCAATCATTATCTGGAACAATTCAAGGGCACATTATTCCGTCAGACCATGTTTGCGGAATTTGAGATGGAATCACACAAGATGGCTGAGGAAGGAAAAGTTCTTAATGCTGAGGCTTTGTGTGATTTGTATAAGAAGCTTAATGAAAAGTACTTTGGACCAGATATGGTGATTGATGAGGAAATTGCATTGGAGTGGGCAAGAATCCCACACTTCTACACACCGTTCTATGTATATCAGTATGCTACTGGATTCTCAGCAGCTATCGCCATCGCTGCAAAGATTCTGTCGGGTGATGCCGAGGCATTAGCAGGTTATAAGAAATTCCTATCTGGAGGTTCCAGCCTGCATCCGATTGAGTTGCTGAAGCTGTGTGGAATTGATATGGAACAGCCACAGGTGGTACAGGATGCATTGGACGTGTTCGCAGGATTGATTAAGAGCTGGGATGAGGAATAAGACCGCATTGCATTTATAAGAATTCAGTAGTAAAATTAAAGTGATATAAACAGAACGTGACAATGAAATAAATGAAAAGATGAATCCAATGAATGCAAGAGCAGAAGATGCTTCGTCAGCATTGGCATGTGGAATGAATGGACATATTGCAAAACCAATTAATTACAAGAAGTTGTATGATGTTTTAGATAAACTGGTGTCGAGCTCTAATGAGTTCTAATAAGAAAATGGAGGTGGCAATATGAAGAAACAGATTCTTTCATTATTTGTCGTGGTAACCATGGTGTTTAGTATGATGCCACCAATGATTTTTAATGTGAATGCAGGAGAAGATGGAGCGAAATCAATTAATCTTGGCACAGCGGGCATTGCAAAAAGTGACTATATTTATTATGGGTACAATGGTAGTGGTGTTAAGTGGAAAACCCTTTCTTTAAATGGAAATGCTACGGGATTTTCATGATGAGCTCAGTAATAACAATCATGATACCATTGGAAACCGAGACGCTCTTTTTCTTATGTCGGAGGATGCACAGACAGGTCAGAGTGTTTCTTTTTCCAGTTCAGGCTCAACGGATTATCAGGGCAGTGAAGCCCAGCAGTGGTGTACCAATTTCTATGAGTCTTTGGTTTTGAGTAACAGTGAAAGGAGTGCAATTGCATCCGTTGATACATCTATTCGCGAAAACAAAAATGGATTGAATGGCGATAAGATCTTTTTTCTGTCAAAAGCGGAAGCGACCAACAGTGATTATGGATTAGGCAGCAGTTCCAGTAAAATTGCAACATATCAGGATGAAATAGTGGATTGGTGGCTTCGTTCAACAGGTTCCAGCTTACTGGATAGCGTAAGCAAGGTGAATCACTGGGGAGAAATCGGTGATTCATACTCAAATGTGAGTTTAGCGGCCAGGCCAGCGGACATTCGCTTACGACTGCCACAAGCCCTGATGAGCTAACGGCGAATAACACAATTACTGTAAATTATACAGGAGCAACGGTGGGCACAACACTTTCTGGAGTCATTGTTACGATATACGGAAATGACTTACTATATTATGGAAATCTTGTAAGTAATATTGCCAATGAAAGTGGCAGTGTGGAGTTTACTTTGCCTGCAGATTTTAATAAGGAAACAATGAAACTTCAACTGTTCACGGAGACATTGAATGGGGATTACAAGACTGACTATGCAAGTGATTTTGTAGAAGTAGCGTATGAGGATAGTGGATTGACTGTCACGGGTGGTGAGATTGGAGTGGATTACACTTATTCAGAAGGCGTTGTAAATGTTCTTACGGATACACAACTTACCATAACCAATACGGATCCTGCGGCATATACAATGCATCGTATAACCATAGCGGAAGATATTAGTGCCAATATTACACTTGCAGGGGTGAATATTGACCAGACCGCGGGAAATCGTGCACCAATCTATATTAGTGACAACAGTAAAGGAAATGTAACGGTAACCTTAAAGGATGGCACGGTCAATACTCTGCGAGGTTATAGCAATTATGCTGGAATACAAAAAGCATCCAGCCATGGAGATGGAACGTTATTGATAAAAGGCGAGAGTCTTGGTACAGGCGTGCTTAATGCATATGGAGGCAGTGGCGCTGCAGGTATTGGAAGTAGGGAAGGTGCAAGTGATACCTATACAAGTGTTGTCAAAGACCGGCTATGCATTTATACCGGCAAGTAAGACGGCAGCTATACATAAGGCACCTGTGACTCATGCAATAACTGTAACTGTGGGAGAAGGCGGAACAATCAGCCCACGTGGCACAATCTTAGTGAATCACGGAGATAGTAAGACATTTACAATTTCACCTAACAAGAATTATCTTATTGAAAGCGTAACAATTGATGGTATCAATCAGGGGAAAATCACAACATATACATTTACAGACATAGTAGAGAATCATTCAATTTCTGCAACATTCAAATATAATGATAATGCAACTACGGAGGAAGGTTCAAAACCAGCACCAACAGAACCGATGCCAACAGAACCAGCGCCAACAAAACCGGCGCCAACAGAACCAACACTAACAGAACCAACGCCGACATAGTCAACAACTCTGAATCCTGTATATAACAGCACACACTTCATTCGATGTGTGAATGATCAATGGAAGGTCGGTTCTTCCATAGGATTGAGCTTTATGGTTGATGAAAAATTCAATGATATTTTAAGAGTTGAAATGGACGGTATATTGATAGAGGAGTCTCATTATGATGTAAAGTTGGAAGAGAATATTATTATAGTAAAAGCCGATTTCTTGAAGACATTTTGTGAAGGTACCCATGAGCTTACGATTGTTTATAAGGATGGCAAGGTGTCAGCCAGCTTTCAGATGGACTCGTCGGAAGATGTAGATACAGGAGATTCATCTAGAGTTTGGGTATGGATGACAATATTTGCGATGGCATTGGCCAGCATAGTGTTTATAAAGAAAAAGGGAATAAAAGGGATTTAAAGGTAATGAAGCGGTAATGAGAAATAAAAAATATAAAAATATTATTGACAACTGACCTAAGATATAGTATATTATCATTCGTTGACGCGGTAATTCTTCTGCGACAGCGAATGACAATATATGCGCGAGTGGCTCAGTGGTGGAGCACCTCCTTGCCAAGGAGGGGGTCGCGGGTTCGATCCCCGTCTCGCGCTCTTTTATTTTTAAAGGAAACCTAGCAATTATGCGGGTTTCCTTTTTTCGTACTGTCTAAAAAGTTGTAGACACTTGTAGACACTTATTTTTATACTCCCAAAGTAGATGTGATTTAATGAAATATTGTTGGGTATGCAATCTGTCTTGTATGAAGTCGTTCTCCATCGCTGGTAAATTTCTATGTACTACAATTGCTTTACTTAAGTATCTTATTTGAAAAAAGAAAAAGTGTATTGTGAGAATAAGGGATTGCATGAAGTTAGATTAGAATATTGATGAGCGCTAATATTCGTAGAGAAATCATATATATCATAGAATAGAAGTATTTTTACAAATGTAGTACAATCATTTTATGAGTTAATCAAGATAGAACTAAGGTGGTTAAGAACAGATGATTCAACGTGAGGAGAATGTATGATACCAGAACGAGAAGTTGCTGTGGAGGAATTAGAAATAGCTGGAAGGATGAATCCAGGCCCATGGATAAATCATTCTTTAAATGTTGCGCTTGCTGCAGAGAATATAGCCAAGGAATGCAATAATTTAGATAGTGAAAAGGCATATGTCTTAGGATTACTACATGATATTGGACGTAGAACAGGAATAGCTGCAACTAGACATATTATTGATGGATATGATTATGTTATTTCAAAAGGATGGGATGAAGTTGGACGAATATGCTTAACACATTCATTTCCTATCAAGAATATTGAAATTGACATGGGGAAAAAGGACATCACACCAGAACAATATTGTTTTATAGAACAGTATTTGAATGAATTGGAATATAACGAGTATGACAAGCTGATTATTTTGTGTGATTCTCTTGCTGATGCGAATGGATTATGTATTTTAGAAAAAAGGTTTGTTGATACAACAAGACGATATGGGATTTTCCCATTTACAATTGATAGATGGAATAAAACAATTGAGTACAGGGAATATTTTGAGGATTTGATGGGGAAATCCGTGTATTCTGTATTACCCAATATAGAAAACTGTATTTATCATTGAGGACATTTTGTCAAATTTTGAACGGTTGGAATGATAAAAATTTAAATTTGTGAGGATGGAAAATGTGGCTTCGAGAATATGAATCTGAGAACTGTTTTTCAAACCGTTCATAGTGTGAATGCAAAGGATTATACAGAAGAACAGTTAAATGTCTGGGCAACAGGAAAAGTGGATTTACAAGAGTGGGATAGCTCTTTTCTGAAGCATAAAACGGTTGTTGCCATGGATAATGATGAGATTGTCGGTTTTGGAGATATAGACAATACTGGGTATTTAGACAGGTTGTTTGTCCATAAGGATTATCAGAGGAAAGGTATTGCAGATGCAATTTGCAATGAACTGGAATGTTATGATCTCTCGGAATCTTGATTGATCATGCCAGCGAAACTCTGGCATTGTACTTTGAAAAGTAAATATTATCTATGAACGTAAAAATGAGCACAAGAAATAAACATAACTGTCGCTATGTTTGAA
>JAQUVV010000149.1 GCA_028693195.1 Lachnospira sp.
ATCTGTCTTGGACTTCAACTTCTGTTTGAAAGCAGCGAGGAAACGCCAGGCGTTCAGGGATTAGATATTCTTCCTGGGAAAATCCTAAGAATTCCACTAGCAGAAGGCTTGAAGATTCCACATATGGGGTGGAATTCTCTAGAGGTTAAAGCTGATGCAAAGCTTTTTAAGGGAATAGAGAAGAATCCATATGTATATTTTGTTCATTCTTATTATCTGAAAGCAGATGATGAGTCAATCGTTGCAGCATCTACAGAGTATTCTACTCATATACATGCTTCTGTTGAACGGGATAATGTTTTTGCATGTCAGTTCCATCCAGAAAAGAGTAGTCATGTAGGGTTACAGATATTAAAGAATTTTGCAGCATTATAATTTAGATTAACACGAACAGATTGGAGCAGAATATGTTTACAAAAAGAATTATTCCTTGTTTGGACTGTAAGAATGGACGAGTAGTGAAAGGAACGAACTTTGTTGATTTACGTGATGCAGGTGATCCTGTAGAAGTTGCTGCAATGTACGATGAATCAGGCGCTGATGAGCTTGTATTTCTTGATATAACAGCTTCTAGTGATGGACGTAATACTACAGTGGATTTAGTCAGAAAAGTCGCTGAAAAGGTATTTATTCCATTCACAGTAGGTGGTGGGATTCGTTCTGTTGAAGATTTTAAGGTTTTGTTAAGAGAAGGTGCAGATAAGATTTCTATTAATTCGGCTGCAATTATGAATCCAACACTAATCAGTGAAGCGGCGGATAAGTTTGGAAGTCAGTGTGTGGTTGTTGCAATTGATGCTAAGAGACAAGATGATGGACACTGGAGTATTTATAAGAATGGTGGCCGTGTGGACATGCATATGGATGCAGTAGAATGGGCAATGAAAGCAGAAAAGCTTGGCGCAGGAGAAATTCTTTTAACAAGTATGGATTGCGATGGAACCAAAGCAGGATATGATATTGCATTGACAAGATTGATTGCTGAAAATGTTTCGATTCCAGTGATTGCATCCGGTGGAGCTGGTAATATGGAACACTTTTATGATGCATTTACCGAAGGAAAAGCCGATGCGGCATTGGCAGCATCGCTGTTTCATTACAAAGAGATGGAAATCATGGATTTGAAGAGATATCTTTCAGATAAAGGCGTTTCTATGAGAATGATATAAGATATAAGTTGTGAATTTTAATAATATCTAAGACAACATATAATGATTTTGTAGGTTCGGTGCAGCTATAATTAAATAATATATATATGATAAAGAAGGATTAGAAACATGGGAATGATAGAGAACGATTGGCTGGATGCTATTCAGGGTGAATTTAAAAAGCCTTATTATAGAGAATTGTATACATTTATTAAAAACGAATATAATCGTACTGTGGTATATCCTCCGGCGGAAGACATCTTTAATGCATTTCATTTTACACCACTTAGCAAGGTAAAGGTACTGATTCTAGGACAGGACCCGTATCATAATGTAAATCAGGCTCATGGGTTGTCTTTCTCTGTATTGCCGGAACAGAAGGATATTCCTCCATCATTGCAGAATATATATAAGGAACTTCAATCTGATCTGGGATGTTCAATTCCTAATAATGGATATTTAAAGAAGTGGGCTGATCAAGGAGTACTGATGTTGAACACAGTCCTAACGGTGCGTGCACATGAGGCCAATTCTCATAAAGGGCATGGCTGGGAACAGTTCACGGATGCAGTGATTGAAGCAGTAAATGCACAGGATAGACCGATTGTTTACCTTTTATGGGGGAGTCCAGCACAGAAGAAAATTCCAATGTTGACAAATCCAAAACATCTGATTTTAAAAGCGCCACATCCAAGTCCATTATCAGCATACAGAGGCTTCTTTGGATGTAAGCATTTTAGTCAGGCCAATGAATTCCTAAAAAAGAATGGAATTGAGCCAATTGACTGGCAGATAGATAATATATAATGATTGGGATATATAACATGAAATGTAATCAAAACACCTTGCGGAATGGTAGTGCTTGAATAGTAACATTTAATAAATTCTTTAGATTCAAAATGTTTGAATTAGTTGAATAATCAAGTAAAAAGAGCTATACTAAGCATAGATTTTAGAGATTACATGTATTTATGAAATAAAAAGCTATAAAAATTGATAAATTAAGAAAGTTGGTGGATATATGAATTTCCTTTTATTTATAGGACCTATTGTAGGCGTGAGTATTGCTATTATTGCTGCAGTTGTAATTATATCTGTAATCGGAGCAGTTGCAGGCAGTGAAGAGGATCAGGAAGATTAAATTTATATGTAGTGACGACAGGGGGCGAATCAGCAAAATGCTGATTCGCCCCCTGTTCTTTTCCGCTACTTATTATTCTTATTGGCAGTTGCAAGCATCAGCTTAATTCGATTCAGCTGATTGACTTCAGATGCGCCTGGATCATAGTCGATGGCAATGATATTGGCTTCAGGGAATGCGGCACGCAGTTCCTTGATAACCCCCTTACCTACAATATGATTTGGCAGGCAGGCAAATGGCTGACAGCACACGATGTTTCCGGCACCATTATGAATTAGTTCAATCATTTCACCAGTCAGAAGCCATCCTTCACCAGTCTGATTTCCTAAAGAAACAAGATCCTTTGCAAGCTCCGCGGTTTCTTTGATTGTAGATGGTGGTGTAAAGCGGTTACTCTGTGCAAGTGCTTTCTTTGCATCTTTTCTTACCCACTCAAGTAACTTAATAACACAGTTATTGATAAAGGCAGACTTTTTAGAGGTTCCAAGATGATCTCTCTTGAAGTTCGCATTCTCACAGCAGTAGAGCAGGAAGCCCATTAAATCAGGCATAACAGCTTCTGCACCCTCAGATTCCAGTAAATCCACCAAGTAGTTATTAGCAGATGGAAGGAATTTCACAAGAATCTCACCGACAATACCGACTCTAGGCTTCTTAATATCTAATAATTCAATATGATCGAAATCCTTTACAATGGCATAGATGTTTTTCTTCATGGTGCTCATTTTTACATGTTTCTGTGTGAGCTGTGGAATGATAATATCTTTCCATTTCTGATGAAGTGCGTTGACGGAACCTGGAACAGCCTCATATGGTCTTGTACGGTAAACAACATTCATAAATACATCACCATATACAATGGCCTGCATGGCCTTCTTTAGCATGGATAAATCATACTTAAATCCAGAATTTGTTTCTAATCCCTGTGCACTTAAGGAGATAACTGGAATATACTCTAAACCAGCCTTTGTCAGTGCTCGTCGGATGAATCCAATATAGTTGGAAGCACGGCAGCCACCACCTGTCTGTGTAATGATAATGGCAGTTTTATGTAAGTCATATTTACCTGAAAGTACCGCTTCCATAATCTGTCCAACTACCATCAGTGAAGGATAGCAGGCATCATTATTTACATATTTTAATCCAACATCAACAGAGGATTTGTTGTCATTATCTAACACTTCAAAATTATAGCCGCAGGAATTTAACGCAGGCTCTAACAGGTCAAAATGTATTGGTGACATCTGCGGACAGAGAATGGTGTAATCCTTTCTCATTTCCGGTGTAAATTCTACACGTTCAAAAGCGGATGATTTGATTTCTCTGTGGTAGTGCTTCTGATCACGAACCTTTAATGCGGCAATCAGAGAACGTACACGAATTCTGGCAGCACCCAGGTTATTGACTTCATCAATCTTTAATACAGTATAAATCTTGCCGGATTTCACAAGAATATCATTGACTGCATCGGTTGTAACAGCATCAAGACCACAGCCGAAAGAGTTCAACTGAATTAAATCCAGGTTGTCGCATGTCTTTACATAACTTGCTGCTGCATACAGTCTAGAGTGATACATCCACTGATCCATAACGATTAATGGACGCTCCACAGTTCCAAGGTGTGAGATTGCATCTTCTGTTAACACAGCAATTCCATATGAGTTAATCAGTTCTGGAATACCGTGGTTGATTTCAGGGTCAACATGATATGGACGACCAGCAAGAACAATACCACGTTTTCCAGTTTCGTTTAAGTAAGCAATGGTTTCTTCGCCCTTTTTCTGAATATCTTTCTTAGACTGCATCATTTCTTCCCAAGCAGCCTTTACAGCAGCTTTTACTTCTGATGAAGGAATATCTGTAAATTCTTCTGAAAGACGTTTTTCAAGAATCTCTACATTTTCAAAGGAAAGGAATGGGTTTCTAAAATCAATATTGAAATTTTTCAAATCCTCTACATTATTCTTAATATTTTCTGCATAAGATGTAACGATTGGGCAGTTGTAGTGATTATTTGTGTGGTCAATTTCCTTGTGCTCATATGGAATACAAGGATAGAAGATGAACTGCACACCCTGCTTGATCAGCCATTCGATATGACCATGAGCCAGCTTTGCAGGATAACATTCTGATTCCGATGGAATGGATTCAATACCTAATTCATAAATCTTACGGTTGGACTGAGGCGATAAAACCACTTCATATCCAAGCTTGGTGAAAAATGTATGCCAGAATGGATAGTTTTCATACATATTCAGGACTCTTGGAATACCAACAACGCCACGCGTGGCAGTTTCAGCAGTCAGTGATTCATAGTCGAAGAGTCTGTGAAGCTTATAATCAAAAAGATTTGGGATTTTTTCTTTATTCTTTTCTTTACCAAGACCACGTTCGCAACGGTTACCAGTAATAAACTGACGTCCGCCTGAGAATTTGTTGATTGTCAGATGACAGCTGTTGGTACAGCCCTTACATCTAGTCATCATAGTATCAAATGTTAATTCGTTGATTTTCTCAATGGATAGCATGGTAGAAGCAGAAGCACCATCATAACGCTCTCTGGCGATGAGGGCAGCACCGAAGGCACCCATGATACCAGCAATATCTGGACGAACTGCATCTACTCCTGTAATCTTTTCGAAGCTTCTTAAAACGGCATCATTATAGAATGTACCACCCTGAACAACGATATGATTTCCTAAATCCTTAGGGTCAGAAATCTTGATAACCTTGTATAATGCATTCTTAATAACAGAATAAGCAAGTCCAGCGGAGATATCAGCAACCTCGGCACCTTCCTTTTGTGCCTGCTTTACCTTGGAATTCATGAATACAGTACAACGGGTTCCAAGATCGATTGGATGCTTGGCAAATAAAGCCTCCTTGGCAAAATTCTCAACAGAGAAGTTCAGAGACTTGGCAAATGTTTCTATGAAAGAACCACAGCCTGAAGAACATGCTTCGTTTAACTGAACGGAATCAACAGTCTGGTTCTTGATCTTAATACACTTCATATCCTGACCACCGATATCAATGATACAGTCTACATCTGGTTCAAAGAAAGCTGCTGCATAGAAATGAGCGACAGTTTCCACTTCACCGTCATCTAACATGAGGGCTGCTTTAATTAAAGCTTCTCCATAACCAGTTGAGCAGGACTGTACAATCTTGGCTTTGGGTGGAAGCTTTGTATAGATTTCCTTAATAGAACGGATAGTTGTCGCCAATGGAGAACCATTATTGCTGGAATAGAAGGAGTAGAGAAGTTTCCCGTCTTCACCGACTAATGCGACTTTAGTGGTTGTAGAACCGGCATCAATACCAAGGTAGCAATTCCCTTCGTATGTAGATAAATCTCCGGTCTCAACCTTATGTTTTGCATGTCTGTCTGAAAATGTATTGTAAGCATTCTGGTCTGCAAATAAAGGCTCCATACGTTCCACTTCGAAGTCTAGTTTAATCTTGCCTGAAAGACGTTCAATAATATGATTGACAGGGTAAATAATATTCTCCTTATAATTCATAGCAGAACCTACAGCTGCAAAGAGGTGAGAGTGGTCAGGAGCGATGATTGCATCAGGACCTAAACTTAAGGTTCTGATAAAGGATGTACGTAACTCAGATAAGAAGTGTAAAGGCCCACCGAGAAAGGCAACATTGCCGCGAATTGGCTTACCACACGCAAGTCCACTGATAGTTTGGTTTACAACCGCCTGAAAGATTGAAGCAGCCAAATCTTCTTTGGTTGCACCTTCGTTAATTAAAGGCTGAATATCGGACTTTGCAAATACACCGCATCGAGCTGCAATTGGATAAATAGACTTGTAGTTCTTGGCATATTCATTAAGACCCATGGCATCAGTCTGTAAAAGAGTAGCCATCTGGTCAATAAAAGAACCTGTTCCACCAGCACAGATACCATTCATTCTTTGATCAATTCCATTGGTGAAGTAGATAATCTTGGCATCCTCACCACCAAGCTCGATGGCTACATCACACTGAGGAGCATAGTCTTGGAGGGCTGACGCAACTGCAACAACTTCCTGAGTAAATGGAACCTCCAAATGCTTTGCCAGTGTTAATCCGCCAGAACCAGTAATGACAGGATATACTTCGAATTCTCCCAGCTGTGTAACAGCTTTCTCTAGTAATCCCTGCAGTGTTTCCTGGATATTAGCAAAGTGACGTTCATAATCTGAAAACAGCATGTTGTTTTCGTCATCAAGAATTGCAATTTTAACGGTAGTGGAACCGATATCGATTCCTAATTTGTATTTATTCATAATTATTTTGGCAAAAATGCCTGCCTCCTTAATGTAATAACATAAATTACTGTTTATTCGTCTTTTTTCTTATTTATATGTATTATTATGTCGAATATAAAGCAATCCGAGTAATTATATTATAAATGCGTCCAAATTTCAATAAATTAATTGTATTTCTTCTGGCTCAATCACAAATTTTGTGGGATAACGGATTTCGAACATATCTCTTCCTACTAACATCAAATAGTTTGAGAAAGAAATATTCATCATCACGATATCCGTAAGCCTGTCGTCTCAATGTTTTG
>JAQUVV010000150.1 GCA_028693195.1 Lachnospira sp.
TAGCAGTCTACACGATTATTTGTAATTTCATATTCGAATACTGTATCATCTAATCCAAGATAATGTACAGCGTCAGAACCAACTTCCGCATCATCACCTAAGATGTAAATGCCGCCTTCTGGTGCATTTGGATAGAATTCCTTAGATGAACCTAATTCCTCAATAGAGCACATCATACCACAAGACTCAATTCCTCTTAACTTGCCCTTCTTAATCTTAATTCCATCCTCTGGAAGTGCGCCACCATCATGTCCGCCAGCTACACGTCCACCATCTAAAACAACAGGAACCTTTGTCCCCTTACTTCCCACTTCAATATTCGGTGCTCCAGTTACAATCTGAACAGTCTCTGTTCCTACATTCACCTGGCAAACAACCAGTTTATCTGCATCTAGATGTCTCTCTACTGAAAGAATCTCTCCAACAACAATCTTGTCCAAATTCTTGTCAAATGCTTCAAATCCCTCAACCTTCGTTCCTGAAAGTGTCATTGCGTCTCTGAATTCCTGATCAGTCACATCGTCTAATCCAGGAACCATTGCTTTAATCCAATTTAAAGATGTATTCATAATTGATTTCCTTCCTTATATCCTTGATTTCATCTAATATCACGTCTTAGAACTGCTTTAAGAATCTTGTATCATTCTCATACAACAGTCTCATATCATCAATTTCATACTTTAACAATGCAATTCTTTCAAGTCCGATACCAAATGCAAATCCTGTATATTTGTCCTGATCAATGCCGCTCATCTCGAATACATGTGGATGAATCATACCACAGCCAAGAATTTCAATCCATCCTTCGCCCTTACACATACGACATCCCTTACCACCACATTTGAAGCAGGAAACATCCATCTCCGCACTAGGCTCTGTGAATGGGAAATGATGCGGTCTGAACTTAACCTTCGTCTCTGGTCCAAATAATTCCTTAGCGAACTCGGCAAGTGTTCCCTTTAAATCTGCGAATGTAATTCCTTCGTCGATAACCATACCTTCTACCTGATGAAAACATGGTGAATGTGTAGCATCTACTTCATCTGCTCTGTAAACACGTCCTGGAGAAATCATTCTGATTGGAAGCTTTCCTCTCTCCATCTCATGAACCTGTACAGAAGATGTCTGTGTACGAAGAACGATCTTATCATTGATATAGAATGTATCCTGCTCATCCTTTGCTGGATGGTTTGCAGGAATATTTAATGCCTCAAAATTATAGTAATCATACTCAACTTCAGGTCCTTCAACAACTTCGTATCCCATGCCCATAAAGATTTTCTTTACTTCTTCCAAAGCAAGTGCATTTGGATGGCTGTGACCGACATTGTTCTTCTTCGCTGGCAGTGTCACATCAATGACTTCTGTTTTCATCTGAAATTCTCTCTTCTTTGATGCAAGCTCTTTCTTTGCATTCTCAAGAACCTCTTCGATTGCCTGTCTTGTCTCATTGACAATCTGTCCAACTGCAGGTCTGTCCTCTGGAGCAACATCTCTCATGCTCTTTAATACTTCTGTCAATTCACCTTTCTTTCCTAAGAAAGCAACTCTGATATCATTTAATTTGTCAAGTGAATCAGTCTCACTAATCTGAGCCAGTGCCTGTTCTCTGATTTTCTGAAGTTTTTCTTTCATAATTCTCTTTCTCCATTTCCTCTTCTAATCAATAACATATGTTATTGCATAAAAACCTACCCTACATTTTAACACATGAAGCAAATTAGGCAAGCACTAATTCCATGATATTTACCTTATCTTGCCTTAGTTTTGTTTTTTTGCTCATACATTTCAATGATTCGTAGTGCATACGAACTATACTCTGGGTTCTTTACTGTAATTTCCTTAATATTGTTCTTTGCCTCTTCGATTCGCTTCTCATTATATTCAATCTGATTTCTTAATTTCTGACGCTGTACGTTCATATTATGACGTACCTCTACCATTTCCTTCTGATTAAATAACGCCCTGACCTGTCCAAGCCATATATGTGGATCATACAATCCTGCCTGTTTCAGAATCTTCTCTAAATCCAGCTCCGCATCATTTAGGTTTGAGGTCAGCTGCATCACTCTCTTCTGCTCAGATTTCATCTGCACATAAGCCTCATACTTACGTTCCAGTTCATATGCGCTTTTCACATGATACTTATTATATTCATAATCCAGCGTATTGGCTGCATTAATATACTTGATTTTCACTTTATTCAAAAGAGCAGTAGCCTTATTCAGCTTAATTTCGGTGACAACTACCTGTCGCTCTGTCGTCTTTAAAATTGCGAACATGGACAATGCAAACACTGCAGCCAAACTAGTTACAAGTAACATCAGTGCCATATCCTCTTCATTTCTCATCGAAAGCATCGCAATTACAAAAATCACATAAACCGCTATAATACAAAAAATAAATGCAAGCGCCATCTTTTTCAGTTTTAATTGTCTGCGAACCAGTTGCTTTGATTCCATTCTTAATCCAAGCCGCTCCCCTTCAATCATACGCATATCACGCTGTACAGACTCATAGAATGCTTCCTGCTTTTCCATATATCGAATTCCACCCGGAAGTTCATCTTCATACATCTCAATATGATGATATGCATGATTCGACAGCTTCTGCTCTGAAGATTTAAATATTCTTCGATCAATGGTTAATGAATCTACCAATTCTGCTTTACTGGAAATCAATTGACGCAGATTCTCTGGTGCCTCCTCAATTGCCTGAATATCTGCAAAGTGTTCTGTAACAATATCATATTCTTCTCTGGCGCTTTCCATGTAGGAAGCCGCCTCTTCCATCATATCACACTGCTCTTTCACATAGTTCTCAATATCCTGACCTTTGAACTTGTCCAGATTGACAGTTTCCAATTTTTTAGGTTTACGATTCACATCTGGAATTGGTACTCTTTTTTCTGTAAAGAAATCGTCGGCGTCTGAAAGCTTCGTTTTTTCTATATCTGGAGATGGCTTCCCATTGCTGATACGATCAACTGTCTTGATTAAGTCCTGCGCCTGTACGCTATTTAATAAATGATCGTACTTTTCTTCTTCCTTACTGGTCTGTTGCCTCTTTTTATCAACTTCCGTAACCTTTTTTTCTTCTGGAGCGCTCAAATTCTCCTTTGCAATCGACTTTGTCACAAAGTCCTCTATCGGATCTTTCGTTTCTAACTCATCATCATAAACCAGATCTTCGAGATTTTCTAAGTCATAATCTTCTTCATAAGTCCTTTTTATACGTTTTAAAAATCCCATACAGTCTCTTCGCCTGCCTTTCCATCTTATCTGATTCACGAAGTATATTTCTGATATTCATTCCGCCACTGCAACATGCAATCATCTACTGCATGATTATACTCAGCTACTTTTCCCTTCTCTTTCAGCTCATCGATTTCTGAAAGCTTTCGATATTCATCACTGTATCTGGCATTGTCCACCAAGGTTTCTATCTCTCTTTTGAGCACATATTCTTCCTCTGTAGCATCTTCTCTTTCAATGATATTCTCACTCATCATCATACGCTCCGCTGCCATGAAACATTTGTGAGCTTCCTCATGTTGTCCAATTTTATAGGCCTGCCGAAAACAGTCTGCCGCCTCTTTAAACAAAAACATTCTTGCATACGCGACCCCCATATTATGGTGCACGCCAGCATAGAACAATCCAGATAATGTCTGATCAGGCTGACTTAAAACAATCTGTTCATAGCATCGAATTGCACTGTAAAACGTCTGATTCTTAAGATAGCTGTCTCCTCTTGACTTCATTCGCTCATGTACATTCTGGCTGTTTAATGTCTTCAGAATTTCTCTGATTTCTTCGATTTCACCAATGGCATAGTAATCCACATACTTCAATATCGTTACTACCATCTCTGCAAGTCCTGCCTGATTCTGCACTAGATATTCCAATCGATCCGCCAGTGCGTCTTCTTCCGTTTCTACACGAATAAAAGTCAATAGTCCCTCGCTGATAAATTCTTTTCCAATCAGATATATATTATTGTAAATGTAATAGCACAATTCTTCCAGTGTATATATTTTAATTCCTGTGTGTTCTACAACAAATGGATTCTGTGCTTCCTTTGTTCTACATAAAATCATTGTGAATCCAGCTCACTTTCTCTTATTTAAATTACAATCCGATTCTTACGTAAAATTAATTTCCAGATAAAACACCTTTCCCGATGATTTTACAAACTGTCCAAACCCTTTATCTTTTACCGTAATCATGCATCTATCTGTAGCCGTATATTGAACGTGAACACATATCCTTGTGGTCTTCCCTGAACGAAATGGAATATCACTAATATCCAGCTTTTCCTCTCGTACCACACCATTGGCATCTGTCAGAATAAAAGTCAGCATCCTTTCATCCTCAAGAATGAAATCCAGCTTTCTCTCTGACTCGAACCAGTTCATTCCTGGTCTCACGATGCGAAGTCTTCGCTTCTGACCTCTTTCTACAATATCTGTTTCAATTCCATACTGTATTCTGTTCTCACAATCTAATATCAGGTTGTCAAACACCTTCGGAAACTGTCTCTCTCTTGCACAGTAACATGCGCCCTTCACATACAAGTTCTGTCCCAAAAATGCCTTTCTGCGATTACATATGGTCTTTGTCAGCTTTTCAGGAAGCTTATCATAATCAAATCCCTTTCCTGTTAGATACATCGTTGATGCTGTTTTCCCCTTCATCAGCTCTTCAATATCCGTACAAAGTTCTTCGCAGACTTCTTCAATCCCAGCTTCTTTTTTTCCTGCGCTCCGTAACGAATCCGACTGAAAATCTTCCCTGTCTTCGTGTATAAAATCCATTCCATTCTTGCGAAAGCTACTCATTCGATAAGCAGTCAATCCATTCTGGTTCAAATCCAACAGTACCGTTCCTGCAGAATACAATTCCTTCTTCTGACTGTATGCATAATATGCAAATGCTTCAGGTCTGCTAATAATTTCGTACTGTTCTTTCGAATATTGAAGTCTATCCATGACCCGATCCACCATTTCCAACAAATCCGCAATAAATGGATCGAGGCAGATACATATCTGCGATATTCTCATCCTTCCAGCCGATTTTTTCCCATACTCAATTAATATTGCAATCATGCTGAGTAAATCTTCGAAATGAGATTCCTCATCATACTCTGTCATACATTGAGATAAGCGCTTATGATTCGGAATCACAACCGATCCATTTTCTCCTGGTGCAGCCTGTGGTATATTCAATTTATCATTATAAAAGCACACCTGGGCTGTCTCTTCCTGTAAATCTATACCCAGAATCAATCCGTCCTTTTCATCCATGAAATCTATCCCTTCATCGGTTTAAATAACTGTTTTGTTACATAGTTCTTTACGCTGTAATTACGCATCATCTTCTTTAATGTCACCATATCATGCAGTTCCTTACTTGCCAGACAATCATTAATATAGTCGTATCTACTCTCTGACTGTTCCGGATTCAATTCACCACATTCATGACTGAACTTCTCTGTGGTCATATCCTGTCCTGCACCTGTCACTGTAAAGTAATACGTCAGCTTGTCTCCATAAAGCAGTGTAAATGGTCTGGTAAATATCCCTCCTGCCACTGGTTTCATAATTTCCACTTCATAATGCTGTGCATCATCACTATCATAAGTATAATGAATCTCAACCTTGCAATCTGGATTTGCACGGAACTCAATCACTGTCTTGTCAATTGCATTATATGGAATTTCGAGAATTCCTTTAAACTTTCTATAAAAAGCAAATAACTTGTCATCTCTACATAGGATATTCAAAATCTTCTGTGCAGTACGAACTTTCTCCTCTGTCAACTGCTCAGGCAAGATTTCCGTCATATGCTTTAACCATGCAATATAGCAAGTATCTGGTAATTCTCTATTTTCCTCAAATGCATCTTCGATTGCCTGAAACACAATATCATTGGCTTTCTTCTGATGCACCAGATACAAATACGCATTATAGGAAATATATGCAAGTACAACATTCCCCCTGGCTCCCTGTCCATAGAAATTTCCAAACACCTCTGTCATTCGTCCAGTATGTTCTCCTGTAAACAGGAACTGTGCCAGCATTCGCTCCGAAAGTTTATTCACATCCATGGAGAAATTCAGACACGCCTTCCACATCTGATACATATCATCATTAGTTCCCTTATAATAATCCATCATATAATTGAGAACATCTTCGTCATACACACGATTCGTGAAAATAAATGCCCCTATATCCAACAAAAATGTATCATATTCGCTTCCCTGAATTCCTATCATATACTTTACAAGACGAAACAGTCTTGCCGGCATAATGTGATCATATCCGTAAATCTGTATCAGTTCATATGCTTCCTTGTTCAATCCAAAGTTAATACATGTCTCAATGAGTTCTTTCGATTCTTGTAGTTTCAGATTACTTTTAATGATCTGCCCATACATCTCCTTGAAATCATCACCTGTATAATACTCAAAATAATAATGAATCATCCAGCTATTCACTGTCATATGAAAATCGTCATTCATCAACTTATTATCCAGCATATGAAGCCATGATAGTACTGCCTCTGCCGAATAATCTCCTCTTACCGCGAAATTTCTCGCACGATATAGGTTGATTCCCTCATTTTCCTCAATCATAGGTAAAATCTCATCCATCAGCGGCATATTTTCAAAAACTTTTTCTACCTCATAATTGACACTGTCTTTTCTGATGATTCCATCTTCACACACAAATACAACACTACATCCTTCTGTGTACATCGGAACGTAAACCTCTTGTTCCACCAGTGGATAAAGGATTGGCTCTTTTTGTTCTTTATGCTTCACGCATACTGCCTGAACGCCCTTATCAAAG
>JAQUVV010000151.1 GCA_028693195.1 Lachnospira sp.
AGAAGGCGTTTCAGGGCGTTACCCCATCATTCCACCTATTGCAATAACAGTTATGGATTCTTTAGAATCCACGCTAGTTTTGTTTGCAATGTCTACACATTGCTTTTGTCTAGCAACAAGTCGTACTTTCAAATTGACTATGACCAATAATAACTGCATCATAATCTCCAGTTGCAATTCTCCCACAGAATTTTTTACGATTCTTTGTCTCAAAATCTTTCTTTGTTGCAACCAAAATATTAGCTGCCGGGTAAAGCTGCAAATACTCTGCCGCCCATTGCTCCGTCAGATGATTCGGTACTACGAAAAGGGATTTATTGCAAAGCCCCAGCCTTTTTGATTCCTGAGAAGCTGCAACCATTTCAAAGGTTTTTCCAGCTCCTACTGCGTGAGCTAATAAAGTGTTACCGCCATAAAGGATATGAGCCACTGCATTTCTTTGATGTTCTCTTAAATCAATTTCTGGATTCATACCATTGAAAATTATATGACTTCCATCATATTCTCTAGGTCTGATTGAATTGAATTTTTCATTATATAACCTAGTAAGCCGTTCCCTTCGGGTAGGCTCTGACCAAATCCAATCTACGAATCCTTGTTTGATAAGCTCCTGCTTTGCTTGTGCAATTGCAGTTTCTTTCTTATTTAGAACAGCCTTTTTCTTTCCTTCCTCATCTTCAATATAATCAAAAATACGCACATCTTTTAGGTTCAGAGTTTCCTCCATTATCTTATATGCGTTTATTCGGCTTGTACCATAAGTACTGTTAGCTTTTACATTTCCTCTGTCATAAGACTTACCCTCAATATTCCATTCACTTGTAAATTCGGAGAAGTGAACTTTTATATTCCACTGAGAGTATCTTGGTGTTTCCAAAAACTCGAAAATATATTGCTGTACGATTTCTGGTGGCAACCAAGTAGCACCCAGACGAACTGATATTTCACTTGCAGTCAAATCCTTTGGCTGTACTTTCTCTAAAGCTTCAACATTTATCGCATAATCTTCTGGATAAAGCTGTGCTGTTCTACGGGCAATATCTAACTTTTCTCTAACATTTCCAGATAAATATTCATCTGCCATAACATACTTTCGTTCACTTGAATCAGAATATCCATACATAGGATTTAAGAAAATCGTTCCTTTCAGGTCGTTATATATTTCTTCTTCTGACTTGCCTAGTAGTTCTTGCATATACTCCATATCAATGCAGGCTTTTTCACCCATTGACACAGCTAATGCTTCACTTGCAGTATCTACTTCGGTTACTGGTGTATGAGGTTTAATCGTGCGTTTATAAAACATATCAGCCTTGCGTTCAAGCTCACCATTCTCGTTAATAATTTCAAGTGCTGATAATAAAGAATAAGAACTGTCATCACCAAATGCAGAAGTATTTGCTCTGCTATTGATAAGTCCATACTTTTTGGTATATGAATCATAACGATTATTAAGGGTTGTCTGAGCTATTTTTATTTCTGTCTCAGGATAATCTTCCGTTTGCATTTCAATAAGTGTTCTTACTGCCTCACGAATACCTATCATACCCTTTATTCTGTTCTGTGCTGTTGCTGATACTTCTACTGGATTCATTTTTGAATTCTCTCTAAAATAGATTTCATCATCAAGAATAGTATAAGAGAAATTACGAACAGTCGGGTCTGCTAGAATAGAATTATCTTCCTCTAAATCATCTTCTATTTCATAGTCCAAAATCTCTGCGTGTATATTCTCTACTGCTTCGTAAAGCTGTGTTTCTAAATCAGCATTCTCATATAGCTCGCAAGTCGCTTCCATTCCAAATCTTCCTAACACCATTTTCATCTCACCAAGTATCATCTCTGGATGAGTGACAAAGTAAGAATTCATTTTAATTCCTTCTTCAGTGGTATCAAGTTGTACCCATTCAGGTTCAACATCAATGATTCTATCTCGCTTTTGTAAGAACAAAATATCTGATACCAATTCTGTTCCTGCATTACCTTTAAAAGTATTATTAGGTAGTCTAACAGCTCCAAGAAGTTCTGCCCTTTGTGCGATATACCTACGAACTTTGCTGTTTTCTTTATCCATTGTTCCTTTGCTGGTAACGAGAGCCATAACCCCACCTGGTCGAAGTTTGTCGAGAGATTTCGCAAAGAAATAATCGTGAATAAGGAAATTATGCTTATCATATCTTTTATCTAAGACCTTGAAATCTCCAAAAGGAACATTGCCAACTACACCATCAAAGAAGCTATCTGGTACATTCACATCTTCAAATCCTTGTGCTGCTATTGACGATTTCTGATAAAGCTGCTGTGCAATCATTGCTGAAATTTTATCTAATTCAACTCCATAAATCTTTGTATCTTCCATTGATTTAGGCAACATACCAATAAAATTTCCAATACCACACGATGGCTCTAATAGATTTCCCTCCTTAAATCCCATCTGTTCCATTGCTTTATAAATAGCACTTGTTACAGCAGGAGGAGTATAAAAAGCTGTTAGTGTACTTTCTCTTGCAGCAGCATATTCTTCTGGTGAAAGAACTGTTTTCAGTTCAAGATATTCTGTACCCCAGCCTGAGTTTCTATCATCAAAAGCTTCAGATAGTCCGCCCCATCCGACATATTTCGACAAAACTTCTTGTTCCTCTGGAGTAGCAAATCTATTTTCATCTTCACATTTTTTCACAAGCTGAATTGCCATAATATTTCTTCGGAAGCGTTCTTTTTTAGTCACTTCTTCTACAGGATGATTTCTCAAATCAAAAGTGTTTCTCTGGCTCATTGCAATATCTGGATGCAAGTCAAAACTCTGTACTCTAGTACGTTTCTTTTGTTCCCAAGCAGGAGTAATTGGAGTTGGTGCTGTTTCAATCTCCGTTTCAACTGCTATAGGTTCAGCTTGTACTTCAACTGATTGTTCATATGGAGCTAAGTCTGATAGTAGCTTTTCGATTGTTGCCCTCTCTGGACTTTCTCTTTCTAACTCATCAAGTTCTCCTGATAAGAACTCTTTGATACCAGATATATAATTACCGTCATTCAGATTGTTTCTGACATTTTCTATAACATCATCATCTGTATCGCCAATCTCTAAGTTGTCTTGATATTCATAATGGTCATAGTCCTTCAAAAATCTAACCAAACGCTGTGCAATGTCTGGCTCATCATCTATCTCATTTTCTGTAACTATCAAGAAGTCATTCAACGGATTCTCTCTTACCTTGTTATCAAAATCCTCCCTTGTAAACTCCTTATTAAACAGAGGCATTTCATAGTCGTAAAGCATTACCCTTTCATCGTCAAAGGATAATATTTCGTACTTTTCACTGCCAATATACACTGCATCTCCAAGATGATATTCATACTCAGAAGTTATATCAGGTTTCATTTCCACCTTATCATAAGCAGTAGGAACTTCTAAGAACTGACGAACAAACTCAATCTTCTCTACTCGATTGATGGGATACCCCACCGTAGGACACATAGATACATCGCCACTATCTTCAGAGTACCTCTCAATTACAAAGATCGTTCCCTCAATAGTAACTTCCTTGCCGATAATATCTTCATTCATTGATGGAGCTGTATTCAGGATTTCACGATTCCTTTTTTGCTCTAACATCTCGGCTCGTTTTGTTTCTTGTTCATAAAGCCAATCAGGATATTGTTCCTTTTCTTTATCATTAAGGTATCTGTCGTTAGCAATTAGCACTTCAATTCGTTTTGCCACCTGTGTCCAGTTAAGCAAAATATGAGGTCGATTCTCACTATATCCTTTGTGAGTATCAATTCCTTTGGCATTGTGGTCTTGTCCATATTCACTATTACCTCCTGCGTGAGAAGAACCACCAACACCATATTCATTCTTTAAAAAATCCGCATTTTCTTTTGTTGATAAGCTCTTTTGGAACTGCTCATAGATTCGCATTTTTCCATTTTCAAAACCTGAACCACTGATTAAAGTAGCGTCTATTACTTCCTGCGGAATAGAAAAAACAGAGGCTTTATTTTCCTCTGCTTTCTCAAATAATTCTAATTGTTCATTTACGGATGGTAACGCTTTTTCATCTAAGCGTATATCACTTGCTCCTTCACGATTTCCTGAGCTGAATGGCGGAGATTGTTCATCATCTGTACCCATTTCATCATATCCGTTGCTTTCATTTCCTCTGTAAGTCCCATTTCTATGGACATCTTCTTCACTAGGGATTCTTCCAGTTCCATCGCTCTTTGCTGTGTCTGTGCCAGATGTTCTGTCATTTTCCCCTTCGTTAAAAGATTGTAATATAGAATCTTGTGGTGATTCTTCAGATATTCTTTTCTCATCTGCGACCATTTCCCCAGCATTACTTCTGGTTGCTCTGGAAGTGCTAGGTTCGGCAGGTTGTAATCGCCCACCATTGTGTATTCTATCTGTTTCATTGACAATGCTCCTTTCCGTATTTTGATTGTCTTTATTGTAATCAGATTGATGATTTCTTTCAATTATGCGATTTTCTCTATTACAAGCATTGATTGTTCTGCTGATTGGCATAAGTCCCATCTCTGCTATGTCACTTGTAGCAAATCCGATAGCATTAAGTGTATCTTGAGAATTAAAATTCTTAATAGCACTAAAATCTTCTCTGGAGTAATACTTATCTGCATCAATATCAAGCCTACTCATCATCATATATGCAACACTGTTTTTTACGAGAGTGACATACATCGCTTTTCTTTCGTCATCAGAGAAATATTCCATATCACTGCCTAATATAACACTATCAAAATCAGATAAGTAATCGTCAATATTATCATCTACTGCATTACTTACACTTTCCATAATTACCTTTGCAAAGTCAGTCGTGTCATTCACTCCGCCGAAGGTATTTTCCAGTGTTTCGATTACTTCTTTCTCATATTGCGTATTCATTGTCCACAGAGGAACGGGTCTTGCATACCTGCTGGCGTGGGTATCAGATATATCAAAATAATGAGTTAGTCGTTGGCGTTTTCTTGTAAAATCCTCAAAAACAGCAATTCCTGTTGCTCCTCTATTGACCCATCTTCCAAATGTTTTATTCCACTTTTCAATTTCAAGAACTGCTGTTGCGTCAGGTCGTTGAGCAAATATCAAAAGCTGCTCATCAAATCGAAGTCTGAAATTTTTTCCAGCAGTTTTAAGAAAGTTCTCCCAATTCAATGAATTTTCTGTTATTGAAAAACAAGTTCTTTCATAAAGCTCTGAAATTAGGTCGTATTTTCTTGCCATTTATTTCTCACCTCCTAGCTTTTTTCAATGTCATCACTTCCACCACATAAATAAGAATAAAGCTTTCCGCTTTTTGATGTTTCCTGCAGCTTCATAATGACATTCATATCGGGAATGCTGATTCCTTTGATTTTAAGAATACTCGGCATATCTAGTTTCGCCAATTTCTTTTCTGTATCACAGCCTGAATCAATAAGTTTACTAATAACCTTAACTTTTTGCTGCATTGTAACTTCATTTGCCATATCTTATCTTCCTCCTAACTCTTTGCGTATTTCTTATACATCCCTTCTAATTGCCGCCTTCCTTTCCTACAAGCAGGGTCTCCAGCCAGTTCAGGGTGTTTCGCCTGTATCTTTGCTCTCGACCTACGAACACTCTCAAAATGTGGCAAATTTAACTCCCTATAATTGTTCATAATCACCGCAAAAGGAATGTTTCCAATGTTGTTACTTCCAACAAAGGGATTGACTCTATCACATACCATAAGATACAGTTTCATATCATCATTACGAGCATCTGTGCTTGCTTTCAAAACGGAAAGAACCACTTCCTCGATGGTATTTGGATTATTCATATTGACCTCCTTCAATAAAAATAGGGCGAAGTGTTTAGCCCGCCCCAAAAGTGTTTCTATTTATTCTTATCTTTTATTTTTAAGAATATAAAGCCGCCCACTAAGAATGCGACCAAAACCAGTGCAATAATTGGTTTTACATACATTAGTTTTCACTCCCTTCTTTTTTCTTTCTGCGGTAAAGTCCCGTAGTAACGCCAAGTCCTAAAGCAGAAAGACTTGCCAAAGCTATCCATAATCCTGCTTTGCTATCATCTCCAGTTTTAGGGGTTTTTCTAATGGTATTATGCATTGTGACTTCCGTTGTTTTGTCATATTTAATGGTAATATTCTTATCATCTGGCAGGATATATCCTACTGAAACATTATCTTTTACCTCTGAAATTTTATAAGTTCCAATTCTTAGACCGTCAACTACAATGTTACCGTTTTTATCAGTAGTAAAAGTTCTATCATACCCATTCACACCAGTGACTCTGAAAGTAAAACCTTCTACTTTCCCATCTGTAGATGTCTTATGAATTTTTAAAGTTCCTTTCATCGCTTCATTGATAAATCCAACTCCAGCTTTATTTTCAATCTCATAAGTTGTTTCGTCATTTTCGATGAATACGCTATACTCCTTTGTATCAAGGACAAATCCTTCTGGTGCTTTAACTTCTTTCACAAGATATTTTCCGTATGGAAGTTCCTTTTTCTCATAGATTCCTTTATTTGTTTCATCAAGTTTTCCTATAAGCTCGTCATTTTTATCAAGTTTTCCATTTCCATCTATATCTTTGTATAGTTCAAAAGTTGCTCCTGCCAATTTATTATCTGGATAATCAGCATCTACCTTTGTAAGTTTGATATTCCCAAAAACATATTCATTGACAATTTTCACCTCTATAACCTGCTCATTTTCCGTAATATTCACTTCATAGCAAGTATCATCAAGAACAAAACCTTCTGGCTGCTGGATTTCTCTTACAATCCATTTTCCAAATGGGATTTTCTCAAAAG
>JAQUVV010000152.1 GCA_028693195.1 Lachnospira sp.
TATTAATTGCATATAATACATTTTAGACATATTTTGTACTTTTTTGCTCATATTAGAAGTATGAAAGTACAATTCTATATATATACTACGCCATGCGCACTTTCGATAGAACTACGTTCTATCGGGGGCACGGCGTTCGCCGTATAAGAAAAGACTCATTGCTAACGCGTTAAATTCGAATTTACGCCTTCTTCTCCTGCCGATTTGCAAATCCTGTCAGCAGCATGGTCAACGCCCCATCGCCAGTCACATTACATGCTGTTCCAAAGCTATCTTGTAACGCGAAGATGGTCAGCATCAGCGCCGTTCCAGTCTCGCCAAATCCTAAGACTCCTGTAATCAGTCCCAGAGAAGCCATAACCGTTCCACCTGGCACTCCAGGAGCACCAATTGCAAAAATCCCAAGTAATGCACAGAATAAAATCATAGTTCCAACTGATGGAATTGTTCCATATAAAATCTTCGATACAGTCATCACGAAGAATACTTCTGTCAGTACAGAACCACATAGATGAATATTTGCAAACAACGGAATACCAAAGTTCACCATATCGTCTCGAAGCGCAGGCTCTGACTTCTTCGCACAGCGAAGTGCCACACCTAGTGTTGCTGCTGATGACATGGTTCCCACTGCTGTAATATAGGCAGGTCCATAATTCTTAATTACCTTGATTGGGTTCTGTCCTGAATAAATCCCACCAATAATATAGAGCAATGCAAGCCAGATATAATGACCTGCCATAACAATCAGCACAACTACTAAGAACACTGGGAGCTGCTTTGTAATAGTTCCTTCATATGACAATGCACAGAATGTCAGTGCAATGAATACTGGCAAGATTGGAATAACCACCTTCGTGATAATTTCCAAAATCATCTTCTGAAATTCATCTAAAACATTGGTGATTGTTTCCGCCTTCGTCCAGGTTGCTGCAAGTCCAATGAGTACTGAGAATACCAGCGCACTCATAACCGGCATAATCTGAGGAATACTCAGTTCGAACACAACAGCTGGCAACTCCTTTAGTCCTTCAACTTCCGCGTTGATTGAAAGCATCGGAATCAACTGATAGCCTGCTGCCATAGAAAACAATGCCGCACCAACTGAGGATATATATGCAATTCCTACTGCAAATCCAAGCATTTTCGTTACGTTGCTTCCAAGCTTGGTAATAGATGGTGTAATAAATCCAATAACAATCAGTGGCACACAGAATACAATGACCTGATTTAAAATGTATTTTAAAGTCACAACAACCTGCATAAATCCTTCATTTGCAATCTGTCCAATCAAAATTCCTGCAACCACACCCAGCAGTAATTTGAATGGAAGACTGGTAAAAATCTTCTTCATAAACTATTTTCTCCTTCTTGTAGTTCTACAGTGCTCATTCCATATTCCACGTCACCTCATACTTCAACTGATTTTTAGAAGTTAGCTAATGGTGCAGACCTGTGCTGCGACGCACTGAAATATGAATTATCATATCGTAATTATAGAACTTGAGCAAGTATTTCCTAATACATCCTTCTATATCCATGTATAGAATTCCATCTACTTGCCATTAATATTCCTCCACATCAATTGACTTCCCAACATCATGCCCCTTTCCCATCCGATGTCTTGCCTTTCTTGTTTCCACTGAATCGAAGATAATAGAAAAATCATAATCTTCTGGATATAGCTCTGTGGCTGCGACCTTCAGCTTTAGGCGTTTGTGATTAATAACAATTTTCTCCTTCTGTAGCTGAACCAGAACATTTCCTTTATCGTCTGCCATCTTTACTACAATTCCAATCTTTCCCTCCGGTGAGATGATGACGCTGTCACCGCAATGATATAGCGCCAATTGATTCTGCACTTTATGTTCATCAATCTCCGGAACGAGTCTCGGCGCATTATTACTCCTTGATTTGTCGATATGACCGCGCTCTACCTTCTCACAATCATACGAACGCTCGTCCCTCTGATTGGAATCATACGTAGCAGCCTGCGCATTCTCATACTTACTTCCTGCAATACCCAGTTCCTGCTCCAGTCTCGCACTGTCCTTTCCATAGGACTCTCTGGTTGCTGTACGTAACATTTCATCTGACAGTCCCAGCTTCTTCGCAATATATAATGCACAGCTTTCCCCTGCACTGCCGATTTCCAATCGGTATAATGGTTTTAGCTGTTCTCTGTCAAATGCCATTCTCGCATTCATAATTTCTGGATAGCGATTGGCATATTCCTTGACTTCAGGATAATGTGTCGTCACTAGATACATGCACCCACTTTTTCTTAGTTCCTCCAGAATGGCTATGGCAATTCCCATACCTTCCAATGGGTCTGTTCCTGATCCCAGTTCATCTAGAATCACCAGACTTTCTTTCGTAACGCGGTTCAATATATCAATTACATTGGTAATATGTGCTGAGAATGTAGAGAGGTTATCTGTAATATTCTGTCCATCTCCTATATCACACAAAATCTGATTAAACATGCAGATTTCCGCACTTTCACACGGTACATGAAGTCCACAGCCAGCCATCATACTAGAAGTCCTACAGTCTTGATTGCAACTGTTTGCCCTCCAGTATTAGGCCCCGTTATAATCATTCCTCTAGTTCCCACATTCATTTCAAAATCCAGTGGTACACATTCCTTTTCATTCAACTGCGGATGTCTTCCTTTGCAAATGCGAATACTCCGTTCCATATGCAGCTCTGGTTCCACTCCATGAAGATTGGCACTAAGTTTCCCTTTTGCAAAAATAAAGTCCAGTCTGGTAATCATCTCCATATTCTCTGCAAACACCTGCTGCTCATTGGCAATCTCATTCATTAAAGTGTAGAGAATCTTTCGTTCTTCCGTATCCTCTTCAATCAACAGCATCTCCAATTCTGACGATAAATATGCTACTGCTTCAGGTTCTATAAACAATGTCGTTCCTGTTGCTGACTGGTCAATCACACTGCCCTTCACTTTTCCTTTCTGATCTCTCTTGACCGGAAGACAGATATGTCCACTTCGGTTAACAATAAACTGATCTGACATGGCAGACTTATTGGCTTTCATTACCGATTCTGCTTTCGCCTTGACTTTTTCCTCAAGAATCTGTTTCTTTCTGCGAATATCACGCAATTCCTGAGACGCATAATCATCCACTCTGCCATTTCTAATACAGCGCACGATTTCTTTTTCCAACTCTTCCAGCACGGACAGATTCTCACTGTAATAAGAAAGGCCAATTCCAAATCGCTGTCCCCGCTTCAGATAATCCTTCAACCTTCTAACTGCTGCCAGACAGCTTCCCACATTCTCCATATCCTCCGGAAGAAGCAGGTCTCCGGATACTGCCTTTGTCACAAGTTCTTCCATCCCCAGCATCGCAGGAATCGGAGGAGCTCCGACCTTATTCAACAATTCTCTTGCTTCCGTAGTCTCACGCATATTCTTTCGAAGCTCTGCCTCTTTCATATAAGGCATCAAATCCTGCAAATGTTTCTTTGCCTGTTCTGTGCTGGCAAGCTCCATCAATTGTTCTCTGATATATTGAAATCCTAAGATATTTTCGTTTTCGTTCATAGTTCGTTAATCTCCTTATTATTGGTTATGATTAAACAAAAACGTATTCACCAACTGTTCGGTAAATACGCTTCAACAAAAAGGAAAATAAGCAGATTTTAGATTTAGAGTATAAGAAATAAAGGATAGACGATTCAGTAATCCATTCATCTACCTGCTCAAGCATCATATTGATTCTACCTTGATTCGAATCATTTCCTGCTAGAAAATCTTATATTCTGTTCTTCTTATTTTCCTTAACTATGCAATTAACAAAAAATACCTCTTTCAAAACTTACATTTTACATTACTACTTTTATTATATGCAAACACATTATATTGTCAATATACGATTTTACGCATTGTGAAATAAATTTCTTTGGATATGATAGATTTCTTTTTTTGTTTCTGTCGCAGCAAGTGTCGTAGCCTACTTCATTTGCAAATGGCTAGACAGTGACAATTTCGACAACTAGCATTAAGAAAGCTCCTAGATCTGACCACCTAGGAGCTTTCGCTTTGTGTACCGATTCGGAACACATCCAATTTCTTTTGCCTACTGGCATTATACAGTATTAACACTCTCTTGTCAATTATCCATCAATCGCGTCTCACATCATTCTTTCCGATTTCTTTCCGATTATTACTGTTCACTATGTTCACAGCAACTTATGATTTCTACCGATTATCATACTCGTCATTCTTTTCGTCATATGACATTACTGCATCTATATTGACCTGATTCATGGAAAGATTCTTTACACATGCGATTCTTCCATACTCCTTGCAGTGCATAGACACATTTTCTAAACAAATACCATTAATGGGTTCATCCTCATATCCCACAATATCGAATGCGCGGCTGATTCCTTCATAATCATCTGTCATTTCAGTCTTCACATTTTGAATCACAATATCTTTCAGCTGTGTCTTTGGAACACTGGTATCATCAGGAATCAATAGACTCTTCCATCGATTATTAATTTCTCCCTCATAACCTTCTGGAAGTGTACACACACTGTATTCTGGATTCCAATCCAAATTCATATGAATCGGATATTTCACATTCATCATGGTCAGATTTTCAACCAGCACATTCTGAATATAGCCATGTCTGACACGGGATGATTTGATTCGGAACCCACAATCTGTTCCACTATAGTTCATATTACGAATATGAATGTTACGAACACCTCCAGATACTTCACTTCCAATGGTCACACCAAAGCCAGCACGAATCTCACAATCCTCTACGAGAATATCGTGGCACTCTCTGCCAACCCGCATCCCGTCCGCATCCCGTCCTGATTTAATGCAGATACTGTCATCGTTGCAATTCGTGATACAATTCCTTACAGTCACATCGTGACAAGAATCAATATCGATTCCATCTGTACTTGGACTCTCCATGCCATTTCCAGTAATTCTTGCTCCGTCTACCAGCACATCATGGCTATAGCAAATGTGAATATTCCAGAAGCCAGAATTCCTAGATGTCAAATTCCTGATTATTACATTCGAAGAGTTCTGTACAGACATATTTCGCACACGCAGACAGTCGTAATCACAAGCCCAGCGGATTCCTTTTGAATCATAGTCCTTTCGCATACCGCCTTTCATATCTACACCCCAGTACTTTGCCCACCAGTAAGGTCCCTGACCATCAATGCTACCACCTGTCACTGTTACATTTTCCTGATTATAAATGTTGAGAACTCCTGGATACCATTGCATCTCAATTCCAGCAATTCTAGTATCTACAAGATCGTACTGACTTTCATCTGTAGTTCCTAGAAGAACCGTGTCCTCATCCATAACCAGCTGCATATTGCTCTTTAAGAACAAAGCCGCCGTAAGATATATTCCACCGCTCAGATGAAGAGTCGCCTGTTCCTTCGACGCGCGGTCAATGAGACTCTGAAGCTTCCCTGTCTCCAGTGTTTTTCCTGTGTTATCTATGTTGTATTCTGATGATTCTATGATTCTGCTCACAGTAATTTATATCCTTCTTTCTTCTGCATTCATATTCATTCTCAATTACATACCTCTTAATATATCATTTGTCGCAATTTATCTTTTACTTCATCGCTGGTAAAGGCTGCATGAACCGCATTCAATAACAACTGCTTCTTTTGCTCTGCTGTTAGCCCGAACTTCTCTTGCATATATTGATATTCACTTGCAATATCTGTCCTCTCTATAGCAGGATCATCTGTATTCAAAGTCACCATTAATCCCATGTCGAGATATCGAATCAAAGGATAATTGTCCATGCTCTCCACTGCACGCGTCTGACTATTGCTGGTCGGACACATTTCCAGTGGTATCTGTCTGTCACGAACCAATTTCAATAATTCTTCATCTTCTTCAAGTCTTACGCCATGTCCAACTCTTGCCGCACCCATTTCAATTGCAGATTTCACGCTATCCGCACCTGCTGCTTCTCCTGCATGAATTGTGAATGGAATCCCATATTCTCTAGCTAACGCAAATGTTTTTATATAATATTCATTTGGAAAAAGGACTTCTGCACCTGCCAAATCCACTGCAACAACGCCGCCATCTTTTACAAGATATTTCTTTGCTACTTCAATCGTCTCTCTATTTATATCACGATTTTCCTTGGTGTCAGCACCTCGCATACAGCACAAAATCAGGTTCACCTTTAAATCTGTACGATTTAATCCTTCCAGCGCCGCCTGTACTGCTTCTTCCTGTGTCAACCCTTTATCCATACATTTAGAGGGGGCAAATCGAATCTCTGCATAGATTATCCCCTGTTTCTTCATATTCTCAGATATCAAGTAAACCGCTTCGCTAATTCCTTGTTTACTCTGAATCAAACTACAGGGTAATGCAAAACACTCCAAAAAATCATTGAGGCTCGTGCAATCCGATGGTACAGACAACAGATTTAAAAGTTCCTCATCATCTTCTAAAGGCAACTTAATCCCCTGAATCTGTGCAAGTCGCTTTGCTATTTCTACAGTAATCGCACCATCTAGATGTATATGAAGATCAATATATCTTTTAAGTTCATTTTTCAACACTTCCACCCCACCTCCTTCTTTCTATTTACCATTATAGGTATGCACAATTCGCACGTCAATAAAATCTGGCTCAATCACAAATTTTGTGGGATAACGGATTTCGAACATATCTCTTCCTACTAACATCAAATAGTTTGAGAAAGAAATATTCATCATCACGATATCCGTAAGCCTGTCGTCTCAATGTTTTG
>JAQUVV010000153.1 GCA_028693195.1 Lachnospira sp.
ACGCATAATGCAACATATTAGCAATTAGATATGAAGTGTTATACGCTGAGATATAGAGTTGGTAATCAGCAGAAAAGCTTCATATACAGAGATGTAATGAGATATGAAGATGTACTTGCAAGTATTTCCGACAATGAAATCAATCGATAAATAGACTGAAAATCAGTCCGAATCAGTCCAAATCACCGGAAAATGATTCGAAAATACGACGATTCACAAATGGCTTAAAAAGGGCTATTTGGACTTCAGTGGAGAATAATGCATTTGACCTTTTAGTCAATGAAGCATGTTCCAATCAATTAAAAATCAATCAAAAAGCGAGAAATTTTTTACGACAGTGACCGTCGTAAAATTGTAGTCAAAGTAATTTTCACTACATCGTAGCCTTTTGGACTTAAACCATCTAAGTACTTCACATGAAGGAAAGGATGGTTTTTTTAATGTCAAAAAATGAAAAGTTACCGGAAAACATTAAGCCGGAAATGATTGGTGAGAAGCGATATGTTCGCATCAGTGAGGGAGCAAAGCGCTACTCTGTAAGTCCGAATACCTTCCGCATGATGGCAGCTGAGGCACATGCCATTATCCATGTGAGAAGAATTGTATTAATCGATACCAAGATGATTGATGAATATTTGGAAGCGTTTAGGGAGGAATAGAGTATGAAGTTCAATTATATTTATGGAAAGCAGGCAGAACAATATGATTATCTCTATATTCCAAAGGCTTTTATGAAAGAGGAGCCATTTAAGACAATGACAGCCTTAGCAAAGATTATGTATGCGGTGCTTATGGAGAAACAACAGAAATCTGTAGAGATGGGATGGATTGATGAGAAGGAACATGTATATATTCTGGCAAATGTAGTTGCAATTTGTGCAGAACTTAACTGGGATGAGGCAGAAGCTATTACAGCTATTGAGGAATTAGAAAGATTTGGATTAGTAGAGATAGCTGAGAAATCCGATGATATGAAGCTATATCTCAAGAGAGTTGTATGAAGGGAGGAAGCGGTTTGAGTGAGAAAATAACATACAGCTATTACACAAGTGCACAGGCAAGCCAGAATGCATTCTTCCGACTTCCTCGTGCTTTATATGAAAAAGAGTGCTTTAGAGGGCTTAGCAATGATGCTAAGACTCTTTATGCTCTGATGCTTGATAGGATGAGTCTGTCCCTGGCGAATGAATGGCTGGATGAGGATGGCAAAGTTTATATCAATTACAGCTTGGAAGATATTATGGATACGCTTAATTGTGGTAAGACAAAGGCAGTAGCGCTTCTTAAGGAACTTGATAGTGAGAGTGGCATAGGTCTTATTGAGAAGAAAAATATGGGAATTGCTAAGGCAAGTGTGTTCTATGTGATGAACTTTATATGTGAAGACGAGACCGCAGAGGAGAAAGTGCGCGAAGTTTCTGATGAGGCAAGAACTGGAGCTGCATCTGTGGAAGAAGACTCTCCAAATGTGGATAACTCTGCCTCACGAGTTCAGAAAACGAACTCGGAAGAGCCTTGCGCGTTCAATAATCGAACTCATACGTGTCTGGAAAATGAACACGACCGTGTTCAGAATCTGAACCCTAATAAGAATAATATAAATAAGACTAATATGAGTAATACTATCTTATCTATCAATCATAATCAGGATGCGATTGATGAGATGGAAGGCTATAGCCAAATTATCAAGGAGAATATTGATTACGACAGCCTTCTTCTTGCTCATCCTTATGATCATGAGATGGTAGAGGGGATTTTTGAACTGATTCTGGAGACTGTTCTGTCTAAAAACGATGAGATCACCATTGCAGGAGGTGTATACCCAAATAACTTTGTAAAAAGTAAATTCCTAAAGCTTAATTATTCTCATGTGGAGTATGTGATTGCCTGTCTTGGGAAGAATACTACCAAGGTGCGGAATATCAAGAGCTATCTACTTGCTAGTTTGTTCAATGCGGGAAGCACGATAAGTAGCTATTATAGGGCTGAGGTAAATCATGATATGCCACAGTTTGCGGGGCGAGATTTGTAACATGAGACAAGACGAATGTTACGGAAACATAACATTTCGATTGACTTTTCTCAAATCCATGATAGAATATTAGTACATAGAAATGGAGGGATAATCATGAATGAATTATTAGGAAGCCGTATTAAGGCATTAAGAAGCGCAAATAATTTCACTCAGGAGCAGGTTGCTGATCAGATTGGTATCAGCAGACAAAAGTATGCAAGAATTGAGAGTGGAACTAATAGTGTTACACTGGATATCCTTTCTAAAGTTGCCGAGGTTCTTGGTGTTACAGTAGGAGATATTACAAGAGTTCTTGATGAAACTCCTGTTGTTCAGTATAGAGCTGGAGAGGATAATGAATCTTCTAAAAAAATATTTGATATGCTTGATTTGTTTTATGCGAACAAGCATATGTGTGCAAAGCTTCAGCACAAAGATATGCTTTAGGAGGTAGGTGAATGCAGGAGACAAGAAAACGCGAAATTCGCATAAAAGCTGATTCTTTTAGAGCAAATTGTAAAATTGGCAGGTATGGAATTATCGACTTGTTTAAAGAATGTGAAAGAATGGGCTATAAGCTTTTAAGGTATCCGCTTGGAGAAAATGCAGACCTTGGATTTATGGCAAAGAGGGATAATGATATCGTTATTTTTACTAATAGCTGTAGTAGATTGTCCAGAGAAATATTTACACTTGCTCATGAAATAGGGCATGTGATTTTACATTTGAATGATGCAAGTTCTTTTATTGATGACAGTATAACGATTAGTGGAAGAAGTACCGATGAAAAGGAACAGGAAGCTAACTATTTTGCAGCTTGTTTGTTGATGCCTTCAGATGATGCCCATAGATTTATTGATCTAGAAATTCAGGACTTTCAAGAAAATGGACTATCGGCAATGGACATTGCTAGGATTATGTCTGAGTTCAATGTAAGTTTTGATATGGCATTGAATCGTTTAGAAAGTCTTGGCGTGATTGACACAGATCAAAAGATTAGACTTGACAATGCGAAAACTGAGATGAAAGTAGGTAATTTACTTCGTGGAGTTGGTGGCAATAGCAAACTGAATGAAGCTAGTGAAGTAATTGATATTCCATATGAGTATATTGATTATGTTATCTATAATTACAATCATAATGCGGTTCCTAAGGAAACATTGGAGCGTGTACTTGCTTGTTACGGACTTAGCATAGATGATGTTAGTGATAAAATTTTTACACCTTCAGAGCATGAAGATGATTTGGATGATTTGATAGGAGGGTTAGACGATTGAGAGCCTCTTTAGATACAAATGTAATTATCCATTTCTATAAGGCTGGACTTCAGGATATTTTGTTTGATTTCTTTGATAAAGGGGTATTTATCTACGAGCAAATCCGCAATATTGAACTAGAAAATCATGGTCAGGAAATACTGGATAAGGTTGATTATGATATTGCATCAGGAAAGATTGAATTATACACAAATCAGAAGCTGAAGGAATTACAGGTTTACAAAATTTTTGAGAATAATGTTTTGGAAAATAGAAACTTGTATGGTAGTGGCGATTTGGGGGAGGTATATGCAATATCATTGGCTCAAACTATTGGTGCATATTCGCTGGTGACTGATGACACAAAACAAGGCGGACCTTACATGTCATTGTTACAGTTTGATGATGACATCATGCCATTTACATTTGCAGATGTTCTAATATTGCGATATTTAGTAGGCTTTGTTGATGAGCATCAGACTGTTAAAGATTTCAATCTGATTAATAATTCGTCAAACTTGAACTGGTCGTTTAAAAGCCAGGTTAGCAAGTTCATAAAAAGATTTCTCAAAGATCCTTATAGGAGTGAAGATACAGAGTGGATTAGAAATTTAGCTGCAACGAAAGGATTTAGTATTAAAGAAAAATTGGCGGCGATAAGTAAATTACTGTAACTATAACAAACATTGGAGGATCATGTAGAGATGCATGATCCTTTATATTTTAATAAATTATTAGTGTGATAATACAGGAAGGATAAATAATGGGAAAAAAAAGAAAAAATAAAAAGAAAATAGAAAACAAGTGTGCTAATGTAAGTAATGTTGAGATAGGGACTGATAAGGAAAATCCGGAATTAGAAGTTAGACGTTCATCACGTACTGGAACAATAATTGCAGTAATAGCAATTGTAGCTACAATCTGTTCTTTTTTGTTTAAATGCGTTCAAGATGTATTGAAAGTCTGGCCACAGAGCGGATATATACATTATGTGTTTATGTGGTCGATATTTATTGTGCCGTTATCTTGTGCACTGGTAATACTCTGGGATATAGTTGTATTTGTAGTAAATGATCTTAATAGATGTAATGTTTGCGATTCGAATTTTAGAAGCTATGATGATATATCAGACAAAAAGTATTCGGAACTAATTAAAGATTTTAAAATAATGCTCGGGCTTGTTTTAGTTATTGTAGGTGTGTATGGGGTTGTAGCATTAGTAACACAGAAAAACATAATTGGAATAGTATCAATTTCTATTTCCATTATAAGTATTTTTATAGCGTGTGTGATTTCTGTGAAGGATAAAAAAAGAAAATCGATACCATGGAGACAGATTTGGAATGTCCTTAAGAGATGTCTAGTTTTCGGTGTGGTAGCATTGGTGGTATTTGCTATGTCATTAGGGATAATCACAAATACAAGAGGACAATTTATTTGCACGTTTGGAGAAAATGGATTAGTTGAATTGCAGAACGCGATAGATGATAATTATTGTGATGCAAAAATAATTATTAGAGATATTTCAGATGAGGAAATTTTAAATATAGATATTTCTAAAGACAAATTGTTATTAGCAAAAGAAACGCTAGAAAATGACCTTACAGACGAAAAAGGAAATGTAATGGGAACAGCACAAAAACTTTCTGGCGAAATGTTATATTGGAAATATCGAATGAATATGAATGATTTTGGGTTGTCGGATGGTAAATATTCTTTGGCGATAGAATTACATCAAGGAAGCTGTCATGTTACGGTATTGAATATGTTTGTACTTGAAAATGGAAAATATTATTTTGGTACGGATAAGTTGGTAAAGAATTACTAGTGTATATGTTGCTAAAAGAAATGGAAATTGAGCTATCGAGGATTTCTCGGTAGCTTGTTTTTTATGCTTTTCGTAAGTATAAAGCACAGCTGTGTGTCCATGCTGTCAACATATAGAAAAGTGTTCGCAACATAGAATATTTATCTTGAAAGTGTTCGCGTATTCGAATATAATTAATGTGACATGTTGTCGTTTTATATGGAGGACACAGAATGGAATATTTAACTTCAGCAGATTGTGCAAAAAAATGGAATGTATCTCAGAGAAGAGTGGCGATTTATTGCAAAGAAGGACGCATTGAAGGCGCTGTCATGATGGGAAGAATGTGGATGATTCCTAAAAGTGCAGAGAAACCAGAGGATCCTAGAAAGAACAAAAAGAAAGCAGATTAATGTTGTTTTGATAGAGAGAAGGTGAGATATTGGCTGAGCTAATAATCGATAGTAATTATTACAATAAACTTGATATAGAAGGCTTTTCAAAGATGATGAATTCTCCTTCATATTGTTATAAATTTTATTGGCTTGAAGCAATTGTCCAGCTGATATCTGCTAATAGAACAGAGGCTACATATGATGAAATTATAAATAAAATGATTGTGAATGCATGGTTCCCTGTTCAGGAATATCATATCCATTTAAGCGGGATTTATGGGGATGGAGATGTAAAAGATAATCTTGAAAAAGCAGTTTCTAGATTATATGAACTAACTCAGTTACCAAGTAATGCTAATGAAATACAGATTATGTACAAATTAGTTGAGTTTTCTGATGATAAAGAGCTACATTCATATAAGACGGAGCTTACAAAAAATGTACCATATAAAGCCTTGTCTGGGTTTGCAAATAAAGGAGCGGAAAAGATAAATCTGGAGAGTAGTGCCGGAAGAATGATAGCTTACTATAATAAGCTCAGTGGTTCAGAACTCTTGCTGCCATATACATTTGGTGATGATAAAAGTTTGAAAAAGGTTGTCACATTCAATGATGGCTGGATTCAGATGATTCAAGATAATATGGTCTCAATTATTGGATGGATAAAGTATGAGAAGATTAAGTGGTTGCAGAATAATAACCCAGAAGTCCCGGGGATTGTATATAAATTAGCTCAAGATGATGAGAAAGCAAGAAAGCTGGATAATGTAAGAAAACTTTGGGATGCAATCCTTGAAATACGTCCGGTAAAAAATGTATTTATGGATGGTGACATAAACAGAGAAAGTTATGCAGTGGATCACTTTATACCAAGAAACTTTGTCATGAATGATGAGTTGTGGAATTTAATGCCGATGGATCCAATCCAGAATATGAAGAAAAACAAAAAGCTTCCGGTGTGGGAAGAGTATTTTGGTCAGTTTGCAAACAATCAATTCATGATGTATGAAATGATATTTGATAAACCAGGATTACTAAAACTGTATAAGCACTGTTATAAAGACAATTTGCATTCAATCTGGGCCATACAGGAATTATATAGAAAAGGAAACTCGGCGGATGAGTTTAGAAGCATTTTGGATAAAAATACTCAAACTTCGCACATAGAAATTAGCTATGCACCTTGAAAATTCAATACCTGGCAGTTATTCAGTTATCAAAGATCAGTCATTATGCGGCTTGTAATTGAGATTTTAGCA
>JAQUVV010000154.1 GCA_028693195.1 Lachnospira sp.
ATATATCGTATGGATCTATCTTGATGGTATCTCCCATTCCATGACAGCATACGGATTTACAGCCGCTACAGCTATTGGTATCTGCCTTTACCATATCATTTTCCCAGTATAACTTTCCATCAGAAATATCTTCCAGCGTTCCTTCTCTAATCATAATTACCTCAATTTATTTTCTATTCGTTCATCTAATACTAGAACAATTTGTAACTGTTCAGAAGGTACCATTCCGCGAGGTGTTTTTGCAGTATAACTGCATAAAACCCGAGTTTATCAGCGCGAAATTGCATTTTAATGCAATTTCTGTGCATGCAGAGCTTTGTGACTGTGAAGGTACTGAACAGTTACAACAATTTTATAGCTATAATCCACATCTGAATTTTATTTCAATACTTATATAAATTACTTCAATCTAATTCATAAAAGATGTTCGCATACTAGTATACCAAAATAAATCATACATTTCACATTTTTTTCTTAAAAAAGCAAAAACATAAAATTTGTTCATGCATTTTACTAAAAATATGCTATAATGTACGCGCATAAGCAGAGGAAAAATGTTTCAGTTCTGCTTATAAAAGTTAAAAATATATTAGATTAGGATTAGGGAAAAGAATTATGAAGAACAAAATTATCACATTTGGAGAGATTATGCTTCGTCTTTCTCCAGAAAACAACGAACGTTTTACCCAGTGTCACAGCTTTGAAGCTGTATATGGTGGTGGTGAAGCAAACACAGCTGTTTCACTTGCAAACTTTGGCGTTGATACCAGTTATGTATCAAAGCTTCCTGCACATACCATTGGTCAGTCCGCTGTCAATGCACTCCGTCAGTATGGTGTTGATACCAGCATGATTACTCGTGGTGGCGACCAGATTGGTATTTACTTCTTGGAAAAGAAAACCAGCCAGAGACCATCTAATGTGATTTATAATAGAACTGGTTCCGCTATTGCTCTTGCAAGTGAAGATGATTTTGACTGGGATCATATATTCGCTGATGCAACCTGGTTCCACTTCTCTGGAATCGCTCCAGCCATCAGTGACAACATGGCAAAGATTACATTAACTGCATGTAAGAAAGCAAAAGAAAAGGGACTGACGGTCAGCTGTGATTTGAATTATCGCAGCAAGCTCTGGTCTAGTGAAAAGGCAAATGAAGTGATGACAGAAATCTGTGATTATGTAGATATCTGTATCGCCAATGAAGATGATGCTGTCGGTATTTTCTCTATGGATGCTTCAAAGTCAAAGGAAGAGAAGAATGCTTATATTGCAAGTGAATTGATGAAGCGCTTCCCATTCAAGATGGTTGCATCTGTATGGCGTACAGAAACATCAATCACAACATTTAAGTTACAGTCTATGATTTACACAGAAGGAAAAGCCTATTACAGCAAGGAATACTTCATGCACATCTTAGATTACATCGGTGCTGGCGATGCCTACTGCGCTGGTATTATCTACAGTCTCATCAACAACTTCGATCCTCAGAAGGCTGTTGAATTCTCTAATGCAGCAAGCTGCTTAAAGCATACTGTCAGCGGTGATTTTAACCTTGTATCTGTAGATGAAGTAATGAAGCTTGCATTCTCAGAAAGTGGAAACGAAGTACAAAGATAACCGCGAAACTACGAGCCACACTAAAAAGGGGAGCATCAAGTCCGACGCAAGTTTACTTGTGTGAGGGCTTGATGCTCTCCTTTTTAACGCGACGACAGTCGCGTGTCAATTGATGGAACATCAATTGACTAGTTGGCTCACCAACGTGGCGCGAGGAAGAAGTCCGACAGTCGCGTGCGGATTGAACGAAGTTCAAGACGCTAGTGTGCGAATTGACCGTAGCCCATGACACTTGTTCTCCATATCATCGGCTTCTAGATACATTTAAAGTATTCATTAATGCTTCTTGAAGAACCCTCGATACATTAATTCCCGCATGTTCTGCCTCATAATTCAACCAGCTTGGCAGTGCTACATTTCTCCGCACTGTTTTCGTATCAACCTTTCTTCGATATTCCGTAGAATCAATATCCACCAAAGAAATAATCGTTTTTCCATCTTTGAAAAATTCGCTTTTTCGAATATCTATTTCTTTAAAATCGGAAGGAACCGGTATATCTAATTTTGCATCTTCCATAGATACAATTTTAACTTCAATTGCATCTCTAGCCATTTCAATTGCATCCGATAAGTCTTTACCTTCTGTAAAAATCTCAAAATCTGGCACCTCTACAAGAACACATTCTTTTTCATCTGTAAATATTACTGGGTAAACATTTTTCATTCTATGCACCTCCACCCTATTTAGGATAATCCTCTTCTTCTCAATATCGCCCTTGCAAGCCGTTCATTGATTTCCTTGTGTCTTGGAATTGTTTCATATTCATCGCCACGAACATACACATCATGGCTTCCGCCATGTCTTTCGAATATGAATCCCGCATGTTCTAATCTTTTAATAAGATCCTTTCTCTTCATGCATTCTCCTTTATATAATATATTATACACACTTTTTGTGTATTGTAAACATGGATATTTCTACAAATACAAAACTAAATATATCTGCAATCTTTCTATTTGTTAATATTGGGTAATATCTGCAACGACTACTTCCTGTTGCACTGAATCTATACAAAACACCTCAGGAGTCTCACCTGTGATTTTATATAAACATCTTCTTTTCAAATATTATCATAAACTCAAATACATTTCAATGAAATATATTAGTTTTAAATAAAATATGTACAAAATAAACAAACTCATAATAAATATCATATAGAAATTTTTACTCTATTCATCTGATAACTATCATGAGTTTGCTTCTTCTTATGAAACTTTCTTTTTACAACGGCGCCGTCTCAAGCTTTAGCCATGCCTTTTCTTCTTCGTCCAGATATTGTCCGATTTCTTCAAAGACTCTCTGGTGATACTTGTTCAAAAGTTCTAATTGTCTACTGTCCAGCATAGCTACATCTATTGCTTCTCGATCAAACGGAACCAGCGTCAAGGTCTTCATCTTCATAAACTGACCATACTCTGTTTTCTTATCGTTAACACACATAATCAGGTTTTCCAAACGAATTCCATATTGATTCTCCAGATAAACACCTGGCTCATTCGATGTAATCATCCCTTCCTCTAATACTGTTCCTACGGAGTTGTCCGAATTCTTCAATCGAATTGCATTGGGTCCTTCGTGTACATTTAATAAATATCCAACGCCGTGGCCTGTTCCATGATTATAATCCAGCCCCAGCTGCCACAGAGCTGTTCTTGCCAGATAATCGAAGTTCGCTCCTGTACAACCATGCTTAAAATAAACTGCTCCTATATTCAAATTTCCACATAACACTGCTGTATAATTTCGCTTCTGCTTCTCTGTCAATGTTCCACAAGAAATCGTTCTTGTAATATCCGTGGTTCCTCTCAGATAATGTCCACCAGTATCCAGTAAAACAAAACTGTTATCCACAATTTCTATATTCGAATCCACCGTAGGTTCATAATGAATGATTGCACCGTGTGGTCCGCTTCCCGCAATAGGTGCAAAGCTCTGTCCCAGATAATCCTCTGACTCCTTACGAAATTCCTCCAGCTTATTGCAGATATCCAGCTCTGTGATTCTAATGCATTCTTCCTCTTTATATGCTTTCTTTAACCAGTAAATCAGCTTTGTTACTGCAACGCCATCAGAAATATGTGCAGAAATCTCATTCTCCATCTCTGTGGCATTCTTGACTGCCTTCGCAAGCTTGACTGGACTTACGGCATAAACCATCTTTACTGATGAAGGAATATTAGAAAGCAATGCTGTATTTACTGCGCTCTTGTCACACTGCAAAACCAATTTCTCATTCTTTTGTTCAACCTCTAAATCCTGTAAGTCTCTATAAATCTGAAGATAATCCCGAAGCTTAATTCCATCCGTCTCCAGTTCCCTTCTTACCTCATCTGAAACTGCCTCTAAATTCATATACAGGTATGCATGATTCTCAAATACGAGTGTGTAGGATAGGGCAACTGGATTATACTCCACATCGTTTCCACGAATATTGTAAAGCCAGCAGATTTCATCCAAAGCAGAAATCAGTATACAGTCGGCCTTCTTCTCCTTCATTTCGTTCCTTAAATCAGTCAGCTTCTGAGCTCTTGATTTTCCTGCATATTTTTCATCTAAAAGCCACACAGGCTCAGCCGACATGGCTGGTCTTTCTTTCCATATTTCCCCAACTAAATCAATATCTTCTTTCCAGCAAAGTCTTCTGTTCACAAGTCGTTTCTTTAAAAAGTCTGCATAGGCTGCTGTGACTGTACGTCCATCAAATCCAACACATTTTTCATCTCCTAATGCATCATACAAGTACACATCAATGGTTGGAACACCTTCTTCCCCACTCTTCATCAACGCAATTCCAGTTCCTGCAAGCTGCTCTGCTGCCTGCAAGAAATACCTGCCATCCGTCCATAATCTGGCTTCTTTCTGGGTCACTACCAACGTTCCCGCGGAACCATCAAATCCTGAAACATACTCTCTACATTTGAAATAATCACCAACATATTCTGAACCATGAAAATCATCGGTCACAATCAAATATGCATCAATCCCATGTGCTTTCATCACTGATCTTAATTCTTCTATCTGCTGCCTTGCCATCTGTCCTCGTCTCCTGTCTTTCTGTATTCATACGCTATCCCACCGTATGAACCGTTGCTTTTCCCGTTCCACTCAACGTCCAGCTCTTTCCGTTATCACTGGACTCATAGGTTGCTGTCCTGGTTCCATCATTCTCCTGTCCAAATGTTATGGAAAAGACTCCATTCTCACTGGTAAAATCAATGATATCTCCCAAATACTGTATCTCTATCCCAAGCCCCGCAAAGGATATCTCTGTTACCTCCCAACTCGTTCCGCCATCTGTGGTCAAATAGATTGTTGGATATGCATCCGTTCCCCGTTTCATCACTGAAACTACTGCAGTATTCTCATCTGCCATATTCATATCTACAAGCGTTGTACTGCTGTTCTGCAATGGAAATGCACTCTCTGTCCATGTATTTCCACCATCATGGGTAAAGTAAATCAACTTTGCCTCTCCGCTGCCCATGGACCAGTCTGTCCCTAGGGCACAATAACCAATTTCCGGTATAACAAATCCAATTGCACGCTTCGTAAACCCTTTCCTGTACTCGATCAGCATCTGGTTTTCAGGTTCGGGAAGTGTGATTGTCTTCCACTCAGATGAGCCCCGTGATAAAAGCTTGATTTTTGGTGAAGTGCCACAAAGCAGTGCAATAGGTAATGTCTCATCTCCAGATATGAAGATACTTTCCGGCATAAAGGACATCTGATCCGGACTGAATGCCAGTGATTCTTCAATCTGCTCGGCTGTAATATCCACATTAATCCAATCTTTTCCGAAGTTTCTAGTGACCTTCATGATTCCATGATTGATTACATAATCCCCTTCCATATAGACAAAATCATTCCCTACGGCTGTGGATTCATCTGCCGGCTGAAATACGTATAGATATTGGGTTCCTGTCACAAGGCCTGTTCCATTATACAACCGAATCACTACATTTGTGTTACCGTCGCTGATTCCTGCATTTCCCGCCTGGTATTCTTCCTCACTTAATACAGCAAAATCCGTACTGCTTCTGCCATCATATATTGGTGTTCCTTCCTCAAGCTGTGTCTTTGGCTGATACCGCACCACATTTCTTTCCAGACCGGCTTGCGCAATCTGTTCCTTCAGTGGGATTTTCTTAAAGCAGTCATTTAAATATGCATAAGACGCATTTTCATCATATTCATACACAAGCATATTGGTTGTAATTTCTGGAGCCGTATATGTCAACTGATGATTCGAATAGTCTAATCTTGCAGTTCCCGCGTATTCATCATTAATGTATGCATTAACTGAAACTTTAAATGTTTCAACATTTCCCTTCTGGTCAACGGAGGCCTCAAAATATGCTATATCATACTTTCCTTCCATTCCCTCCGCTTTCCCAATGATCTTATCAATCGGCGAAAGTCCCAGCTTCTCTATACTGTAATTTCCAATGGAGTAGCGATTGTTTCCCTGATGAATGGTTCCTGGATGATACCTCATATAAACCACAGCCATACATACGGCGGCAAATATCAGCAGTATGGCTAAAATAATCAGCAATTTGCCAGCAACATTTTTTCTGATACGTAATTTTCTTTGTCCCATCTTAATCTCCATTCCTTTCAGGGCTACATTTCAACCTGCATTATATCTTTCCATATTTCTTCCTGGTTCTTTCAATCTTCTCCATAAAAGGCTTGGCAAGCAATGCTGTAAATATAATAGTTGCCACGCCACGAATCAAATCAAAGGGCAGTCCTGCCACATAGTAGCTTATGATGGTTGCTCGATTCATCACACTATGTGCCATAATCAGCGAACCTAAGTTCATAATTCCGCCGTATAGAATGACTGCAGCCGCTCCACCATATACTGCCAGCGCTGCCACTCGAATCCACATTTCTTTGATAGACATAGGAACTTCTGATGATTTTCTATAGAATAGTATTCCAGCAAGAAATCCCGTCATTCCCAGTGCAAACATCTGCCATGGTGTCCATGGTCCCTGACCGAAAATCATATTGGAAACCAGCATCGTAACTGCACCAACCAGAAATCCTGTCTCAGCGCCAAGTGAAGCTCCTGCAATGACGACCAGTGCAACGACAGGTTTG
>JAQUVV010000155.1 GCA_028693195.1 Lachnospira sp.
TCATGATCAATATAATGACCTGTATACTGAATATCCTTTGCTGACATGGGTTTTAACAGCTTCTGGCCATTCATACCATTCAATGTGCGATATCCAAGTAATGATGAATGTGTCTGTACTGTATGAAGGCTTCCCTCTGCCAAATGTAATGCCATTGGCCAATTGTCTGGAATCGCATTCACAACATGCTTCATCCCCGCATGAACTGCAGCCTGTGCTGGCCATACATGCGTAGCCACCAGCGGAATCTCCTTTGGTACATTTGCAAATACTGGTGTCATCAACTCTGCATTCATCTGATCCGCTGCATTGTAGGAAATCTTCTTAAATCCCTCATAATTCAAAGGTTCCCACACAACATGGTTAAACAATCTACTCTTCTGTGAAATTCGTGATCCCATAGAATACATCTTATTCTGATTCTGAATCACCTTTCCTCCCGTTGTCTGGGAATAAGAATTCAGATCCATCCAGTATGGTGTATATCCCATGGCATTGGCAGCAGATGCAATTGCCATAGATATTCGATAATGACCAAATCCCATTCTGATATTTCCAACAATAATGCCTTTCTCTAAATCAAAATCCTGTCCCTTTCCTTCGCCAATCATAATATTCTTGACTCCAAGCTGACTGCCAATATACGCGTTATCCTCAATTTTCAATGAATAGTTCTTTTTTGAATCATCACCGAACTTTCGCATATACTTTTTCTTGGAACGCTCTGCCTTTTTCACTACACTTCCTGGCATCTCATTTCCAAAAATCACTTTTGCTTTGTTTTCCATATTCATTTCCTCTTTATTCTTTATTCTCAATGCCACTAATCAGTATATCCACCATATCATCAAGTGCTTGCTCATAGCTGATATTACTTGCAATAAGCAATGGATTACTAATAAATGCTTTAATACTTGCCTCCGTCATCAAACGGAATATTGGAATAGAAATATTACGAATTCTTCCGTCTTCAATCAGCTTCTCTATCAAATTCAATGTTGGTTCCCAATCCGAATCAATTCGATTGATAATTCTATTAAAGATTTCCGGATATACATTCATCAATGATGAAATTCTTCTCCAGTCAATGGTCTTGAATCGATCAGGTAAAACAATCAATACTCGTTTTAACTTTTCTAAATCATCAAGACTATCATCTGTCAAAATCTCATGTTCACACTCTTTAATTAATGAATAACACCGATCTACAGCTTCATTGAATAGCGTCTCTTTGTCAGTAAACACCTTGTATATTGTCTTCTTACTGATTCCAATTCTTTTTGCGATATCATCCATGGTGAATTTCAATCCTTTTTCATTAAACTCCTCCAATGCAGCATCAATGATTAAAATCTTTTTTTCCATCTGAATCTGTTTTTTATCCATAACCTTACATTCCTTTTCTTTATTTGTTACTGTTCGCTCCGTTCACAGCCACATATATTTCTCTTACTGCACATTTGGAAACTTATTTTTTCATTTCAGTTTCCTTATGAACTTAATATATCATATTCATTTATACATTTCAACACTTTTTACTATTTTTATTGGTATATATCTCATTTTTTATATAATATGCACAATTATCTGTTTTCTCTTCTGTGTATCTGGCACAGCACAATGAACAAAAAGTTTACTTGCAAATTCTTTCGCGCAGCATTAAAAAACCTGATAAAAAGTATTGTGATTTTTTTACACAACACTTTCTATCAGGCATTCTTTCATCTTTTATTCTATTATATCTCTGTTCGTAACCGTTTCATACCTTCTGAACAATCACTTTTATTCTTTATATATGTACTGTATCATTCCTGGTCCTAGCTGTTCCGTTGGTCTTGCCACAAAATGATGTTTTTCATAGAAGCTCTCTCTTCCCTTTGCACACATCAAGCAAAGCATCATACGATGTTCGTCAAATGTAATACTCTTTACATAATCAATCAATTTATCAATCACCTGACTTCCAATATGTCTGCTCTGGTATTCTGGTATCACAATCAGATCCTGAATATAACAGATTACCGCGCCATCTCCAACAATTCTTCCCATTGCAATTGGCTGATCGTCCTCATATATTGTCACAACTTTCAAGCTATGCTCAAGTGCCATCTGTGCTTGTTCTCTTCCTAATTCAATCCAGCCCACCTGCTTTCTCAAATCAAGATATATATCTACATCCTTACAGTCATATACTATTCTCTGCATGTTTCTTCTCCATTAATCTATTCTTTGTATCTTCATTAAAATCTTTGTTTCAATTAAAATTCAACGCAAGTATACATGATTTATTTAAAAATGTCCATGTAAAGAAATAAATGCTATGCTTAGAATATATGTATTTTCATATTATCATCATACATGTTTTATGTTATAATAACCTACAATACGAATTCTGAAGAAAGGACAGGTATTTCATTAATACCTACTACGCATATGATTACAGTTTCAAAAACCGGTACTGGTGATTTTCGAACCATTCAATCCGCAATAGACAGCATTGAATCCACACCAGAAACCATATTTATTAAGAATGGCATTTACAAAGAACGTGTTGAAATCACAAAGGATAATATTACTATCATTGGAGAATCTTCAACAGAAACCATTATTACAGAGGGCTTCTATGCCAACGAAATTATGGAAGACGGTTCTAAAAAAGGAACCTTTCGTTCATATACATTTTTTGTTCATGCAAACCACTTCCAAGCATTTAATCTGACGATTGAAAATTCTTCTGGATTTGGAAAGAAAGTCGGTCAAGCTATTGCTGTTTATGCAGAAGGTGATATGATTACTTTCAAGAATTGCAGAATGTTAGGGCATCAGGACACGCTCTTTACGGGTCCTCTTCCTTTCAAAGAAAAACAGGCAGGTGGCTTTGTAGGTCCAACAGAATTTGCTCCTCGTATTCCTGGTCGTCAGCTGTATGAAGATTGTTATATTGCTGGAGAGATTGACTTTATCTTCGGAAGTGCAACTGCTTATTTTAAGAATTGTACTTTATTTGCCTTAAACCGCAACGAAGAAATCAACAGTTTTTACACAGCTCCCTCTACTTATGAAGATCAAAAATACGGTTATGTTTTTGAGAATTGTAATTTCACTGGAAATTGTCCTGACCGTACCGTATGTTTAAGCCGTCCATGGCGCATACACGCAAAGGTTGTCTTAATCAAATGTCATCTTTCCGGACAGATTACAGAATATGGATTCCACGACTGGAACAAGCCTGAATCTCATGAAACTGTATTCTATGCAGAGTTCCAGTGTGATGGTAAAGGCTATACACCAGAAAAAAGAAGCTCCTTTGTCCGCCAGTTAACAGACAAGGAAGCCTCTGAATATACTCTTAAAAACGTGTTTCAACTATAATTATTTATTTCAATGTTAATGTACCAAGTGATGTGGAGCCTGCGGTGATGGTGAGTGTTGAACCACTAACCTGAGCTGCCAGGCTTTCTTCAACCTGAAAGACTGCTACTGCAGTATAAGTTTCACCTGCTGCCAAGCTAATATTTTTCAAGCCACTAATATCATTCTTCAGCAATGATGTATACTGATTCACATTATTTCCACTCACTGTCAGTTTCATGCTAACTGAACCAGCACTGGTATTCAGCGTCATTGCACTGCCCGTTGTATTCTTCAATTCAAATTCCACTGCTGCAACCTGATACCCAGAAAATGCTGGAACTGCAATGGCAAATTCGTCTATCGGATAACTTTTTCCTACCGAACATCCCTTATATGTAATATCTACACCAGTAAGTCCAAGAGAGGATGGCATACTTGTCAAAGGATTCGTATTGGCTGAAGCTGTTCCATTCCCAATCGCAGATGAATTCCCCGTATTCCCAGCCTTTGTAGTGGATGTACTACCTGCCATACTGGATGCCGAGTTACTACTTCCTGTTAGCTTCTGATTCTGAGCCGCAGATGATGTTCCCTTCGGTACATATGTATTCTGGGCAACTTTCAGCTTTGTATAATCCCATTCATTGTCATAAGAATACTTGAGCATGGTGCCAGCGATATATTCAGCAATCAGATCATTCTGTTCTTCGGTTAATTTCACTTTATCTCCACAGCCTGTCAGTGCGAGTATCATCATGCTTACAAGTCCAACTGCTGTCAGTTTTTTGATTCGTAGTTTCATATAGCCTCCCGAATTTATACATGGATATATCATACCACATTCTTTGCATCAAGGTCAAACCAGAACACAACACCATTCTCTACATTAGAAACTCCGTATTCTTTTCCACAAGAATCACAGATTGCCTTCACAATTGATAACCCTATTCCATTACCACCGTATTCTCTAGTTCGTGCTTTATCCACTTTATAAAACTTAATCCAAATATTATCAATATCTTCCTTTGGTATCTGTTTTCCAGTGTTGAATACAGATACTCGGACATTTTCTCCCTTTGGCTCAATCTTAATGTCTATCTGCTTATCATAGTCACAGTGATTAATCGCATTTGTCACATAATTAGTCACCACTTCTTCAATCTTATATTCATCTGACCATACATAGATCTGCTCATCTTTCTGAGAAAAATGAATTGAAATATCCTTTTGTTCCGCACGTAGTTCGTTGGCGTTCACAATAGACGAAATCAATTCACAGATATTAAATCTCTCCATAACAAGTTCTTCATTTCCAAACTCGATCTGATTCAATGTAAGAAGCTTTTTGACCATATTATTCATCTTGCCAGCCTCATCCATAATTACATCACAATAAAAATTCATACTCTCAGGATCGTCCGAAATTCCCTCTTTCAATCCTTCTGCATACCCTTGAATCAACGCAATTGGTGTCTTTAACTCATGAGAAACATTCGACAGAAAATCTGTACGCATCTCCTCCTGCTGATTCTTGCGTTCAATATCCCTTTGAAGTTCCAGATTCGCGGCCTTTAGCTGTGCAATATTATCTTCCAGCTTATGTGCCATATTATTCATGCTTTTGCCAAGAACACCTATTTCACTTCGGTCATTCCCCTGATACTTTGCGTTAAAATCCAAATTAGACATTCTCTCTGCAATCCCAGAAAGCTGCTTAATCGGTCTTGTTATATAATTCGAGAGAATAAATGCAGCAATAATACCAATAAAGAATATTGCAATACCAACATATCGAATAAATGCATTAAAAATCGTCACATTATCTTTAATTCCCTGAATCGCAACACGAAGCATGATAGAGTCTCCTCCAGAAATGGTTCCCCATAGTTCATAATAATCATCGTTCAGCCTGGAATCAAATACCTTCTGCATCGTGTATTGATCTGTTTGAGAAATAATTTCTCGACTTTCACTATATCCACTTCCGTCCATATTAATGACAATATTAGGATTTTTTCCTGCTTTATCCTCTGATAAATTATCTGGCTTTTCCTTTCGATATTCCTTGCTTTCGTCTTCAGCCGGTGCACTCTCTGCTTCGCTGGTCTCTGATTCTGTCGTCGTACTTTTGAATATATCATTATTGAAGATGCTCATGCGTAGTCGATCCAGCATATCTGCTTCTCCGCGGGTATTAATATATACCACAGTCCAATCACTATTCACGACAATTGTAGATATAGCACAGCTAGTCGTAATCTGCTCAATATTATCATTCATCTCTGCTTCAGTAAGCTCTCCATTATCATACTTTGTGATAATATCATCGATTTTATCATAAGTTAATAACATACTGTTTCGCTTATCTTTCAGATAATAATTCTCCGCAATGGCATTATTCGCAAAAAGTAGAATACCAACCATGCTGAATACAATAATACTGATTAAGAGCATAATTTTAAATTTTATTGAATGTCTTCCCACGATTTATCTCCTAACGCATACTCTATCAACAAACAGATTAGATCTCAAACTTGTAACCCATCCCCCAGATGGTCTTAATATAATCACCCTTCTCACCCATCTTCTTACGAAGCTTTTTTACATGAGTATCAATGGTTCTTGCATCTCCAAAATAATCGTAATTCCATACATTATTCAGAATTTTCTCTCTGGACAACGCAATTCCTTTATTCTCCACAAAATAAGTCAACAATTCAAATTCCTTGTAGCTCAAATCAATTTCCTGTCCATCCACTCTTACAATATGAGCAGCCTTATCAATTTCAATGCCACCAATTTCCGTACATTCACTGCTATCCATACTGTATACTCGACGCACCAAAGCATCTACTCTAGCAGTTAGAATTTTCGGGCTGAATGGTTTTGCGATATATTCATCTGCGCCACAGTCAAATCCCTGAAGTTCATCACGTTCTTCACCCTTTGCTGTTAACATAATAATTGGGACTTTAGAATCTCTTCGAATCTGTCTGCAAGTTTCCCAACCATCCATCTTTGGCATCATTACATCTAAAATCACCAACGAAATATCTTTATCCGCATAAAACTTATCAATGGCTTCCTCTCCATCTCCTGCTTCAATCACTTCATAATTCTTTCTTGTAAGGAAATCACTTACTAGCTTTCTCATTCTGCTTTCATCATCTACCATCAACACTTTAATCTTATCCATCTCTATTCCTCCCAGAGCAGCCTATCAATTTCTTATATCATTCGTTTTATCTTGAATACTTTATTCTTTTCTTTGAACAATATTACTCATAACTTATGTTTAAAATGTGTCCTGACCGT
>JAQUVV010000156.1 GCA_028693195.1 Lachnospira sp.
ATAATTCAAATCCGATACATCTTCAAATAAAGCTCTAATATCCTTTGATACCTTTGAAAAATCAATTAAGATGTAGCTTTCATATTCATGCTTTGCGAATTCTTCCGCTACTGTTAATTTGCCAATCCGTCGTGCTCCCTCTATTAACAACGCAGTTTTCCCATCTGAATCTTCTTTCCAGCATTTCATTTTTCATATATTTTACTCTTAAACATATGCCCTCCAATGCAATCGCAATTTTTGTTTTCATATTTTCATACAGATTCGCATTTTTATTTTTATCATTTTTCCATTGATTCGCATTTTTCACATATAGTATATCTCGTTTTTTCTCTTTAGCAATATTTATTCAAAAAAGCTATCCTCTACTTGTATAGAGAATAGCTCGTTAATATATAACTTTTCGTTTTGACTTGTTTTCGTATGGCAGTCATTGGACATCCACATATCCTTTAACTGCTTTGACTACTTTAATCTTCTTTTTCACATTATCTCAACAGCAAGATTACCAATGCGCCCAGCACGATTCGATACCAGCCGAACACCTTGAAATCATGCTTCTTGATATAGCTCATGAGGAACTTGATTACTACGATAGATACGAAGAATGCAACCAGTGTTCCAACAATCAGAATCATAACTTCTGCTCCTGAGAATGCGAATCCTACTTCTGCAATGTACTTCACCATCTTTAATAAACTGGCGCCAAACATAACAGGAACTGCTAAGAAGAATGTGAATTCTGCCGCCAGTCCTCTGGACAATCCGATAATGACACCACCTACGATGGTCGCACCGGATCTTGATGTTCCCGGGAATACCGCAGCTAACAGCTGAAATAATCCAATTAGAATAGCATCCTTATATGTAATCTGAGAAATCTTCGTTACTGTTGGTTTCTTATTCTTGCCAATGGTACTTTCCACCACGATGAATGCAATACCCACAACAATCAGTGCAATTGCTACTGGGATTGGATGATAAAATAACTCATCAATCTTATCATCGAATGCAAGCCCCACAATGGCAGCTGGTACACATGCAATAATAATCTTAATCCACATATCCACTGCACCAAGCTTGAATACACCAATCTGCTCTACATCTTTTCCCTTGTGCTCCATTGCCTCTTTATATTTCTTTGTTGCAAATGGCCAGAGCTTTTTCCAGTAAAGAATTACAACTGCTACAATAGCCCCAAGCTGTACAACCACTTCAAACATCTTCCAAAACTCAGGTGAAACCTTTAATGGCATAAAATGCTGTAAAAGAATCATATGCCCTGTACTGCTGATTGGGAGCCACTCCGTCACTCCCTCCACGATGCCGAATAAAACAGCTTTTAAGAATTCAATAATCTCCATAATTGTATGACAGATTCCTGCCTACCTCCTGATTTTATGTTTTGTAACTTCTACTTTGTGATTCACTTTACGATTCATATATACTCATATATGCAAATCACTCTCGTCACAGAATCTTGTGCCTTCACTAAACGATACTACTCTTTTCACAATCTCACGTCAATATTTTTCGTCTACCTATCCACTGCTCTGACTTCAGTCCTTTTTCGCCAGTGCCACCAGTAACTTCACAATCTGCTCCATGGACTGCACACAACAATACTCGAATCTGCCATGATAATTATGTCCACATGTACACAGATTCGGACATGGAATTCCCATAAAGGAAAGTCTTGCTCCATCTGTACCACCGCGAATCGGTTGAATCTTCGGCGTTATACCTAAGTCTTCCATGCACTTTCCAGCACGTTCAACTAGAAACATGAAATCTGGTTCAATAACCTCTTTCATATTATAATACTGATCTTCCATTTTTAGAACAAATGTGTCTAATCCATATTTCTCATTGAGCGCATCCATAATTCTTACAAGTAGTTCCTTCTTTTCCTCAAATTTCTGTCTGTCATGATCTCTGATAATATAAGACAGCTTTGCATGCTCCACACATCCATCCATATGAGTCAGATGATAAAAACCTTCATAACCGCTGGTATGTTCCGGTCTCTGTGTTTCTGGCAGTCGACTGTTCAATTCCATGGCAAGCAGCGCAGCATTCTTCATCTTATCTTTTGCTTCACCTGGATGCACATTTCGCCCAGTCACCGTAATCACCGCTCCTGCGGCATTGAAATTCTCGTATTCCAGCTCACCGATTCCACCACCATCTACCGTGTATGCATAATCTGCACCGAATCGCTTCACATCAAAGTAATCCACCCCAGCACCAACTTCCTCATCTGGTGTAAATGCAATGGCAATTGGTCCATGCTTGATTTCCGGGTGTCTCTGTAGATATTCCACCATGGACATAATTTCTGCCACTCCAGCCTTGTCATCTGCACCAAGAAGTGTGCTTCCATCTGTAGTTACAAGATCTTTTCCAATATACTCTAGTAACTCTGGAAAATCCTTTGGACTTAGAATATATCCCTGTTCAGGCTTACGATTTCCACTACCGCTGTCTGAACTAGAAATATCTTTTGTAGGAATGCGTTCTTTTCCTTCACTTAAAACAATATCTCCACCTTGGTAATTCTTTATAATCTGTGGATGCACATTTGCCCCACTGACCTCAGGAGACGTATCCATATGAGCGATAAACCCCAGCGTCTTGCATTCTCTTTTCGCCTTTTCTAACACTTCATTTTGCATTCCAGCATCACCAGTCAATTTATCTCCATTACCATCTTCATAATTCCAATTAGCAGGAAGTTTCCCATACACATATCCGTATTCCTCATCCATCTCTGCAGAAACACCCAAGTCCCGCAGCTCCTGGCAGAGCAAGCGTGCAAGATTTTTCTGTTTCTCGGTACTAGGAAATGTAGTGGAATCCTCTGACGACTGTGTATCAATCTGTACATATCTCAAAAAACGCTCTAGAACCATGTGTGCCGCTCCTTCTATTAATATTTTAGATAATGATAATTGCAAAACTCAATATTTAAATCAAAATGTACAATGATAATATAGTTTTAAGCAGGTACTAGTGAGCCGTCGTTACTTTGCGACTGTATTTTGGTCGCTTATGTAACGCAACGAGCGAGGTGTAGCGAAAGCGTGCCTTCGCAAACTATATTATTAGTGTACATCTTAGATGAAATAAATAGTTTCGCAATTGCCTATTATTTAAGATTTAAACATTGTCTGTACGATCAATAACTTCTCCAGTATTAGGATTCACTGAGATTCCATTTACTTCCAGTCGCTCATCAATCTGAATGACCAGGCATTGTTTTCCATCAATTATTCTTGTTTCTACCAACTCTGTCTTATCTGGATTAATCTTTACCACAACGTCCGGCGTTTTTACTTCGAATTTTCTTGTCTCAGTAATATTCGTAGCCAGAAGCTTTCCATTCTCACCTGCTGCCTGTTCAAAATGTTCTTCAAAGTTCTGCAGACGCTCTTCCTTTACGCCACTCTTCTCCAAAAGATTTTTCACTTCTGTCTTGTCCAGGGCTACTGGTGCAGGATTTCCCTTATTTTCATCAATCATTTCATTGAGGTTTTCATGAATATTCTTAATTGTCTCATAATCACATTCCTCCCCCAGTGTTTCCGTAACAAGTGTCTGGAATGTTTCCTTCTGGTTTCCTGCTGGCAATGGTACTTCACAGTCCAACACAGATCCTAAAAATCCCTGCTGGAAATCATCTGCATCCTTTGAATAGTAGAGAACCTTTTCTCCATCCTCACTACGATCATTAAATGCTGGGAATAAGAATCCAATATCCGGTGCATCTACCATATGATTCTGAATCTGGTTGTGGAAGGCATTGTCTGTTTCGCTATATCCCAATCCAGGCTTTGATAATGAAACATGGCAAATGCTACAAAGCATGTAATTGTATACCTCATCTGATGCATCCTCCATCTCAATTCCATCGGAGGTCTTTCCCGGTACATCATAGACCTGATGAATCAGAAGAATTAGATAATTTCCCGGATAATAATAGGAAGAAATGACTTTATCATAGAACTCATCTAATAACGCTTCATCCTTTAACTCACTATCTCTTAATTTATATAAGAAAGAACGAGCTCCATCATCCGCATAGGAATCCAGTGTAAACTGCATATCAATCAGATTCTTTCCTGGAGTACCCGACAATGTCTTTTTGAAAATCTCGAAATACTTGTGCTTCTCTTCCTCTGGTATATTCAGAAACGTCTCATCAATCTTTGTGACCTTGTTCTTTTCGCCATCCACATAACATCCTGCCATTTTCAAGATTGCGCAATCTGCTAATGTATATTGTGACTTAATCTCATTAATCTCTTTTCTTATCATAACCAACCATCCTTATTATTATGCTGTTAATCTCAGTCTTCGTTCCACATAGAGAGCCCTGCACCATCTCTGGCTTTCCGCCCCCCTTCGCACCGAGCTTCTCTCTGAAAATGTTGTTAATCTCCCTTACATCTATGGAAGAACTTCCTATTATATAACGATATCCATCCTCATCGTTTCCAACAAAGACTCCACAAATCCCACTACATTTTTGAATCAGCTTGTTCACGTAATAACGATGAACGTTGGAACTTAGCTCTGGTTCAAATATTGTTATGTATGGCTGTCCTTCTGGAATATCCTCAGCCTTTGCATCGATCTGCTTTTCTTCTATAGAAGATATGACACCCTTTAATCTAAAGATCTCATCCTGTAATCCAGTGACTGCTTCCGTCAGCTTCTCTGGGTTTGCCGACAACATTTTCGAAAGCGCCATAATCTGATTCTGCTTCATGCTCACTTCTTCTAAGGCGCGACTACCGCATAAAATTGTAAGACGGATACCTCCTTTGTACTTATCTGAACGAAGAATCTTAATCAAGCCGATTTCTCCTGTTCTTGCAACATGCGGTGCACAGCAGGCACATATATCATACCCCGGAACCGTTACAATACGTACATCACCTGGAATATCAATCTTGCTTCTGTATTTCATGGTCTTCGCAGCATCATGGTCAACATACACTGCTTCTACTGGAAGATTTGCATAGACTGCCTCATTGGCTTCCTCTTCAATCAGACGCAGCTGCTCATCATCTACGTATCCATTCATATCCATCGTCACAATCTGATCACTAAGATGAAATCCTACATTATCGAAACCAAACTTCTTATGAATCAATCCTGATAGTATATGCTCTCCTGTATGATTTTGCATGTTGGAAAAACGATGCTTCCAGTTAATTACACCTGTTACCACTGTTCCTTCTTCTATATTCTCTTTTATGAGATGTGTAATCACGCCCTTGTTGATCTGCACATCCAGTACTTCTACACCATTGATTGTCCCTTGGTCTGCGCTCTGTCCGCCTTCCTCTGGGAAAAACAACGTCTGGTTCAGGATCACTTCTACACCAGCATCTACTTTAACGCAAGAAATCACCCTTGCTGTAAACTCCGTAGCATAGGCGTCTTGATCATATAATTTAATTGTTTCGTTCATGGAATTTCCCCTTGATTTTTCTACATCATGTTAATCTTCATTCTTGCTGCGTCCCGCAAACTTTGGGCTGCAAAGGAACAAAATGTTCCTTGCACAATATTTGCGTGTGAAAAATCTTTGACATAAGGATTTTTCACACTATCCACCTGTATCTGTTTTTCACTAATATATACCTGAACGTCTCATCCAAATATCAGATAACATCTCGCGTTATTATAGCGTATTTAACATAAAATTTCCAGTACTTCCAGAATAGGACTCTGTCAGTTTCGCGCAAAAAAGTGTCCCCGGTCGGGGAGACCGGGGATGAGTAGAGGGGATAGAAATATAGTCAAACAAAAAGGTCTTTGGAGAAGTTCCTTTTTGTTTTTGTGCTTTTATAAAAACGTTCTTCTGATTTATATTGAAGTTCGCTTTACGCTTTCTGCGATTTGATTCAGTATACCACAGTTTCCATTTTTGGCAATAGGAATAATTCTTATTTTATACTTTTTTAATGATTTTTTGTCATGTTACCTTGATAAATAATTATCATCATTGTTCTTTTTTCAATACCAGTATGCCCATTTTATGGGGAGTTTATTCATATGGAAACTTTTGTAAAATAATTAGTTTCCATTTTGCACTTCATATTATCAGTAAAAGCCTACTTTTAATGTATCTTTGTAAGCACTTACACTTCATAAAGTTTCCTGTTAAAATAAACACAATAGTTTCCACTATTTACATACATTTTACGGTCTCAGAAATTTTATAAAAAAAGCATTGACTTTAGTTTCAAATAAGTATATAAACATATATGTTACAAAAATATTACATGATTTTTTGTAACCTTGGTACTTAACGAATAGTACATTAGAACTACTTGAACGAATGACTTTTAATTATCTAATCACTAAGCAACTTGATACTTAATTAAAAAAGGAGGCAACACTCATGACAAATTCAACCGAAAAGAATCAGCTTACATATAATATCTTATTAAAAACTACAGACAATGCTGTAAAATTCGTACAGACAATCAATACCTTAGAAGGATATTTCGATATCTGTATGGGAAGCTATTTCTTCGATGCCAAATCCATTCTTGGTGTATTAAGCATGGATAGATCGGA
>JAQUVV010000157.1 GCA_028693195.1 Lachnospira sp.
AATCATCAATAATTTCAGGTTTTCTTCTCTCTAAAGCACCTGAAAGTATATGATAAGTAGTAGTAGGTTGCATTCCATAATCTAATTCTACAAATCTGGCTTTCGCCATACTTCTCTCATCTTCTTATAGATCTTTATATGACTCTGTTTGTTCTAACCGCTTATGTGTAACAAGCATAATATACACACCCAATGTATTTTTGCCTTCATCAACCTCCGAGTAACTCATTTCAGCTATATCCTGAATCACATTTAAAAGACTTCTTCTTGCTGGAATATCTAATAATGATGTAAATTCATCCCAAAAGAGGATCAAATAATCTGCAATTCCTCTATTACTTAATTCGCCTTTTACGTCTGTTAACCATTCAATGATATTATGTGTTCTAAATCCGCCTAATCCTGCATCTTTAAGTTCATCAGCAATAATTCTTATTACTTTTGTTTCACTTTTCTTTAATGCATTGATTAATTGTTCTTTATTTTCTGCATATCCCTGTAATTCAATGTTTTTCGCAATCAAATTGTCAAAGAAGGTATCCAAATCCCCTTTTTCAAGAATCTGAATAACTGATTGAAAATCTGTTTTTGTCGCAATTTCTATTCCTTTAGCTGACAATGCTGAAGCAACTTGCTGCTGAATAATATATGTCAAATCTGCAACATCAGTAATTGCATATATACCTTTTAAAACAACTGGAAAAACTTTTTTATCTTTTCTGAAACTAGCAACTTCGCTTCTCACTTGCGTTTTATTTATTTTAGGAAGATAATCTTCTATTTTCTCATAATCATCGCTTAATAAATGTTCTATTACTGCTAACGAATGGCTTTTGCCTGTACCATAGGTACCTTGAACCCAAATTGATTTTCTATTATTAAATACCGGTGAAGTAAATGATTTAATAATTTGTCCAAGATTATTTTCAAATTTTTCGTTGGAGATAAAGGTTTTCCACGAGTCTCCAACGTCTGAAGTAATATCAAATGCTGATTTAAAATGTTTCTCAACGCCTACAATTTCTGAATATTTCATATATCCTCCTTATTTAAAAAAGTGTGCAACCTTCTTCTTTGAACTGTATAATCTTCTCTTGTAATATTTCTGTATCCGTATTTAAAAACCTACTCAAACAATCAATGCACAAGAATTCTTTTGTATTTTTTCCTAGCATTTTCTTATTTATCCCGATTTCATCTTTACTTAATTCTTTACTACACTCTAAACACATTTTCATTTTATAACCTCTTAATAAGTCTATTTAATACTTCGAATGCTGTAAACTCACTAGCCAAATGGATATTTTCAAGGCCACCTAATAAATCTGCTGATAATACTTCATTATTAGTTAATCCCCTAAGTGCATTTAAGAAGTTCTCACTATCCATATTAAAAATATTATACACACCCATATTTCCTTTCTCATAAATATCTGAAACCGTTAATTCATACATATCATTCACTTCCGCATTCTTATATAAAGAATATGCTACTGCAATTTTGGAAATTTTAGTTGTTCCATATCTCTGAACTGATGTAACTGCAACACCTTTCTTTTCGAGCAATCCTACTTTTAAGCTATCTTCCGAGTACATATCTGTTGAACCCAATGGTGAATTTGCAAATGTGTTAACCAATGCATCAACAGGATTTTTCAATGTTGCTCCTTTTAATGTAGGGTAGTCTTCTTTTAATAATTCCACTAATTCGGTTTTACTATATTTAACATCATTTTTTGTTACAGAAACATACCAATTTGCTATAGATGAATTAAATGAAAGATTAATCCAAACAATCTGCCATACTAATAATGCATTACTGCTGTAGACTGGATGTAAAATTTTCGCTAGTTCCGTAACTTTCTTTTCTTTCAAATCAACTAGTTCTGCTTCTCTTAACCAATTCAACATCGCAGGGATTTGTTTTGGTCCTAATAATCGACTATTTTCAATAAACCATTCATCCAACAGTTCAAAAAACGATGATAACCATTCCTCTCTTAAACCAAATGTAGAGTATCTATCTACTCCAGAAGTTTTTGTTGCTGTTCCCATTGTTTTTCCTCCTTCATACATCATCTTTCTTGTTGCTATTATACAACCTTTTGTGTTTACCCCAAAGCAGTTATTACAATGAACACATCTACTTCTAGCAATCTCCACTTTATCTCTAACAGTTAGCGCTCCTGTAGGACACTCTACTTCACAAACACCACACAATTCGCAATACGCCGTCTTTGTAAATGTTTTTGTCAACATACTATTTAACATAATTTTATTTGTTGTTCCAAATGCTTTAAATCTAATGGTATTTTCTCCATAACGCACTTCAAATTTCACTACACTGCCTTTAAACTTCAATTCACCTTTATAGTAATTTTCTTCTATTTTTTCAAGAAAATATTCACCTAAAGTAGAAAACCACTTTTCCCAATCAACCTTGGGCTTCTGAACAACACATTCAAAATTTGGTTCTTTTGTAATTATATCCATTCTAGAATCATCTGGAATTAATCCTTTCCCCCCCGCATTCTTCTTCCAATTACCAGAGGAAATGTATTCGTCGATTTTACATTGCGAAGTTATACCTATATTTCGTGCCATATCCTCAACTACACCAATATATTCTTTTGCCACCTCTGGATATCTTTTTCTTATCACGTATTCTGACCAGTCTGATGCAAACGGACATACCCCACACCCTACTCTTGTCAATCCCATTGTGTACGCTGGATTAATTTTCACATTGTTCTTAAACATATATAAATATATTTCTGATACATTCCATTTCAGTATTGCTCTACAACTAATAAGATTAACATGTTTTACACCTTCTCCAACTCTTCCGTAAGAACTTCGGCGTGCACTCTCATCATTTCTAACACCTTCGAAAACCACCAATTTGGGTTGAGCATCTGTTTTTAGTAGTTCTTTCATTTTTCTTCCAAACAAAGCTGTCTTTAAAACAGAACAACACCATCTATTCATACGGCTAGGTGGACCATAGTTTTTCCATAAATCTATTGCCTTTTTGTTGCTTTTAGCATGTTCTAAAGTAAATTCTGGATATTTACTTTTATAATAATTCCTTGTTTCTTCCACTGTTTCTATAGTACAAGGCAATTCCATACCTGTATTAGTAAAAACAACACGATAATTACTTGCCGGTATTACTCTACTCACTAGATCTAAGATTACTTGAGAATCTTTTCCGCCACTAAACGCAACAACATATCCTGATATATTTTTGGTTTTATAAGATTCATACATATGTTTAATGAAATCCATCGCTTCATTTTCAGCAACTTGTAAGGAATCCATATTGTTCTTAACTAATAGTTCAATATCTATAGGAGTTAATATTTTCTTTGTTGTATTATCAATTACCGTAACTATCGGATCTTCATAAATATTTCCTTTTTTTGTTTCGGCAATTACTTCACCACAGTAATAATACTTATGATCTGTTTCCCAGCAAACAGCAACATTTTTCTTTGGTAAAACAAAATGTTGATCTAATCCCAACATTTTTAATTCTTCCACATATACAGGTCTTGGAGAATTTATCGCGTCTTTCTCTTCTATGTAATCTGAGAGAATAATCCCATTATTTTTGTAATTCCATTTTATTTTAAACATTATGCGTTTTTCTCCTACTTTGTATTATTTTGTCCATTATTTCTTACCCAATCATCGATTTCGTTAACGTTAAATCGCCACAATCTATCAATTTTATGGGCTGGCATATTTTTTTTGTTAATCCATTTCAATGCAGTATCTCGACTAATCCCAAGATATTCGCAGATTTCATTCATTGAAAACCATCTATTATTTCCCATTTTCTTCTCCATTATCAGCGTATAATGTAACGTTTTTATTTTATCACAACTCCCTTTTTTTTACAAGATACTGCTGTTTTATACCGATATGTATCTATCAATATTATTTTGTACTGTTTTGTAAATATTTGTACTGTTTTATACCTATTTGTATTAAGATTTAGCAGGAAAAAATCCTAATAAGCAATAAGCCAATCAGGATCCTGTTTTTTTATCTACTATTCAATTTTTCTGACCCTTGATTTCAATGGGAACTTCCTTTCCAGCCAAAGCAATGTTGCATTGATCCAGATACAGAACTCCAGCATTATAAAGAATGCCAGGATCGCAAACTTTCTTTACTGGCCCCTCAAAAACTTTGAAGCCCCACATTTTATAGACGAAGAAAACGGGAAGCCCTGATTTATAAGGCTTCCCGTTATTTTCCCTCTATTCAAACTCCCTGCGTATTTAACTTAATTGTTAAGTATTTGAGAATTTTTTACAACACTTCCTATTTATAATATCCATATTTCATCCTATATTCTCTGTTACAAATGCAACAGGTATCATACGGGTATCACTACATTTAACTTATTTTCGTTTCAGCAAACTGTAATTTATAGCTTAGATATGGATTTGAAAATCAGCAAAGGTGAATATTCCATTCCCTTGTTCCAAATCTCCTTTTTCAGACAAGCTACGAAAAGCAGTTTCAATTTTATTAATTATATTAGTATCAATAGATAGCTGATGATGTCCAGGTAAAATCTTGCTTATTTCTAAAGATTGAATCTTCCTCACAGATTGCCAAAATAACTGTGGATCAGTTGTGGGATAAAAAGCGTCAAGGCACCCACTGTATATTAAATCACCTGAAAATAGATATGTTCTTTTCGGCTCATAAAAACAACAATGACCTGGAGAATGACCAGGGGTGTGAAGAACTATTAACTTCCTATTCCCCAAATCAATACAATCACCATCATGTAAAATCACCTGTGGAATACCTTGGTAAATTTGATAATTATCGATTTTGAAGTCCAAAGGAAAATCGCAAGGTTTACACATGAGATTACCTTTGACTACTTGCAAAGGAATAGGGAATTTAACAGATAACCATTCTTTTTCAGCTTCATGAACGGCAATGGTATTGAAATATTTATGCCCACCAATATGGTCCCAATGTATATGTGTTGTGACAACAGTAACTGGAAGCAATGTTAAACTCTCAATGACTTTTTTGATATTCGCAACTCCTAATCCGGTATCAATCAATATTGCTTTTTTCAGTACCGCATAATAGATAGCAGTGTGTTTCTTCCCAGTGCATATATTCACTAATTGAAAAGGTGTCGTTGTCAATTTTTTCCACTGTAAACCAACTATCCATATGATATTATCACCTCCTGTAAATTCAAATCTATCGAAACAATATGCTCGTTATATCTTGGTATCTATCAATCACACGATATATCTCTACATAGTCCTTTTTGACAAGATAGAGGGTAATGTAGTTCCCATGAACCAGATATTTATAATCTGTCTTGAAACTCACTCTCCTAGACAAATCTGCTCCCATTGCTGGGAACTGTTGTAAGTTCTCAAAACTCTTGTAAATTTTGTCTACCGTCTTTCTGGCTGCTTCTGCATTATCCTCTGCAATATAATCTTTAATTGCTTTTAGATCAGTTACTACGAGAGGGTTAATCCTTAATTTCATCAAGTGTTATTCCTCCATAGCTGATTTCAATTCCTCAAGGCTCAACCACCCTGTCCCATCTGCAACAGCTTCTTCCGCTTCCTGTAACTTCGCCAACAGCTTTTTCTCTGCTCTGTCCTTCTCATAGTCCTCAATATCAAGCACTACAAATCTTCCTCTGCCATTCTTGGTTAAAAAAACTGGTTCTCCGACTTGGCAATTTTTGAGAACTTCATTATAATTTCTCAAATCAGATACTGGTAAAATACTAGACATTTAATCAACTCCTTCTCTCTGATAAAAGTTTTTCTGTTTACACTTTTATTATACGCAAAAGTGCTGTAAAATTCAACTTAAAATTTTACAGCGCAATCATAATAATATTTTATCACAGTTTAAACTAACTCATAGGTTGTAATTCCTCGTATCATATGATTTATGTATAGATTTCTATTGATTTCTTTTTCTATATTTACGTGATTTTGACAGTCATTATAAATAATGTCCCTTTGTCCTGTGAAATCCATAATAATAGATTGATTCATTCCAGATAAAATCATTTGGATAATCGCATATTTTTGTAGACCCGTTGCCGTAAATTGATTCTTTCCAATATTAGACTTTGGCTTATTTATACTTTCATAACTCTGTTTAATATCATCTAAAGTTGTTTTTATATATCCGTTATCTATCTTACGATTAGTCCTTGATACAAAAAATGGTTCTGTTTTTTTCGCGTCTCTCAAACATAAGTAATCCTCAATCTCTTTGGCCAATCTGTATGGCAATTCTGTAAAGATATGTTTTTGACCATTATGTTCATATTCAATATTTAGAGTTCTTCTGTCTACATCATAATCTTCCACTTTTAATTCAATAATTATATCATCACTAAACCCATATAAAAGCATTAGCTTAATAATAATACTTGAAGTTTTAAACTTGTTAATTTTGGTTAAGGTGTCAAAACTCTATATAAAAACAGTTCTATCATTTTAACACCAGGTTATTTTTGATTTTTGAGCATTGTCAAGCTATATACAGTAATATCAGTGACGTCTCATCCCTTGTTT
>JAQUVV010000158.1 GCA_028693195.1 Lachnospira sp.
ATTCTCATACGTCTGATTGTCACTCATAATAAAAATCCTTTCTGTGTTAACTTCATACTTACATATATTTTCTGCAAGTAATCGTTTTATGTTGACATCATGTTAGCATTTCATTAAAATTAATTATAGAATAATATCATGCAAATTAGAATAATATCACTATTTTATATAAATACTTTGGATATATCAGAACTATCAGAGTTATTTTAAATTCTGAACTCACAACACCTCATAAACTCAAATCAACAGAAAGAGAAGGTCTATCATGAATAGCAGCGTACAACAAGCCATTGATTTAGTAAAAGAATTGTATCATGTGAACATCTGCCCCCTTGAAACAGATGAGCACATCCTACAATTCACTGAACACTACCATTTTCATAGCGCACAGAATGCAATTACTTATGAGAATATTAGTAAATTAATTCATGAATTTCCTGTACAGACCATTTATTTAACAGATGCATTAACGATCAACTATATTATCTTTTATTTAAAGAATACTCCTGTCCTGATGGGACCGTTCTGCTCCATGCTTCTTAGTTCCCAAGATGCTCGAACAATTATATATCGAAACCACATTAACGATATGACCATTCAGGAATATTTTTCCTACTATAATTCCTACCCTATTTTAAATGAAAACCAGGCACTTCATATCGTCGATTCCCTGCACAATATCATTAACCATGAAGTAATATATAATGTTCGTAAAATCACCGGATTCACCATTCATTCAATAGATGATACAACTGATGATGCAAAAAGAAATCATGAGTTAGAATTACTTGAAAAGCGATATTCCTATGAGCAGCGCTTTATCTCCGACATCGAACATGGCAATGCAAATCGTGCAATCCTCAATTTACACAACATGCAAGCTGATGTACAATATTTAAAGCGCATTGGTACTACTCTAGAGAATGAAAAGATTGGTGCTGCCATTACTCGAACGACCGCAAGATTAGCAGCGATGAATGCTGGACTTCCCATTTTTCTTATTGATCAGATTTCCAGAAATAATACCATTATTACATCTCATGCTGGAAGTATTGATGAGATTCTTCAAGCGAAAGAATCCATGATTCGAGAGTTCTGTAACGCCATTCGAGATCATAAAAACAATCAATACAATGCTGTGATACAGAGTATTCTATACTATTTTGAGCACAATTATTATAAGAACATTAATCTACTGGAATTATCCGAAGAATTAGGACTATCAAAAAACTATATTATTTCAGAATTTAAGAAAGCAACCGGCATCACACCGACTGCTTATCTACGAAACATTCGCTTAAAGCATGCTTCTATTCTACTTTCAGGCACCAATCTCTCCGTACAGGAAGTTGCTGAAGCTGTAGGAATTATAGATTCCAACTATTTTATAAAGCTTTTTAAAAAGGAATATGGTGTAACACCATATTTATACAAAAAGAGATTATGTTAGTGCTCAATCAGAAAGGTTTTATTATGAAAAATCAAAGCAAAAAAAACCATATACTTTTTACACTTTTCTTTGCCACCTTCTACCTCAGTACCTTCACATTTGGCGGTGGTTATGTCATTATCTCTTTATTAAAAGATAAGTTCGTAGACCACTATCACTGGATTGACGAAGAAGAAATGCTCGATCTAGTGGCTATTGCTCAGTCTGCTCCAGGTCCTATTGCCGTTAATGGTGCCATTGTTGTAGGCTTTAAGCTTGCAAAAATCCCTGGAGTACTTGTTTCTGTCCTAGGCGCCATTCTTCCACCGATGATAATCATCTCTATTGTATCCGTGTTTTACGTTTTGTTCTCAACGAATAGAGTCATTGCTGCTATGTTACGCGGCATGCAGGCAGGAGTGGGAGCTGTCATTGCCTCTGTTGTTTACGATATGGGAAGTGGTGTTGTAAAGAGTAAGGATGTTATAAATATATTTATTATGATACTCTGCTTCTGCATCAATTATTTTTTTCATGTAAATGTGATATTCATTATTCTTGCAGTGGGATTATTCGGATTTATTAGAACATTGCTTCATGAGAAAAGAGGAAACAAAACATGATTTACTTGCAATTATTTTTCAGTTTTTTACAAATTGGTGCTTTCAGTTTTGGTGGCGGATATGCCGCCATGCCTCTGATTCAGGAACAGGTTGTTTCACAGCATGGCTGGTTAACTCTGGATGCCTTTACTGATCTGGTCACAATTTCCCAGATGACTCCTGGCCCTATTGCAATTAATGCCGCTACTTTTGTTGGCACTCAAGTGGCTGGTCCTATAGGTTCTATTGTTGCAACTTTAGGATGTGTACTCCCATCCTGTATCATTGTCACACTGCTTGCATTCATCTATATGAAATATCGAAATCTCTCTGTTCTTCAAGGAACCTTGAATGCACTTCGCCCAGCAGTTGTCGCACTGATTGCAACTGCTGGAGCTTCTATCTTAATATCCGCATTCTTTGTCAGCGGTGCTGTTTCCTTTGCAGCATCCAATATATCATTCCGCATGATTGCATATTTCATTGTAGCTGTCTTTCTACTCCGTAAAGTAAAACTCAATCCTATTCTTGTAATGCTCTTATGCGGTGGCGCAGAAGTTATCGTTACGCTTTCACTGCCCAGCGCATTTTCGTAGATCTGGCTCTTGGATTTACGTTGCATTCCTCAGCCGATGGACGAATCACATCTGTTGAAATCTCAGAAAAGATACCTTCCTTCGCATACTGCTTAAACAGCTTCTTGACCATGCGGTCTTCTCCAGAATGGAAGGTTAGGATTGCAACTCTGCCTCCTGAAGAAAGGACGTCTGGCAGTTTCGTTAAAAATGCTTCCAACACTTCAAACTCACTATTCACATCAATTCGTAATGCCTGGAATGTTCTCTGGCAAGTTTTTTTCACAGCTTCCTTGAATTCCTTCTCAGATGCTTTCTTATATTCTGAAGTCTTTCTCAATGCTGCTTCTACCGCATTATATAAATCCTTCGTTGTCTCTACTGTTTTCCCTTTTCTTGCCAATTCAAAGACCTCTTTGGCAATGGCTGCTGCACATGGCTCATCAGAATTCTCCACTAACATCCATTCGAATTCATCTCTTGTAATTTCCTTGAGCTTCTCAGCGGCGCTCACGCCCTTTTCCGGATCCAAACGCAAATCCAGCGGGCCATCAACTTTATAGGAAAATCCACGTTCTGGATTATCTATCTGCATGGAAGATACTCCTAAATCTGCAAGCATGAAGTCAAATGTTCCATGTTCTTTTGCAACTTCATCTATATTCGCAAAGTTCGTCTGAATAATCGTTAAGATTTCAGGTCCGAATCCCTTTTCTTCTAGGCGCTTCTTTGTCTTCACTATCTCAATAGAGTCCACATCCAACGCATACATATGTCCTTTTCCCTGTAGCTGTTCCAACATCTTAGAGGTATGTCCACCATATCCCAATGTGGCATCCAGTCTCTTCTTGCCTGGCTGAATCTGAATAAAATCAAGAATTTCTTTTACCATAATAGAAATATGCATTCCCGCTGGTGTACTGCCCTTGCTGATAACCTTCTGAACGGTATCACCGTATTTCTCAGGATTCAGCTCCTTATACTTCTCATTGAACTTTCTAGGATGTGTCCCCTTATAACGAACACGCCTCTTATGTGGCGTATCCTGATTCTGCTGTTCTGTTTTATTTTCATGATTATTGAATTCATTCATTGTTATTCTATACTCCCTTTCAGATATTTTTTTTATTATATCATAAGTCCAATATTTGTCCTACACTGTTTCCCTTCCACCAGCAAATATCACATAAAAATGTGTACTCATTTCATTACATTTATGATATAATTCATGTATCAAATCATCGTAAAAAACTAAAGTAAAGAAGGTGTATGAATGGACACTAAAATCATTACCAACGATTTTAAATATTCCAGTGTTGAGCAACAATTAGAGGTGCTTACCCGTGATAACACAGTTCTCCTCGATATTCTCGATAACATCCCCATTGGACTTGCTATTTTCAAGAGAACATCCGACACCCTGTACCAAGTCATTGCAATAAACCAGCAGCTTGTGAATTTTGGGAACTCACTTCGTGAATACCACCATATTCCAGAATCCATAGCCAAGAATTTTTCGTGGACGAAAGCTTCGCTAACAAAGGCCTTTGAACATAATATCTGTGCCTTCTGCGAATCCGAAGATGAACATCTTGTCTTAAAGATGCTTGCTGATGCTGCGAAGAAGCATTATGCTTCCTGTCGTTTTCGCTTGAAAGGAACTGGACCATCTAATACACGATGGATTGAATCCAAGTGTGTGAATAAGCAGTCCTCTGCTGGAGAACAGATTGATTATATTCTTTTCGCCGATGTTACGTCGCAAGTTCTCTGGGAGGAAGAGTTAGAGCATATTGGATCTCATGATTCCATGACAGGTGTCTATAACCGTTACAAATACAATAAGTTTATGGAAGCCAACAAACATAATACTTTCTTCAATACAGGTGTTATCTTTGCCGATGTTAACGGACTGAAAGCCATTAATGATACCCTTGGACATGCTACTGGCGATGAACTTGTTCGACAGACCGCAAGTGTTCTCCAGAAGTATTTTGACAGTAACTCTATATACCGTATTAGCGGCGATGAATTTGTCGTGATTTTATCTGATATTGACGAGAACCTCTTTCAGGTAAATGTATCTACCATGATGACTGCTATGTCCTATTATCAGATTGCTTCCATCGGCTATACCTGGGATGCAAGCCTGGAAAGTATCAAGTCGGGTGTTTATAAAGCTGAACAACTGATGAAGATTGAAAAACAGAAGTACTATTGTAATCATATCACCGTAGCTTCCAGACACCGTTCACAGACTTTAGATATTCTACTGGATGATTTAGCTCACAATCGTTATCTAGTCTATCTTCAGCCAAAAGCCGATATATGTACGAATAAAATCATTGGAGCAGAAGCCTTGATTCGGAAACTGGATAACGATGGAAATATCGTTCTTCCATATGAATTCGTCCCAGTTCTGGAAAATGAACTTCTAATTTCCAGAATTGATTTCTTTGTTCTGGAGGAGACCTGTAAGCTGCTATCCCGCTGGAAGTCAGAAGGAAAACCACTCATTAAGATTTCCGTGAACATGTCACGCGTCTCCGTTGCTGAGAATGATTTCATCGAACATGTCACGAATATCTGTGACCGCTATCAAACACCGAAAAATCTCATTGAATTCGAGATTACAGAATCTACCACCACCAAGGATAACCGCAAGCTCTATCAGACCGTTGCTGCACTCCATGAAAAAGGCTTCGGATTTTCTTTAGATGATATGGGAAGTGATTATTCTTCACTCTCATTACTGTCCTTATATGGGCTCAACACAGTAAAGCTTGACCGAAGCATGATTTTAAAGATAGATGAACCACAAGGTACAATTCTGTTAAAGCATATCATTGCCATGTGCCATGAACTTGGACAGACTTGTATTGCTGAAGGCGTGGAGAACGAATCTCAACGGAACAAGCTTGCGGATATGAACTGTGATTTCTATCAGGGATATCTCATTGATAAACCTATACCTATTGATACATTTGAGAAGCAGCACCTGATTCATGCCACTATCCCAACAAAATAAATTCCCATTACTTACATAGATGATTGAGATTCCTTCTCAATCATCTTTTTATTTGCTTTCATTCACGGATTTCTTGACACTTACGCATAAATTGATATACTAAGTATATTGCTTTCATCAATGAAGAAATTTTCATTATGATTGTACGAATGTCAATAAATCAATACCAATCTATATAATTAAAAAAGGAATATCATTATGTCATTTAGAAAAAGAACCGTGATTCGTTTTGCCAAATGGGTTGGCGCAACAAGTCAGAAAATCCGCGGTGGACAAGGTGCTACTTTGCCTGGTTTCGTCGCTAGAAAGCTTTATCCTTCTATTCTTTCTTCCCTTTCAAAGGATATCAAGAAGAAAACATTTGTCGTTCTGGGAACCAATGGAAAAACGACTATTAACAATATCCTCTATCATGCTCTGACAGAAGAAGGACAGACAGTTGTCATTAATAAAACCGGATCAAACATGATGAACGGTGTTGTATCCTCTTTTATTCTTGCAACAGATAAGCATGGTAATCTGGATGCGGATTATGCTTGTATCGAAGTAGATGAGATTGCAGCCCTTTCGATTCTTCCTCAGATTCAGCCAGATTATATGGTTCTGACTAACATATTCAGAGACCAGCTGGATCGATTCGGTGAAGTCGATATTACCTTCCAGAAGCTAAAGGACGCTGTCAGTAAATCTCCGAACACCACTCTGCTTATTAACGGTGATGATGTACTTTCTTATACACTTGCTCTGGACTGCAACATGAAGTTCAAGACCTATGAAATCAACGAGCAGATTTTTAAGGACACCAGCCGTTCTGAGATTCGCGAAAGTATCTTCTGCCGCCGCTGTGGCCATAAATTGGAATACAACTATTTCCATTATGGGCAGTTAGGCGACTACACTTGTCCTAACTGTGGTCTGACTCGTCCTG
>JAQUVV010000159.1 GCA_028693195.1 Lachnospira sp.
CATATAATCTTGATAATTCTGATTCAGGCGAATAAAATCATTATTCAGGTCATTCCAGAATACCGAAACATGCTACATGGTCTCATCCCGCATCTGCGGAAACTGTTCAATCCTTTTTCTAATTCTTTCAAATAGCGTTGGTTCCAACGAAGCAGTTTCAATGAACATATTTTCCAAGCGCACAACCAGACGCTCAATCTCCACACTATATTCAGACATCTGATAACGATACTTCTTATTCTTGAACTCCTCTATGGAAGTCACTCGTCTCGTATCCTGAATCGGAATCAAGTTTCCCCACTCTGTCAATGCTGCAAGATCCTGCTGGCACTGTTCCATTCGGTAATCCGCAAAATAATCGAATTCCTTTAACTGTCCATAAACATCCTCCTGGTACAGCCAGTATTTCAGTTTTTCATAATTATCATAAAAAATGCGCATAATGCACCGATATCGGTCTACATTATCCGCATTCAAGTACTTTACCTCTGTCAATTGTCGAAGCAGCTTATCATTCACCTGCACGTGGTCTTCCTCCTAAGTCTTTGTTGATTAAGTAAATCTGCGTATCCCCATTCAAAGGCCTTCACAATTCGTAACTTCACTGAAGTTTAGTATAACACCAGACACATGAATTGAAAAGAAATATTGGTTGATGGATGAATTTCTGGATTTCACAGATCTGAATTCAATAAAAACTCTTAACAATGTCCATATTTATATCTTTTGCTATCATTATATCAAGATTGTTTTAAAATATATCCAGCAATCTCTTCGCAACTCTTTTCCATGTAAATTCTCTTTGATACAGATCATACGCCTGCTCTGCCAGTTCTTCACGAAACGCCAGATTTGAAAGCAGTTCTGCCGCTCTTTCCACTGCTGCCTCCGGTAAATTCACCTCATAAGTTGGAATGAAACTGCCTACATCCCTTTCCACTAATTTTTCCGTTAATCTTATATGCTCACTCTCTTGATGATTTAATTGATGTATATACATATTTTCATCTGTCAACGCAATGGTCCTGTTCGCCATGGCTGCCGTCACGCGGTCATGAATCCCATACTGAAAAAACGGAGATGAATCCAGCAGCACTGCGGATTGATTAATCAATTCGAAGCTTCTGGCAAAGGAAACCGCTGGCTGATATGTAATACTCACTGCATCCTGAAAATGTTCATACTGCTCCCACCAGTCTCCCACAATCCGCAGAGGTACTTTTTCCTTTGCAAATGCATCTATCAAATTCTTGCGATAAAGATTACGAATGTAGATTTCCACTGGGTAACAAGCATTGAGAAGTTTCATCAATTCCCCTTCTGAGTTCTCACATAGATGATCATTTGTATTAGAGCATCCACCCGTCAAATATACCTTCAATGCCTGCTCCACCGTTCCATTTGGATTCTTGTGAAGCCACTCTATCATTGCCAGCATACAATCCCGGATTGTTTCATCCTTCTCTTTCACCATCTGCTCAGAAACAGTTTCTGGGTCACGATAAGTTCCTGTAAACAGCACTTCCAGCTTCTTATCCTTTGGCAAAATCGGACTGATGGCCTGCTGCCCACCAAGTGGTTGAAAAATCACATTTTCAATCCATGGATAGTATTCACGCACACAATCGCACTGATTGCGGTCTAACAGTATCACATTAAAATTCTTCAACTGACAGGATAATGTTGAATGATGATAAAGGGGATGATCTAAAATATAGTCATAAAAGGGTGCATCGAGCCCATCCAGATAATAACTTCCATCATCTAAAATCATGTGTGGCATGCGGGAGTTAAAATCAATCACAGCAAGATAAGACTTTCCAAGATAACATTCCAACTTGCGTTGACTCTTCTCAGTCAGAAGGGCAGCGCTGGATTCCCGCGCGCCCGTCCACGTCTTCCGCTCTCCCCTTGTAACTGCAGCATCCACCTCCGCCACGTTCATTCCTGCAAATCGTAGCTCATCAAACTCCAGCTCACAATATTCACATTCTATTCCATTCTCTTCAAACCCATTTGCAAGCTGTGCTGCAAAGAAATCTCCACTGTTATAGCAGAGGTGGCGGGTGGTAAAAATCAGAATTTTGTTTTTTGTCATAGGCGCACCTTGTTTATTCTTTCCGTTCTACAATCTATACCGCAAATAATATATAATCGCATGGCCATATTGCGCAATAACCATTATATCTCATATAAAACTTGTAATCTTCTCTGATATCATCAATTAATTTAGGAATTGCAAAGATATCCTCTGGGATATGGTAAGCAGACACCAACAACTTCGGCTTCTCATTCTTTATATGATTTTTTGCACCTTTAATGGCATCTTTCTCTGCCCCTTCTATATCCATCTTGATAATAGATATGCTTTCGCTGATATCATCATCTAAAGCAACCACCTCGACTTCTAAATCTCCCTGATTCAGTACTTTATTGCCTTCTCCAACAACGCTTCCGTCAATAAACATTGTCTGTGATTTCTCACCAACACCTTTTTGCTTAATTACAACATTATCATATTCAGCAAGATTATTTTGCAAAGTTTCACATGTACTCGGTGTTATTTCGTATCCATATATTTTCTTATACGGACCATATGTACAAACATAATCATATATAGAATCTCCTATATATGCGCCCAAATCAACAAAAACAGCATTTTCATCACTATCTAGAATATCCAGATCATAATAATCTTTATAAACCTTTTCGTCTAAAGCGCATAATTTCTCATAGTCAAATTCAAACCAGTATTGTACAATTCCATTCAATACACATTTAGACCTATAATCCGCTAACCTCTCATATAACCATTTATACTGCTCGATATTTGCTGCCATCATCTCCACATACTCTTTAATCAGTGAATAATCTTCCTTTTTATAATCTATTGTATTTTTCAGGAACAAATATCTTTCTTTCAACGACATGTATGCTTCTTTATTTTCCAACGGCAACTCTTTAAATCTGTTAACCACTAAATCATAAATCACATCCTGCTCTACATATTGAAACATTTCATAATACTTCCAGAATACCGCATCAACATCTTTTCCTGATCTTCTCTCTATTGTTTTCCCCCATATTGCAATAATATGTTCCAATTCATTAACATAATCTGCATACTCTTTCTCTATGCTTAAATCGTAGTCTTTCTCAAATATCAATCTAGAAGAACCATATAATGCATTATTGACCTCACGCACTGTTAGCCGAATATCTCCTATCAGTGCTACCTCATTGTGCTTGATTTTCAATGCTTCGACTGCTTTATTCATACTTCCTATAATTGATTGAACCCCATTAAAATCTTTATACATTTGTAATTTTCCTCGCTTTCAATTCGTTTATTGATTATTTATACCCTTATATTAATTTGCGAAATATTTCCACATATTCATCTAAGACAATGTTTTTATCATACATCTTACTTTTCTCAATACATGCCTTTGGTTCAAGGTATGGTAGTTTCTCATCGGAAATATAGTCTAAGACTTTAGTTAAAGCTCCACTATCATCAAACGGTATCAAATACCCATTTACACCAGGCTCAATTAAACATCTCACTCCACTTACTGGAGTAGCAATAACTGGCAAACCACACGCATTCGCTTCGATTGCAGTTAATGGAAATCCTTCGAATGCCGAGGGCATCACTAAGAATGCTTTATCAGACGCATGTTTCCATGGTTCACTTTCCCATCCTACCCAATGAATCCTATCTTCAACTCCACATTCCACTACAATGCTTTTTATATAATCATGCAATTCTCCTTCTCCTACAATATCAAGTGTCCACTCCTTCTTGGTATTAGTCATTGCACGAACAATAATTTCTACTCTCTTTACCGCCGATAATCTCCCTACAAATATGAGTTTAAAATTTAGATTTTTATGGTTCAGCTGATATTTCTGAAGCTTATCTAAATCTACTGGATTTTTAACATCAAATACAATTTCATCTGGAAAGCGACTTAATATGGTGTCTTTAATCTTAGAATTAATTGCCAAATGTGCATCTGCATATTGCATATACTCCACCCCGCCAAATCCATTGGCTTCATATCTTTCTATCTCGTTATGAACCCATGACAATATGGGAATATGAACATTCAATCTTGCCGTCGCATTCCTTATGATATAAGGCATCAACGGCCAATTGGTTGCAACAATCAGGTCCGGCACTCCATTTTCTTGCAGAAAGTTTTCATAATCTGATACAAATTCATCACTCGTATAGTTTCCTAATCCTTCTCTCATGGGATAGAATTCTATCTCTTCACTTAACCAGCAATATTTTTCCCATACAAATTGCACAACACGCACTCGAAAGTCGTTCTTAAGCAAATGCATAGCAAGCATGTTAATTACATTCTCTACTCCGCCCTTTTGCGCAGTTGGAATGACAATGTCAATCATCTTCTGCATATATTCTCCTTATACACCCCCAAAGGATTCAATTTTAATTTCAATATAAGGCATCCGAAGTTGTATCTTCAAATTCCTTCTTGAATAAATACCCATAAAAGGTATCTTCTCCAATAACATTCTGTATAGGCGGTACATTCTTATATGTAAGCTTGAACACCTGGGTATCTTTTGCCATGTGCTCATAATACGCTTGATTATATTTCTTATGTAGGCAGATACTCAACCCAAAAACATCTCTCTGACTTGGTGTACAGTTATTTATCATATTTTTCACTTCATCCAGATTCTCATAAGCTAAAGCAATTACATAATCAATCAAGTAATAATCAATCAAAGAATCCTGTTTTTTCCAATACTCATAGAAGGATTCCAACATAAACCGAAACAGAATGTTGCCAGCCTCCCCCTTTAATAAATTTCCTGCCCATCGACCCTGACTAATATCTGCCTTCCACATTGGATGTTCCATGCGCTGCGTCAGAAATCCGCCATCTTGAAACCACTCCTGTCCTAATGGCTCCGACATATAATATGTAGCATCAATCCACACCCCGCCATATCTGTACAGAAGTCCAGCCCGTAGGATATCAGATAAATGTGCCATAGAGATCTTACCTTCATTAAATTTATCAATAATCCAATCTGGAAATGTCACATACTGTCCAAGATTTTCAAAAGTTATGACATGAAGTTCTGCATTTTGGGGAAGATTTCGTACTATGCTGTGTATACACATTTTTACTAAATCTGGTGCCCCGTCTAAGCCTTGCCACCAGCAAATCCAGACTGGAACTTTTCCATAAAAATTCACATTCATGGGGCTGGCACATTCTAATACGCCTAATGAATTATCCAATTTCCTTGGCTCAAGCTTTTCATCATACTCTGCCTGATTCAGAACAATAGCACTTTTATATCGTTCAATCACATCCTTTAATATCAAACTTGCATACCGATACTTTAAATCAACAGCCTTCACTGCGTTATCCTGGTCCTCAGGATTCATCAATCGAACTTCCTCTTCTCGGATTCTATATTGATGATTCAAGAGCCATACTCTGAACAATCTCTCTGAAAAGTACCCCATAACTCTTGCTTGGAAGGCATCATTCTCATCAATATCAATATGTTTCTCTACCTCAAACAAGATATCAAACAGCCAATCACAATATGCATTGTAGATTTCTTTTCTTGTAATCACCATATTCCCAAGCGAAAACAAGTTACACTTCATACATAGGTTGAAGGCATCCTCATACTCAGGATACTTCTCCTGAATAATTCCGTGACAAATCTCCATATTCTCCCAGTGATGTATCTTGCGGTAATGTTCTTCCAAATTCTTTTCCCGTGTAAAGCTGCTATTGGGTACAATCACATCATAATCCTGCAATAGTTCCTCAATTTTCTTCTGATTAATAAAATTCTCGTTACAGATAAAATATCTCCTGTAATGGCATATTCCCACAATATCGCAAGAAACATTCTTCCATATCCAGTACATGCCCGTAAGTTCGCAATAATTCTTATTCTTGTTGGAAATCTGCTCACCAGTATCATCACCCTCATATCCTAAGTCCTGAGAAATCGCTTTTCCCACATGAAGTGTCCGGTACAAATCATCATCCGGCTTCGTATATTGTTTATGCGTCATCACATATATTCTTGTATCCATATTGCTCCCATCATCTATAATGTAATCAATTCGTATTCATTATCATCCACTTTCAATTGCACAGACTTTCCCTTCCCTGCAAGAGTCCTCTTTCTATATTCATTTTCACAATCAGTTAGGACATAAGCTACTTTCCCCTTTAGGTAATTCCACAAAAAGTTCTCCTGTTCCTCTGTCATAATCATTTCTGGTCGTAACATAACTGCTAGCTCATATGTCTGCTCGGATTTCAAAAATGTAAATTCATTATAAATGCTGTTGTAGACCTTCTCATATACTGGCACTGACAAATTCTCCAAGAAATCTACTGCATCCAATTGAACATCTCTAGCAATTTCTTCATTTGCAGTCTGTCTTGATATATTCCCTATTCGCTTTAAAAACATTCCAATATCTATTATTCGTTTTGGTTCAATTTGCTTTATAATCTCAAAGAAAATATAAATATCATTCT
>JAQUVV010000160.1 GCA_028693195.1 Lachnospira sp.
AAATCAATACATAGTTGGAGATACTCTTGATGTTATATACATACGAGATAACATCGAATACACTGGGAAACTAACTCTAGTTCAAAAGAGATACTGCGATAGCTAATCTCTTTCCATAATAAATCGCGGGAAGCAGCCGGTACATTTTAGGAGACATTGACTGGAGTGGAGGTTCCAGAGGAAATCATGAAGAAATTTCGACAGTATGGAATCAATCATCCATATGAATAGGGGGAAACATGAAAATTCTAAATTGCTTAAAGAATTACTTCGGATATCATGGAGTGAAGCGGCAATTATCGGAATATGGACATATATACACGAGAGGGAGATATGTAGTGTCTATGGTTTTTCTTGCGATAGTGATTCTTTCGGGAGGAATGCTGCTTCAACTAAAAATGGAATGTACGTTGGTGGTATTTGTGACGGCGTTATGTTGTTTCCCAGAGATTCTTCGAACACATTTTTATAATATGTTTCAGGAGAAGCGATATCGAGACGTGGATGGATATCTTCATCAGATGATTTATTCATTTCAAAGACTTCCGAAAATCAGTATTGCGTTGAGGGATACTCATAAGATTACAGATGGAAAGATGAAGATACAGGTACAGGAAGCAATGGATGAATTGCAGTATGGATCGGGACAATGGGTATATTCAGATGCATTAAGACACATTGAAACGCATTATTCCTGTGAGCGAATTGGGACACTTCATCGTTTTATGATTCAAGTTGAGGAGAGGGGCGGCAGGTATCATAATTCTATGCGTGTATTTCTGGAAGATGTAGATAGATGGGGGAAGAGAATTTATCAGCTACAGAAAGAAATGAAGTGCGTAAAGAGGGATATTTCCATAGGGATTTTAATTAGTATTTTTCTGTCATCAGCATCAATATTGATTTCCTGGATATTGAAATATACATCAGGTATGAATATAAGTATTGCAAATGAACCACTGTATCAGCTAATCTCAACAGTATTTTTTGTCATTAGCATCTTGTTTTATACATATACACAGGTTCATCACAAGAGAAATTGGCTTCAGGAAGCCAGATTAGAACGACAGATTAGTTATGATTTGAAAGTATTAAAAAAATGTCAGAAAACAAAGAGGAGACATCAAGGATTTCGAGGGAAAGCAGTACAGAAAAGATTGGAAGAGGATTTATATCATGGTTTTTCTGAATGGCTTCGTAATATTGCGTTGAATTTACAGGAGAAACCCCTGCAGGAAGCAGTGAAAGAATCTTATGGCAACTGTCCGATTGTTATGAAAGAGTCTTTAGAGAATTTTATTAATGCGATAGAGCTGGATCCTTCGGATGTAACACCATATTATAATTTTTTGGGAGAATTTCAAGTTCCAGACATATCGGCAAGCGTAAGAACCTTATATGGACTATCGGAGCTAGACCATACCAATATGGACGAAGAAATCAATAAAATGATTGCTAGAAATTATGAAATGCAGGATCGACATGAAACCTTGAAGGGCACGGATTATCTTAGCATGATGAAGTTTAGTGAATATATTCCGGTATTCTTTGTGTCATTAAAGATGGGGTTAGATATGATTCTGTTAATTTCCAACTATCTGTAAAAAGGGATTTCTAAGTTTTAAGCTGACTTTTATAATATAGTTTTACATAAATTTGCAGCCTTGGTTGGCATCTAAAATATAGTCGCAGAATGAAGGCTAAATACGGAGGATTGAATGGAGAGAGCAATAGAACAGTTAGGAGAGGTTGTGCAGGCGCTTATTATAAACAGTATGTTGATTATGCTCCTGCTCAAGATAATGGTGGAAGTGATGTAGATATAAAGTACAGGGAAAGGGATTTTTGATAACATAAAAGTTATTGGTTAGCATTGAAATGGGAGTGGAGTTATGGACAATATGATTGATTTATATGGAGATGTGATTGTGACTATTATTACGTTGATTGTGTCAATTACATTTCTTGGAACCTGTGTTGAAATCTACAAGGTTGGAGTGGAGCGATTGCTAGAGAGCATTATGTATGGAGGCATGTAGTGAAGACAATCATTGAAAATTCAGCATATTTAATTGTTATGGTATTGATATGCCTTCTTAGTATTGATTTTATTTCTATGAACCTACGGATTTCCAAAGTTAGTGAAGTGGAACAATATATTGAGGATTATATGGAAATATATGGGGAGTATCAGGAGAATCATGATATAGATACGGCTGTTATTTTAGAGGTGCAACGGATTGCGTCAGACAATCAACTGGGGTTTACATATGAATATGTAAATCAGTCAGATCATTATGCGTACTATAAGATACGAATTAGATATACACTAGGATCGTTGGTGTTCCGCATTGGCAAAACACATTCCTATGCTGGACTTGTGCGAATTGAAAAATAAATGGCAGGAGTGTTGAGATGAGAGTAATTGTAAGTACCAGTGGTTTGATTGTGGCATTGTCGCTTATTATTATGATTCATAGTACGATTGTGAATCGCCATGTCCGCGATGTAGAAGTAACCACTGGATTAGTATCCGCTTGTGATTATGCAATAGATCAGATGCAGGATATGTACGCTAAGTTGGATTTCTCTAGTATGAGCGAGGAAGAAGTAAAGAAGACTGTAATCGCATCATTCTGTGAGGCTTTAGAGTCTGTGATTGGGACGGATGGAACGATTCATGTCAAGGTTGTTCAGGCTGATATACAGACAGGCTCTTATGATTTTGTAGTTGAAGAAATATACAGTTATGGCTTCAAGGGAAGAAATGGACGAGCGATATGTGAGCGGGCAGTGTGCTTCTCTCTTTGAAATTTTTGCTTTGGCAGAGGATATAGATGAACTTTATAATTTGCTTTCACATGAACAGTATTGTTTGAAATGATAATGGAATGCATTAGGGAGAAAAACAAAAATGAGAAAGAATATTGGAAATGTAAAGAAAATGACAGTGATTTTCATGATAGCTGCAACATTAGTTAGTTTAACAGGTTGTGCTGGTTGTGGGAAGAAAAATAAGCAGGCAAGTAATGAAGAAGTGACAACACAGGTAGAAACAAAAGTTATTGTTGAAGAGGTTACAAATATATCAGGTGATATTGAGGGATTTACAGAGCATGTAGAGGAAGAAACAGCGCATGAGGATGGTGCAGTGGTTGTTGATGAGAATGGTGTGAAGACTGTTATTCAAGGTGAGCATCCAACTGATCCAAATTCTGGGGAAGTTGTAGATGATACTGTGATTGTAGTTTCAAATCCAGATTATGACAATAGCTATGTAGAACCAACAAAACCAGCAGGAGGCGGGGCAGTTCATGTGGATGAGACTCCAGCTCCTACACAGGCAGCAGGAGGCTCATGGGGATTATATACTGGATTATCAGAGGGATACATGGCTAGGGATTATGCAACGAGAGATAATTACTTTAATTCAGCTCCATATGTATATCATTACGATGTTTCAAACCAGTATTACGTGACGGTTGTAAAGGCATCAGATGTACTTCCTTATGGAGTGAATAGAGGAAAAGTTTTATCTTATTCGCCAGAGGTGCAGATGTTTTTTAATACAGCTAAGGCACAGGGGATAGATGCTGTTGGGGTTTATGCGGGTACTGATACATTCAAGTACAGTGATGGTGTGGAGTATGTTATTATTAATACTACGAGGTATTAGAGTGAGGAGATTTATGAAAATTAATAAATTTTTAAAATCACTTTTATCAATTATATTTGTAATGCTATTGTTTTTTGCATTTCCAGTTTGTGGACATGCTCAGAATGGTTGTTATGGTGAAGATCATCGAGGGGAGAATGGCTATCACGTAGACAGAAATGATAAATGCTTGGTGTTAGAAACTACTGATAATTTATCAAGAAGATGGCAAAGAGAAGGAGCACTGTCATACAGAGAATTTTATGGATGGGGTAGTTCGGACTCCTATGCTGTTAATAAGAATTATGGCGGTGAGTATTACTATGATTGTGGAAAGTATGATATTGCAGGAATTGACTTAAATCGGGTACGAGTGAATTTTGACAGGGTTGGTGGCAAGGATGAACTGGTAAGAATGATTAATTCAACGCATGCCATTGAAGATATGCCTGGATTAACGATAGGGTATGATACAGATTTCCTTCCGATTTACAGTTTTTGTCGTTGTGAGGCTGACCAAAATCTTGCAAGAAACTGTTTGAATTACATTGGATATTATTGCGAATATGAACAAGCTTATGTAATTATTGGTGTTAGACATCAGACTCGTTGTAGTGGATTTGGTGTGGACGATGTAAATCAGTGGGGACAAAGTGGCTGGGATACAGGATGGATACACTGGAGTGGCGGTGATAGTAATTACTGGCATAATCACTGTGGTGGTCATGCAAATAACTATAGTATTTACTTCTATGGGAATGGCGGGAATGTAAAGGCTCCAAACTTAACGCTGACTTATCATTCGAGCAATTACTGGAATATATCGAACTATGTCCCGACACGAACTGGGTACACCTTTAATGGGTGGTACACTGCAGCAAATGGGGGAACGCAGGTATATAATTCGAAGGGATACTGTACCAATGAGGGAAGGTACTGGTCGAGTAATACCAATGTTTATGCGGGCAATTATAATGTATATGCGCATTGGACTGCCATAGATGTGCAGTACAAGCTTATACATCGGTATCCGAATATTGGCGGAGGGTATACAGAGACAGTAGAGAACTTAAAGGCAAAGACGGACAGCTATGTGACACCTCCAGTAAAGAGCAAAGCGGGATTTACCAGTCCGGCAACGCAGCGGGTACAGATTAAGGGTGATGGTTCTACGGTTGTGGTATATAACTACACAAGAAATAATTATACCTTATCGGTAGGACTGCAGAACAGTTCTGGATTGACCTACAATGATTATGGAAGTTTTGACCTATATGTAAATGGAAAGCTTGTGGCGAATGACAGTCTTGGTTTTAGCATCTCAGTTCCGTATGATTCAACTTATGAGATTAAAGATATTAAGGCAAAGATTGGACATACCTATGACGGAGTGAGTGGTACATATACGGCAGAATCAGGAAATGTTCGAAAGACAGCGACATTGAAGCTGAATTATCATATTAATACCTATACGTTACATTTTGAAATTGTTGGAGGTGTTGGTGGACCAGAAGATGTGATATTGCGATATGACCAGACCTATAGACTTTCAGTTGAACCGACAAGAACAGGGTATTTCTTTAAGAGCTGGAATTCAAGTGAGGACGGAACAGGGAAGGTATATATGGGGGAATCTGATGTAAAGAGCCTCACACCAGTAGATCGTGGGTCATATACCTTATATGCACAGTGGACGCAGAGAAGTGTCAGTTTACGAAAGACAGCGAATAGCTGGCATGGTGGAACATTTGTTAAGAGGACATCAGGAGATGAAGAATGGTACAATACTGTAGGAAAGATAAAAATTGATGAATCAATTCCAAATGAGTATATTATTCAAGAATGGGTGATTAAAAAAGGTGAAACAGTCAAACGGGTGATTTAATATTGGGAATGAAAGATCATTTACATGATGCGGAATCTTAGTGGATGACATAAGAAACAGTTTACCATATAGAATATACCGTTTCTTATGTCTAATTGGTACTGTATTAGGGTTCATTGGATTGGTATGAATCGCAAAGTGTATTGCTATGAATGGTGTAGGCAGTAACATGATATTTACGGACTTGCAAACCCACCGACCAGGCTCGCAGCGATACATACAATCAGGCTGCGGATGGCTTCACTGAAATTTGCAGGAGCCCCTTTGCTGATAATCAGGGACGCAATAGCAAGAATGATATAGTATAGAATTCCGTAAAGTAATCCCCATAACAGCTTTCGACTGCTTTCTTTTGAAGCAAGATATAGACCACCCAGAAAGCAGGAAACTGCGTAGGTTATGATAATTCCAGTAGTGATAATCCAATTAGAAAGATTGAATTTGTATAACCCAAAGGATAACAATAGAAGCAGGACACAGGTGTTGACATAGCCTCCCATTAATGATTTTAATATTCGAAGTGCCCGATATTTCATAGGAATGATAATCTCCAGTTCAGACTGTTTGTTTATCATATCTTATGTAGGGAACGTCCAAAAAATACCCAATTCTTGACAGTATATATGGATTTTAGTATATTTAGTAAAAATACATGCGTTTCAATTTAGGACAGTAATGGAAACGTGATAAATTAGGAGATGAAATCTTGGACTCGAAAAGTATCATAGACATAGTGGTTGTATTCATATTATTAGGACTTTCAGCATTCTTTTCGTCGGCGGAAACTGCATTTACAACGGTCAATGCAATTCGTATTCGTTCGCTGATTGATGATGGGAATAAGAGAGCAAAGACAGTTGCGGATATTATTGAACATTCTGGAAAGATGCTCAGTGCAATTTTGATTGGAAATAATATTGTGAATATCTCTGTATCAGCATTGGTTACTACTTTGACGATTCGTATATGGGGGGATTTTGCTACTGGAA
>JAQUVV010000161.1 GCA_028693195.1 Lachnospira sp.
TACGAGATTGATGGGAATGTCTTCCGGACATTATGAATTAAAGCGTAGAGAGACAGCATCTAGCTTAAAGATTCAGGCAGGATTGGAATTAGATGTGATTGACCACTATAATGGTTCCGTTAGAAGTGTGCGTTCATTGTCTGGAGGAGAGTCTTTTCAGGCCTCTCTTGCTATGGCACTTGGATTATCAGATGAGATTCAGAGTCAGGCTGGAGGTATTCAGATTGATTCCATGTTTGTAGACGAAGGCTTTGGTTCTTTAGACGAAGAATCTTTAAATCAGGCAATACAGACGTTGATGCAATTATCTGCCAGCAATCGTTTAGTAGGAATTATTTCCCATGTGTCAGAATTGAAGGAAAAAATCAATAGTCAAATTGTCGTAAAAAAAGATAAAAATCAAGGTAGTTTGGCAGAAATTATTTATTAATAGGTAAGAACAGGTATTAAAATAAATACATTGGCAAAAGTTCTTGCAAATTAAAAACATTGTAGTAATATTAACAAAGAATAAACAACTAAGGAGATGGCTTTATGGGAAATTTAACAGAAAGCCTGATGGAAGAACTGAATTGTGAGACCGTATTTACGATCCCCATATTTGGCGGCATCGATATCTCGGAATCCGTTGTAGTTACCTGGATTATTATGGCAGTCATGGTTTTGATTGCTTTCATACTTGGACGGAATTTACGAATCGATCACATCAGTAAAAGACAGGCAATCGCTGAAACCATAGTGACCAAGCTTTACAGTATGGTTGAGGGCATGACAGGACCAGAAGGAATGAAGTATACTCCATATCTGGTAACAGTTCTTGTCTATATCGGTATTGCAAACATCATTGGTCTCTTCGGATTCAAATCCCCGACGAAGGATTTGAATGTGACAGCTGCACTGGCTATTATGAGTATCATTTTAGTCGAATTTGCTGGAATCTACCAGCATGGTGTCAAAAAATGGCTGCATAAGTTCACAGAACCGATTGCTATTGTAACACCAATTAATATCCTTGAAGTATTTACCAGACCGCTTTCATTATGTATGCGACTTTTTGGTAATGTCTTAGGATCATTCGTCATCATGAAATTAATCGAAATGGTTGTTCCTATTTTTCTGCCAACAGTATTCAGTCTTTATTTCGATATATTCGATGGATTACTTCAGGCATATGTTTTTGTATTCTTAACATCACTGTATATAAAAGAGGCAGTGGACTAAATAATTGTTATGAATATGAAAGTGCATAAACAACATTTAGAAAAAAGTAATATATTTATGTAAAAAAGGAGAGATAATTATGAACACATTAATCGCTATTGGAGCAGGTATCGCTGTATTAGGTGGTCTCGGAGCAGGTATTGGTATTGGTATTGCAACTGGTAAGGCAACAGAGGCAGTTGCTAGACAGCCAGAGGCAGAAGGTAAGATTAGTAAGACATTGATTCTTGGTTGTGCGCTTGCAGAGGCAACTGCTATTTATGGTTTCGTTATCGCATTGATGATTATTATCATGTTACAGTAGTTTAAATCAGAATATAAATGAAAATAGAAAGGTTGGTTGGACAATGCTCCGAATAGATATCAATTTATTATTTACGGTCATCAATCTTCTTGTATTGTTCGGACTGATGTATTTTCTGCTATTTAAACCTGTACGAAAGATAATTGCACAGAGACAGGAAGCAGTAGATCAGCAGTTTAAAGAGGCAGAAGATGCGAAAGCGTCTGCACATGAGTTAGAAGCAAAGTATCAGAAGTCTATGGATGAGATTAAGGAAGAGAAGAGACAGGTTCTTCAGGATGCAAGTAGAAAGGCAGATTCAGATTATCATCGCATTATTGATGATGCTAAGACTACAGCACAGCAGATTAAAGATGATGCCACATTAGAAGGCGAGAATCAGAAGAAACAGATATTACTGAAGGCTGAAAAGGAAATTGCAGATATGGTTGTTGATGCAACTGCGAAAGTAGTAGCAGGCAATACATCAACAGAAGCAAATGCTTCACTTTATAACAAATTCTTAGATAAAGCAGGTGATAAATAGTGACACAAAAAGCAATGGAATATGCACAGAGCATATATAAACAGGGTATTGGAAAAGACATTCTTTTCCAGGCAAAAGATATTCTAATTACTGTGCCACAGATCAGCGATCAGTTCGTAGATCCAACAGTTCCACTTGAGAAAAAGCATGCTGTCATCGATAAGGTGTTCCAGAAGGAAATCAGAGATACCTTAAAGATTTTATGTGACAACGGCGATTTTGGGTTATTCTTTGACATCTGCGATTCTTTCAAGGAAATAACGAAAGAAACAGGAAAAGTTGAAGAAACGGCAGAACTGGTATATGTAGATCCACCTACAGCCGCACAGTTAGATGGAATTAAGCGTTTTATTGAAAAGGAATTTCACAATCCAGATATTGAACTGACAATGAAGGAAGATGCTTCTATTGTTAGTGGATTCATACTTAGAGTAGGTCATAAGGAATTTGACTGGAGTCAGACAGGACGTGTGGAACAGTTTAAGAACAGTGTTGCCAGAGCAGTGAATTCCTCCAGAGTTATTTCATCAAGTAGCAGTGGAGAAGGAATTATTTCTATCTTAAGAAGTGAAATCAAGGATTTTGATCTGGAAGCAAAGAATAAAGAAATCGGTATGGTTACCTGGGTCGGTGATGGTATTGCCAACATTGATGGTATTGATCATGCATTTTACGGAGAAATCGTAATCTTTGATGGCGGTGTCAAGGGAATGGTTCAGGATGTGCGCCGAGATGAAATCGGTGTTATTCTGTTCGGTCGTGACACAGAAATTAGAGAAGGAACGAGAGTAGTTCGTACTGGTCAGATGGCAGGTATTCCAGTTGGTGAAGAGTTCAAGGGACGTATTATTAATGCACTTGGTGCACCAATTGATGGAAAGGGAGATATCCCAGAGGTTGGCTTCCGTCCAATCGAGCATCCAGCACCAGGGATTCTGGATAGAAAGTCAGTATCTGTTCCTATGGAAACAGGTATCCTTTCTATTGATTCCATGTTCCCAATTGGACGTGGACAGAGAGAGTTAATTATTGGTGACCGCCAGACAGGTAAGACATCTATCGCCATGGATACAATCCTGAATCAGAAGGGAAAAGATGTTGTATGTATCTATGTTGCAATTGGACAGAAGGCATCCACAATTGCCAAGCTGGTGAATACATTAAAGAAAAATGATGCAATGGATTACACAATCATTGTTTCTGCAACAGCATCAGATCCAGCACCATTACAGTATATTGCACCTTATTCAGGAACAGCACTTGCAGAATATTTTATGTATCAGGGCAAGGATGTATTGATTGTATATGATGATTTATCCAAGCATGCAGTTGCTTATAGAGCAATTTCACTGTTGTTGGAAAGATCTCCAGGACGAGAGGCATATCCAGGTGATGTATTCTATTTACATTCCAGATTGTTAGAGCGTTCTAGTCGTCTTTCACCTGAAGCAGGAGGAGGTTCTATTACAGCACTTCCTATTATTGAGACACAGGCTGGTGATGTGTCAGCATACATTCCAACCAATGTAATCTCAATTACAGATGGACAGATATTCTTAGAGTCTGAGCTTTTTAATGCTGGACAGCGTCCTGCAGTTAATGTTGGTCTTTCTGTATCACGAGTTGGTGGTGCAGCACAAACAAAGGCTATGAAGAAGGCTGCCGGAAGTGTTCGTATTGATTTGGCACAGTATCGTGAGATGGAAGTATTTACGCAGTTCTCATCAGATTTGGATGAAAGCACGAAGAAGCAGTTAGCATATGGTAAATCCTTAATGGAATTATTAAAACAGCCACTGGGAAGACCACTTAGCATGGCGGAACAGGTTATTACATTGGTTTCAGCAAATGCACATGTATTTACAGATTTGTCCATTGATGAAATCAAGAAATTCCAGATGAAGCTATTAGATTCATTTGCTGTAGATCATGCGGATATTATCAGTCAGTTGAATACCACAAAGGTTCTTTCAGATGATTTGAAGGAAACAATCATAGATGCTGCTATGGAGTATAAGAAGTGATTGGAGTTTTTTATGGCTAATGCAAGAGAAATTCAAAATAGAATAAAAAGCATTCAGGACACTATGAAGATCACCCGTGCCATGTATATGATGTCTTCCATGAAGCTTCGAAAGACGAAGCAGAAGCTGGAAGATACAGAACCCTATTTTTATGGACTGCAGGAACAGATCTCGAATATTTTACTGCATTTTCCAGATATGGAGCATATTTTCTTTGATAACAGAGATAAAGACCGCCATAAAAATGTCAAGCGTAAGGCTTACATTGTTCTTACTGGTGACAAGGGAATGGCAGGCGCGTACAATCATAATGTTATGAAGGAAGCACAGCGCTTATGTGACGAATCTGAAGAATATAAGCTTTATGTGGTTGGAGAATTGGGCAGACAGTATTTTAAAAGTCAGAAATATCCTGTGGAGGAGAATTTTCAGTTTACAGCTACCAAGCCTTCTGTTCATAGAGCGAGAGTAATTACGGAGTATATTGTTGACTTATATAGAAAAGAAGAATTAGATGAAGTCTTTATTATCTATACAAGGATGCTCAACAGTATTAAGGAGGAAGTAGAGGTACAGCAGCTTCTCCCCCTAAAGACTCACACATTTATTCAACAGGAAATGCTTGATAAAGCACGTCAGAAACAAGGAAACTTCAAGCATCATGACCATGATGACGATTATGATATTAATCATTCTCATAAATTTGAAGATGGAGAGGATCACGAGGATACCTATTCGAATTCGGATAGTGATTATCTGATATATCCTTCTCCGAAGAAAGTTTTAAAGAGTGTGGTTTATAATTATGTCACAGGATTTATTTATGGAGCATTGGTTGAGGCTTCAGCTAGTGAAGAGAATGCGAGAATGATGGCTATGCAGTCTGCGACAGATAATGCCCAGGCAATGCTGCATGACTTATCAATTGAATATAACAGAGTGCGTCAGGCTGCCATTACACAGGAAATTACAGAAGTAATTGGTGGTGCCAAGGCATTGAAGAAGAAAAAAATGAAGAAAAAGAAGCAAGCGAGGTGATGTGAGCAATGGAGATGAATATAGGCAAAATCGTGCAGGTTTCAGGACCTGTTGTCGATGTTGAATTTGAAGACAATAACCTGCCATACATCAAAGATGCGTTATATGTCATTAACAATGGCAAGAAATGTGTAATGGAAGTTGCACAGCACATCGGACAGAACACAGTTCGTTGTATTATGCTTGCAGCAAGCGAAGGACTTTACAGAGACATGAAAGTCGTTGCTACAGGTTCAGGTATTAAGGTGCCTGTTGGAGAAAAGACATTGGGACGATTGTTTAATGTCCTAGGTGATACATTGGATTCTGGTGAAAAGCTGGAGGATGAAACTCATTGGAGCATTCATAGAGAACCCCCAACTTTCGAGGATCAGAGCCCAGTCGTTGAAATGTTAGAGACTGGAATTAAGGTCATTGACTTGTTAGCACCATATGCCAAGGGTGGTAAGATTGGTCTGTTTGGTGGTGCTGGTGTTGGTAAGACTGTATTGATTCAGGAATTGATTCATAATATCGCTACAGAAAGTGGTGGATATTCTATATTTACAGGAGTAGGAGAACGTTCCAGAGAAGGAAACGATCTCTGGTCAGAGATGAAGGAATCTGGGGTTCTTGAAAAGACCGCTTTGGTATTCGGACAGATGAATGAACCACCAGGAGCTCGTATGAGAGTTGGTTTATCAGCACTTACCGCTGCTGAATATTATAGAGATTATTCAAAACAAGATGTATTGTTATTTATTGATAATATATTCAGATTTGTACAAGCAGGTTCAGAAGTATCTGCCTTACTTGGTCGTATGCCATCAGCCGTTGGTTACCAACCAACTCTTGCAAACGAAATGGGCGAACTTCAAGAAAGAATTACATCAACAAAAGACGGTTCAATTACGTCTGTTCAAGCAATATATGTACCGGCAGATGATTTAACAGACCCTGCTCCGGCTACAACATTCTCTCACTTAGATGCTTCAACCGTATTATCAAGACAAATTTCATCATTGGGTATTTTCCCCGCAGTTGACCCTCTTGCTTCTACAAGTAGAGTATTAGACCCTCTTATAATCGGAGAAGAACACTACAACACAACAAGACAGGTGCTTGCAATCTTACAGAAATATAAAGAACTTCAAGATATTATCGCAATCTTAGGTATGGACGAACTTTCTGAAGAAGATAAAGAAACCGTTAACAGAGCAAGAAAAATTCAAAAATTCCTGTCTCAACCATTCTTTGTTGCGGAAAAATTCTCAGGAATCGAAGGAAAATACGTAAAACTTGAAGACACAATTAAAGGTTTCCAAGAAATCATCGAGGGAAAACATGATGATGTTCCTGAGCAAGCCTTCTATATGGTTGGTACAATTGAAGAAGCTCTTAAAAAAGCTGAAGAAATGAAATAGGTT
>JAQUVV010000162.1 GCA_028693195.1 Lachnospira sp.
TCGTATGACGAAATCTTGCGATATATTAAGACGGAAAATAAGGAAGACGAATAAAATACTAAATCCCGTTTTGTGCAAAATAGACAAGACGGGATTTTTTAGGCGTAAAATTTACGGAAGTTAACATCTTGCGGAATCCGTTCCACGTACGCGAGCATTCTGGTAAATGTGGTTATTGCAAACAACTGCCATGAATACATGTATAGATGTTATAACAAATATCTATGACAATTGAGTAGAATAAGCCACTTTGATACATATATTATATATTATTAATATGGAAATGTCATTAGTTTTTAAAATAAATTAAGGTTTCTACTTATTAAATATAGATATATAGGTGGAATTCTTGGTACACAGCAAGAATATGACGCATACAGGCTGTTGAGGGGGAAATATATGCGATGGAGTTTACAGGGACAGAATAAGAAAGATAATACATATATGGAAAATATAGTTGCCAAACATCAAGAACTAGTGTAAGATAATTGCAAGCAAATAATTAATAAAAAAATTGTTGACGTTCTTGTACGTACTGTGCTATATTAGACTGGCTATGGAAGCGGTCTTTTTTTTATGCCTAAAAAAGAACCAATTGGTGTCAATTCTTTTCAATAGCGCGGGTTTTAAGGGATAACAGCTCCCGACAAAGGCATTGTAATGACTCGCAGAGAAGAAATTGCATACACCTACAAAATAAAATAAATTGGAGGTGGAAGTTGTGCGCGTTAAGATAACATTGGCATGTACTGAGTGTAAACAGCGTAATTACAACATGACGAAGGATAAGAAGACTCATCCTGACAGAATGGAAACTAAGAAATACTGCAAGTTCTGTAAATCACACACATTACACAAAGAGACTAAGTAGATTCGTTCAGCGAGGTGAACATAATGGGTGAAACTGTTAAAGAAAAAAAACAGAAAAAAAGCTGGTTTAAAGGCTTAAAAGCTGAATTTTCAAAAATCGTTTGGCCAGACCAGAAATCACTTGCAAAAGAGACGACTGCTGTATTGGCAGTATCTGTGTTATTAGGAGTTATCATTTCACTCGTGGATTTGGTATGCCGTATTGGCGTAGAATTCTTAGTAAAGTAAGGAAAAGGTGATTAAATGGACGAAGCAAAATGGTATGTTGTGCATACTTATTCTGGATATGAGAATAAAGTAAAAGCCAACATCGAAAAAACAGTTGAAAACAGAAATCTTCAGGATCAGGTTCTTGAAGTAATCGTTCCACTCGAGACAGTTGTTGAGATTAAGAATGGTTCTAAGAAATCTGCAATGAAGAAGATGTTTCCTGGATACGTTCTCATTAACATGGTTATGAACGATGACAGCTGGTATGTTGTCAGAAATACCAGAGGCGTTACAGGATTCGTTGGTCCTGGATCTAAGCCAGTACCACTTACTCCAGCTGAAATTAAGTCACTTGGTATCACTCTTCCTGGAGCAGAAGCTCCAAAGCCAACAATTCAGTTTGCTGGCAAGGTTGGCGATCAGGTAATGATTCTCTCAGGAGCATGGGAGAATACAGTTGGAGAAATTAAGAGCATTAATGAAGGTAAGCAGTGCCTTACAATTAATGTAGAGATGTTCGGCAGAGAAACACCAGTCGAAATCGACTTCACAGATGTGAAGCTCATGTAACATATGAAGAGTTCGAAATGATTCGAACGTGGGAGGAAATCGCGAAGCGATAACCGCCAATTACCACATTATATTTAGGAGGTGCCTAAAATGGCAAAGAAAGTAACAGGATATATCAAATTACAGATTCCTGCCGGCAAAGCTACACCAGCTCCACCAGTTGGTCCAGCACTTGGTCAGCACGGTGTCAACATCGTAGAATTCACAAAGCAGTTTAATGCTAAGACAGCAGATCAGGGAGACTTAATCATCCCTGTTGTTATCACAGTTTATGCTGATAGAAGCTTCAGCTTCATCACAAAGACTCCACCAGCTGCAGTTCTTCTTAAGAAGGCATGCAACATCATGTCTGGTTCAGGTGTTCCTAACAAGACTAAGGTTGCTACAATTAAGAGAGCAGAAGTTCAGAAGATCGCTGAACTTAAGATGCCAGATTTAAATGCTGCATCTATCGAAGCTGCTATATCTATGATTGCAGGAACAGCTAGAAGCATGGGTATCGTTGTAGAAGATTAATCTTCACATTTCAGCTTAAGATGACGGGCTGAATATGGCAACGAACTGAGAACTGATTGAATATCATGTATTCCTGGAAATCAGGACATGATTTGTATATGTGGGAGGAAAGTCAATCCCTTCCGATATTACCACTAGGAGGTTTTTTTATAATGAAAAGAGGAAAGAAATACGTTGAGGCAGCCAAGAATATTGACCGCGCAACATTATATGACGCAGCAGACGCTTTAGCTCTTGCTAAGAAGTGCGCTACTGCAAAATTCGACGAAACAATTGAAGCTCATATCAGAACAGGTTGTGATGGACGTCACGCTGAGCAGCAGATCAGAGGAGCTGTTGTTCTTCCACACGGAACAGGTAAGACTGTAAGAGTCTTAGTTTTCGCTAAGGGTGCTAAGGCTGATGAAGCTGAAGCAGCTGGTGCTGATTTCGTAGGCGGCGAGGAATTAATTCCTAAGATCCAGAATGATGGCTGGTTCGATTTCGATGTAGTTGTAGCTACACCTGATATGATGGGCGTTGTTGGTCGTTTAGGACGTGTACTCGGACCTAAGGGCTTAATGCCAAACCCTAAGGCTGGTACAGTTACTATGGATGTAACAAAAGCTGTTAATGATATCAAGGCTGGTAAGATCGAATACAGACTTGATAAGACAAATATCATTCACGTGCCAATTGGTAAGGCTTCATTTACTGAAGACCAGTTAGCAGACAACTTCCAGGCTATCATGGGAGCAATCGTTAAGGCTAAGCCTTCATCATTAAAGGGTTCATACCTGAAGAGCATCGTTGTTACTTCAACAATGGGTCCTGGTGTTAAGGTTTCAACAGCTAAGTTTCTTGGTTAAGAGAAAGCAATTTCAATTAATAGTTAGAAAAACGGTTGACAACCTATATAAGTGGTAGTATACTATCACAAGTGTGACGCAAGTCACAATCATATTTTGCCTAAGACAGCAGGTCCCGCAAGGGTCAAAGAGCAATCGCCTACCGAGGATATTTATCAGCACTTTGTGTTGATGTATTTGATGAATTTCAAGTCCTCATGTCGTATGATGTGAGGACTTTTTTATGGGCAGAATTGTTTATCCGCAAGGATATAAAATCTAACAGGAGGTAATCAATTCATGGCAAAGGTAGAACTTAAGCAGCCAATCGTAGACGAGATTTCAGCAGCTATTACAGGCGCTCAGGGCGTTGTACTTGTTGACTATCGTGGATTAACTGTAGAGCAGGATACACAGCTCAGAAAGCAGTTAAGAGAAGCTGGCGTTGTATACAAAGTATACAAGAACACATTAGTAAAGAGAGCTATCGCTGGTACAGAGTTTGAACCAATGAGCGAACTTCTTGAAGGACCAACAGCAGTTGCAATCTGTAAGGAAGACGCAACAGCTCCAGCAAGAATTTTAGCTAACTTCGCTAAGACAGCAGAAGCACTTGAACTTAAGTGCGGTGTCGTAGAAGGAACATACTACGATGCAACAGGAATTACAGCAATCGCTACTATTCCTTCAAGAGACGAGCTTATTTCCAAGTTCCTTGGAAGTATCCAGTCACCTATTACAAACTTCGCTCGTGTTCTTAAGCAGATCGCTGAGAAGAACGAAGAAGTTGCGTAATTGTTTTGAAGCTGCATGAGCAGTGAGAAACCAAAGGGAGTGCTAAGCACAGACCTTTCGGCTGAGAATACATTTTCAGCTTTATACAATGAGACGGATGAAGATTCATCTAATATTATCAAAAAGGAGATTATAATAATGACTACACAGGAAATCATTGAAGTTATTAAGGGATTATCAGTATTAGAGTTAAACGATTTAGTTAAAGCATGTGAAGAAGAATTCGGCGTATCTGCAGCAGCAGGCGTTGTTGTTGCAGCAGCAGGTGCTGGCGCAGCAGCAGGCGAAGAGAAGTCAGAATTTGACGTAGAGCTTACAGAAGCTGGCCCTAACAAGGTTAAGGTTATCAAGGTTGTTCGTGAAATCACAGGTCTTGGCTTAAAGGAAGCTAAGGACGTTGTTGATGGCGCTCCTAAGGTTGTTAAGGAAGCTGCTTCTAAGGAAGAAGCTGAAGATATCCAGAAGAAGCTTGAAGCTGAAGGTGCTAAGGTTACTCTTAAGTAATTTAAACCAACAGATATCTTTTTATAGTACAAACTATAATTTTACAGCTATGACTGTGTAATATGTCCCTGGCGGTTGGACAGATCTGACCGCCGGGGATAATTATTTTTGAAAATATCACTTTGTAATTATGAATGGGTATAAGAAGGAAATCCTTTTTGTGCATTTTCATATTGATGAAGTGTAGAATGATCGTTACTGCGAACAGAGAGAGCGGTAACAAAAGTTTAGATTGATGATGAAATGAACGACGTATGAATCCAAACCAAATGGTATGTGATGCACTAAATGGTATGTGATGAATCAGATGAGGGAGCCACGGAAAAATCCTAATGTATAAAATCGGTAAAATATGGAAAGTTTAAGAGAAGACCGCATTTTTGTATAAGGGATTTTAATTTATAAAATAAAATATTTGGAATATTATGTTGACAAAAAGTGGACGTTGTGATACTATGGACAATGCACTATTGTGGTATGTCTATGCCTATGCGTATTTGTAACGGTTTTAGCATATTAATAATATTCAAATTTTTATAAAAATAAACACAAGGGGTGAAACGTCAATGGAGAAAAACAGAATACGTCCAGTAAAGTCAGGTAAAGCGATGCGTATGAGCTACTCAAGACAGAAAGAAGTTCTTGAGATGCCTAACCTTATTGAGGTGCAGAAGGATTCTTACCAGTGGTTTTTGGATGAAGGTTTAAAAGAAGTTTTTGATGACATCTCTCCAATCGCAGACTACAACGGAAGACTTAGTCTTGAGTTTGTAGATTTCTCATTATGCGAGGATGAAGTCAAGTATTCTATTGAAGAGTGTAAGGAAAGAGATGCTACATATGCAGCTCCGCTTAAAGTCAGAGTAAGACTCCATAATAAGGAGAGCGAAGATATCAGCGAGCATGAGATTTTCATGGGCGATCTTCCACTGATGACAAAGACAGGTACATTCGTAATCAATGGAGCTGAGAGAGTTATCGTAAGCCAGTTGGTGCGTTCACCTGGTATATATTATGATATTCAGAAAGATAAGTATGGTAAGATTTTCCTTTATAGTTCACAGGTTATTCCTAACAGAGGTGCTTGGTTAGAGTATGAAACAGATGCTAACGACGTATTCTATGTTAAAGTTGACCGTAATAAGAAGGTCCCAGTAACAGTCTTAATCCGTGCTTTAGGATTTGGTACGAATGCTGAAATCCTTGATATATTTGGTGAAGAACCAAAGCTTATGGCTACAATGGAGAAGGATACTTCTACAAACTATCAGGAAGGTATTCTCGAATTATATAAGAAGTTAAGACCAGGCGAACCATTATCAGTAGATAGTGCGGAGTCTTTGATTTCTGGTATGTTCTTTGATCCTAGACGTTATGACCTTGCAAAGGTTGGTAGATATAAGTTCAATAAGAAGCTTTCATTCAAGTCAAGAATTGTTGGACAGATTTTAGCTGATGATGTCACAGATACAACAGGTGAAGTGATTGCTAAGGCTGGTGATAAGCTGACAAGAGAGTCTGCACAGATGATTCAGGATGCTGCTGTTCCTGCAGTATTCTTGAATGTAGAAGTGAAGGCAAACGATGGTACTATTTCAACAAGAAGAGTTAAGGTTCTTTCTAACATGGCTGTTGATATCACAAAGTGGGTTGATATTACTGCTGATGAAGCAAAGGAACTTGGCGTGAATGAGCATGTGTTCTATCCAGTGCTTAGCCAGATTCTTGCTGAGAATGACAGTTTGGAAGATATTAAGGAAGCAATCGCTAAGAATATTGGCGATTTAATTCCTAAGCATATTACTGTAGAAGATATTATTGCTTCTATTAACTACAATATGCATCTTGAATATGGCGTTGGTACAAAGGATGATATCGATCACCTTGGTAACAGACGTATCAGAGCTGTAGGTGAACTTCTTCAGAACCAGTTCAGAATTGGTATCTCAAGAATGGAGCGTGTTGTACGTGAGAGAATGTCAACACAGGATTTAAGTGGTATTTCACCTCAGTCATTAATTAATATTAAGCCTGTAACAGCTGCTATTAAGGAATTCTTTGGTAGTTCACAGTTGTCACAGTTCATGGATCAGAATAACCCATTGGGTGAGTTGACACATAAGAGACGTCTTTCAGCCTTAGGTCCTGGTGGTCTTTCAAGAGATCGTGCAGGTTTCGAGGTTCGAGATGTACATTATACTCATTATGGTAGAAT
>JAQUVV010000163.1 GCA_028693195.1 Lachnospira sp.
GGTAGCACGGTTGTCTGGGTTACAGTCAAATGGAACAGATTCATTCAGAATCGCATAATCGTTTGTCTCTTTGATATATGCATCAGTTCCAGCAATGAGCCATAGTGGATCGTCGTTGAATCCACTTCCAATATCAGAATTACCCTGCTTAGTTAACGGCTGATACTGATGATAGGCACTTCCATTCTCAAACTGAGTGGAAGCAATATCCAGGATTCTCTGTCTTGCAGAATCAGGTATCATATGGACGAAGCCTAGAAGGTCTTGGCAGGAATCACGGAATCCCATGCCGCGGCCTGTGCCGGATTCATAATAAGAAGCCGAGCGGGACATGTTAAATGTAACCATGCACTGATACTGATTCCAGATATTAACCATACGGCAGAGCTTATCATCACTGGTCTGTATGGTGTAGTTAGAAAGAAGACCATTCCAGTATACCTGCAATTGGGCAAGCGCTTTATCGAACTTTGCTGATGACAGATATGTGTCAATCATATCATTGGCGGGCTTTTTGTTAATGATATCAGGAGCTTCCCATTTCTGATCAGCGGGATTTTCTACATATCCTAATAAGAATACGAAAGAAACCTCTTCGCTAGGAGCCAGTGTAATATCTTTACGAAATGATCCAACAGGTGCCCAGCCATCAGCGATAGAATCATATGAGGTTCCTTCTTTGATTGCCTTTGGGGCAGCAGGACTGCCATATGTACCAAGGAAGCTTTCGCGGGAAGTATCAAATCCATCACAGTCACAGTCACAAGCATAAACTGCGTAATGATTACGGCGTTCTCTGTAATCTGTCTTGTGATAAATTCTAGAAGGATAGACTTCCACTGCGCCTGTATTATAATTTCTTTGAAAATTGTTGGCATCATCCACGGCGTTCCATAAGCAGAACTCTACATAGCTATAAAGTGAAAATGTTCTTGCTATGCTTGAAGTATTCTTGAAGGTGATCTTACTCAATTCGCAGTTCCCACCAATTGGAACCAGGACAGTTACCTTTGACTGAAGTCCTTGATGAGTTCCTTCATATGACGAATAACCCAGTCCGTGTCGGCATTCATAAGAATCCAGCTCAGTTTGGCTTGGCTGCCAGCCAGGATTCCAGATAGTGCCATCCTGCTCTCTTACATAGAGATAATGACCATTAGAATCTAAAGGAGTGTTATTGTATCTGTATCTAGTTAAACGTAATAACTTTGCATCTTTATAGAAGCAGTAACCACCACCGGTATTGCTGATCAGTCGAAAAAAAGACTGACATCCCAAATAGTTAATCCAAGGCAGCGGAGTGGTCGGTGTTGTTATGACATATTCTTTTCTATTGTCATCAAAATATCCATAGTTCATATTCATTTCTCCAATCACTAATTTGTGTGTAAACACACAATCCCCATTATTACTGGCAACATGAAAGTTAAGTTCAGAACGTCGGTGGAGGATATCCAAAGAGTTCTGAATCATCATCTATGATGTGTTGAGATAAAACAACTACATATAGAAAAAACAACATTCATAATTGCCAGATGTCTACTCAGTTCACGAAAAAGTCATAAATGTTAAGTAACTTACTATGAACTCATTACGAAAATATACGAAAACGTTTACGTAAAAACGGTAAAAATAAAGGAAATACAGTAGTTTAGCATAATTGTTACACTATTATTATAGTATTTCGGCAGAAAAATAGAATATAATATTATATCTGGAGTATATTTAATTAATTGAAATAAATCAATAATAATCGCTAATAATATTTATATTTGTGTAATATGCACAAAAAATAAGAACTATATTGTATAAAAATATTAAATTTGGAAAAAGTGTTGCATTTGTGAAAATAACGTGGTATATTCAAGTTACGAAAACGATTACGTTAATGCAGATGATCAAAAGAAAGGGAATGCGGCTATGGTTTCAATGAAAAACATCGCAGACCGATGCCATGTTTCCGTGGCAACAGTCAGCAAAGCACTTAACAATCATAGTGACGTCGGTGAAGAGACAAGGCTTAGGATAAAGCAGATTGCAGATGAGATGGGATATCATCCCAATGCAGCTGCCAGGGCACTTAAGACTCACAGATCCTATAATATAGGAATTCTTCTTCGCGACGATGCACATTCAGGACTGACACATGAGTATTTCTCAGAGGTTCTGGATGGATTGAAGGTAGAGGCTGAACAGAAAGGATATGATATTACATTTATCAATTCCCACAATAATAAGATGACTTATTATGAGCACTGCAAGTATCGTAATCTGGACGGTGCAGTAATCGCTTGTGCGGAGTTTGAAGATCCAGAGGTCATCGAATTGGTGAATCGAAGTCTTCCAACTGTAACAATCGATTATATCTTTAACAGCTGCACATCAGTTAGTTCAGATAATGTGAAGGGAATGAGGGAACTGGTTCTTTACATATTGAATAAGGGACATAAGAAAATCGCCTTTATTCATGGAGAAAGCAAATCAGAAGTCACGAAAGAGCGACTTGCTTCATTTCATCGTACATTAGCAGAATTTAACGTAGAAGTTCCTGATGAATATGTAAGGGCATCGGAATATTTGAATGCAACGAAGGCAGAGAAGCTTACAAAAGAGCTGATGGAATTAAAAGAACCGCCAACATGCATTATCTATCCAGATGATTTATCGTATTCAGGCGGAATTAATGCGGTGCGAAACATGGGGATGTTAGTACCACAGGATGTATCAATGGCAGGATATGATGGTATTAAGCTTTCACAGATATTTAACCCGAAGCTTACTACGGTGAAGCAGAACTCCAAGGAAATTGGAAAGCTTGCAGCACAGCAGCTCATATCGGCAATTGAAAGTCCGAAAACAACATTTGTACAAAGGATTATGGTGGAAGGCGAACTTCTGCCAGGCGAAACAATCCGGGACTTGAATTAGAAGAGAAGGACGGATGAGTAGTCAATCAGGACATTAGTGTAGAGGCTGATGTTCAGAATCACAGGGGAAAGAAATATTATTTTTAGGAGGTAAGATTTATGAAAAGAAAGATTTCTAGTTTAGTACTTGTCGTTATGATGCTTGTAATGACAGTAGCAGGATGCGGAAACAATTCCGCAAGCAGTTCAGGTTCAACAGTTGAGACAGCGGCAGACAAACAGGGCAAGGTGTTGAATATTTATTGTTGGAATACAGAATTCCAGGACAGATTTGAGTACTTCAAGAGCACAGGTAAGTTACCATCAGACGTAACAGTGAACTTCGTAGTTACTCCGAATGAGAACAACGCATATCAGAATGCATTGGATGCAGCGTTATTAAAGCAGAACGAAGCTCCTGCAGATGAGAAGATTGATATGTTCCTTATAGAAGCTGACTACGCTTTAAAGTATGTAGATAGTGATTACACATTGAATGTTAATGATATTGGTCTTACAAAAGATGATGTAAAAGATCAGTATCAGTACACACAGGACATCGTTACAGATAAGAATGGTGTTTTAAAGGGTGTTACATGGCAGGCAACTCCTGGATTGTTCGTATATAGACGTTCTATCGCAAAGGATGTATTAGGAACTGATGATCCAGATAAGGTTCAGGCAGCATTAGCCACATGGGATAAGTTTGATAGTGTAGCTGCACAGGCATCATCTAAGGGTTACAAGATGCTTTCAGGTTATGATGATTCATACAGAGTATTCTCAAACAATGTATCAGCTCCTTGGGTTGATGCAAACAACAAGATTCAGATTGATCCTAATATCATGAAGTGGATTGATCAGACTAAAACATACACAGACAAGAATTATAACAACAAATCAAAGCTTTGGGATACAACATGGGCAGCAGATCAGGGTCCTAAGGGTCAGGTATTCGGTTTCTTCTATTCAACATGGGGTATTAACTTCACATTGTTAGGAAATGCACTTGAAACTCCTGAAAAAGAAGGCGGAAAACAGGAAGTTGGAAACGGTATCTTTGGTGATTATGCAACTTGTACAGGACCACAGAGCTACTACTGGGGTGGTACATGGTTATGTGCAGCAGCAGGTACAGATAATGCAAATCTTGTAAAAGATATTATGCAGACATTAACATGTGATGCTACAACAATGAAGAAGATTACAGAAGATACACAGGATTACACAAATACAGTATCAGGTATGCAGTCACTTGCAAACAGCGACTTCAAGTCAGCATTCCTCGGCGGACAGAATCATATTAAATTATTCGCAGAAGCTGCTCCAAAGATTGATATGAAGAATATGTCAGCATATGATCAGGGATTAAATGAAGAGCTTCAGAAAGCAATGCATGATTACTTTGATGGTAAGGTAACAAAGGAGAAAGCTTTAGAGAACTTCTATACTGCAGCAATTGAAAAGTATCCAAACCTTACAAAATAATCTAAATACTGATTAATCGATTTGGAAACTCATTGGATATGAAAGTGATTAGGATTTAGTTTTAATGGGAGCACGTCAAGAATCAGTCGGCAAAACCTATTGTTCTTGCCGTGCTCCATTTCTATGAGTTGCTGTGAATGATGTGAACAGTGACAATTTCAAGATTTAGAGGAAAGGTCTGGTGAAGATGAAAAAGAAGAAATCTAAATACGTCAGCTATGCGAAATGGGGATATATTTTTCTGATTCCTTTTTTCCTGGTATACATAGTCTTTTCATTGTTGCCGCTGTTATCAACATTTTATAACAGCTTCTTTGAAAACTATATGGTTGGTCTGCAGCATGTTGGACCAAAGTTTGTTGGATTTGCGAATTACGCATCAATATTTTCCAATGCAGAATTGGGTACATATTTTAAAAATACATTTATTTTATGGGTTCTTGGATTTATTCCACAGATTATATTTGCATTATTATTAGCCTCATGGTTCACAGATTTAAGATTAAGATTAAAATGTCAGGGATTTTTTAAGACAGTGATTTATCTGCCAAACTTAATTATGGCATCTGCATTTTCAATGCTGTTTTACACAATCTTTGCTGATATGGGACCGATCAACAATGTTCTTGAGGCAATAGGTCTGCCATCTTATCGATTTTTATCTGAGATTGCAGGTACCAGAGGACTGATTGCATTAATGAACTTCCTGATGTGGTTTGGTAATACGACCATTGTTTTGATGGCGGCCATTATGGGAATAGACACTGGTTTGTTTGAGGCGGCAAGAATTGATGGTGCCAATTCACTCCAGATTTTCGGAAAGATTACGTTGCCGTTGATTAAGCCAATTATGGCGTATACATTAATTACATCTCTAATTGGTGGTATTCAGATGTTTGATGTACCTCAGATTTTAACAAATGGAAATGGTAATCCTAATCGAACAAGTATGACATTAATCATGTATCTGAATAAGCATTTGTATAGTAAGAACTATGGTATGGCAGGTGCATTATCAGTAATACTGTTTATTATAACGGGTATTCTAAGTATTCTTGTTTATCATTATTTGACATCTGGCATGGAGAAGGCTGGAGTTCGTAAAAGTAAAAAGAACAAGGTAAAGGGGGCATAAGGGATGAGTAGAGTCGTTGGAAAAAAGAAACATTCTGACACACACGACAAGGTCGTGTTGAATATTCAGAGAACACTTTGCTATATAATACTTGCTTTCTTAGCTATACTTTGTTTGTTCTCTTTCTATGTATTAATTATTAACACCACAAGATCACATCCAGATATTCAGAAGGGATTCTCAATGCTTCCTGGAAAATCGTTTGTTGTAAACTTGAAGAATCTTCTGGCAGATAAGAATCTACCTATTATAAGTGGTATGATGAATAGCTTGATTGTAGCATCACTATCAGGAATACTTTCTGTATATTTTTCAGCAATGACAGCATTTGCCATTCATGCATATGACTTTAAGTTTAAGAAGATGGCATTCTCATTCATCATGTTAATTATGATGGTGCCTACACAGGTTTCTGCACTTGGCTTTGTAAACCAGATGAGAGATATGGGATTGCTGAATTCCTTCATTCCGCTGATTATTCCATCTGTTGCAGCACCAATTGTATTCTTCTTTATTAAGCAGTACATGGATAGTGTTTTGCCAATGGAATTGATTGAGGCAGCAAGAATTGATGGTGCACATGAATTCAGAATCTTCAATCAGATTGTGCTTCCTTTAATGAAGCCGGCATTAGCAGTCCAGATGATTTTCCAGTTTGTGGCATCATGGAATAATTACTTCATCCCATCACTGTTAATCAACAAGGCAGATAAGAAGACACTTCCTATTCTGATTGCTCAGTAAGAAGTGCCGATTTCCTGAAGTTTGATATGGGTAAGGTTTACATGATGTTAGGATGCGCAATCCTTCCAGTAATCATTGTATACCTCTGCTTATCCAAGTTCATCGTACGAGGTGTCACCCTCGGTGGCGTAAAGGGATAAAGTATAACTCACAAATTCTCAATGAGTGCGATTAACGCG
>JAQUVV010000164.1 GCA_028693195.1 Lachnospira sp.
TTTCACTATTTATATTTCTAATTTATATATGTTTTTCGTACAATCTTGCTTTACGTGAATGTCGCAGAGTATGTGTTATGCCATAAGCAGGTACTAGTGAGCCGTCGTTACTTAGCTGCTGTTCTTTAGCAGCTTATGTAACGCAACGAGCGAGGTGTAGCGAAAGCGTGCCTGTGTTGGCGTAATGCATGCTCTGTGACTTTTCAAAAATAAGAAAACATGTTTAGATTAGAATTTAATTAAAGTAGTGCGTTTCTCCACCTTTGACTTCCACGTATTCTTTATCATTGACTTTCATCCATGCAGAGCTGACAGAAGGGTTGTATACGAAGGTGTTGTCAGCAGAGAATTGAAGATTATCAAATACAGCATTATAATTTACAATCTCAATATTGGTTGCATACCAGATATCATCTTGCCCACCAATCATTTCACAGAATTCTTCCATAACGTTCCAGTTATCATTCTTAGTGAATTCAAAACTATGTCCCCATACATACATCATGTATAGATATTGAGATTTCTTTAGTGAAATAAATTGTTTCCCAAATTCAATTAGGTTATGATTGTGATGACAGGTTGGAAGCCATCTCATATAATTTTCAGGCATATTAAAACCTGTTGCATCTCCAAGAAGAATTGGACCCTGTGCCTGAGCAGCATATGCTTTGGCAGCACAGACATCAGCATACTGGTCTGCTGCAACTCGAGCATATTTGATTCCTAAATCAGCAGCAATACGACAGATTCTGTCATCGCAGGCACCATTCGGGAATGCCATACCACGGACAGGGTAACCCATAATCTTTTCCAGGGCAATGCGATCATTTAAGATTTCCTGGACGATTTCTGTTCCTGGACATCTTGATATCGTAGGGTGTGTGCATGTATGTACAGCAACTTCGTGACCAGCATATAAGTCTTTCCATTCCGCCTGTGGAATACGAATGGCTGGATCAATGATGCCAGAGTTTAAGTTGAATGTTCCTTTAATGCCATATTTGTTAAAAATGGAAACTAAGCGACGATCTTCTAGCTTACCGTCATCATAGCTTAATGTGAGAACTTTGTGTTTACCACCAGGGAATGCTTTATAAATTTTGTTCATTTGATTATTGCTCCTATCCCATTTCTTAATTTATAATCCGTTATTTTGAAGTATAAGTAACTGCTCAGAAGGTACTGAACCGTTACAAGTATAGTATAATAATGATATTTTGTCGATGAATTTCCTTAATAAAAGATTATAGTGGAAGAAATCTTGTTAATACATCACTGAAAGAATCCATAAAGGAGATTTTATCTACGGAGGTACAGCAGATGACAGGGTATTCCTGTATAGAAAGTTCGTTGATGTATATTGTGACGGTGCCGACAGGCTGACCTGATTTTATAGGCGCTCGTATTGTTTCTGGAATTTTATATACTACATTTATCTGATCAGAATCACTTAAAAGACAGGTGTAACTGTAACAAACCTCAGCTTGAATTGTAGAAGATTTTCCATCTTGAACGGTAATTTCTTTTGTGAGGATGGAAGGGGAAAGGATTTCTTTTGGAAGATAATGTTCCCTTGCGTAGTTCAGTAAAAGCCGTGCGTCTTTCCATTTGTAAGTTTTGTTAGAAGGCCATCCGCAGGCTAAAAGTGCAACAATAAAGGTGCGCCCGTCAGCCTGATAGGCACATACATAGCAGTAGCCAGCATTGCCAGTAAATCCAGTTTTCCCAGCTATGATATGGTCATACATATTTAAAAATGCATTGGCATTTCCTACAGAATAATTTGATTTTCCGCTGATGTCGGAAAAGCTGTAGCTTTTTGTTTGACATACTTTATTAAATTCTGGATTTTCAATACATTTTGACATGATTAATGCCAGCTCATAGGCGGTGGTATGATGTTCTCCGATTTCATCAGTGCTATCAAGTCCGTTTGGTGTAATATAATAGGTGTGACTGCATCCAAATTCGGAAGCTTTTTCATTCATGATTCTTGCAAATATATGTACAAGAGCTTTGCTTTCAGCTGCGGTGAAGGTTGACAGAATAGAGGAGTCATCGGACGCAAGAATATCATCTGTGAGAAAGTCATAGGGCATATTACTCTCTTCGGAAGAATACATAGAACTGAGAAATTCTGGGTGTGTGCATAGATAGTGAAATGCATAGTTTTCGGCAATGATAACAGCAGTGTCATTGTGGGATTTTAGCATTAATGAATAGAGAAGATCGTTTAGATGAAACTGCTGACCTTTCACTGCATTTAACTGGACATCAGGCATAGAAGCTGCATAGGGAGATACTGTTGCAATATAATCCTGCGGATTTGCTTGTAAAGCCACAAGGCAGGTCATAATCTTTGTTGTACTTGCCATGGGGGCTTCAACATCGGAGTCTTTTCCAAAAAGAAGACGACCATTATCTCCGTCAATTAGTGCACAGTATTTTGCATGGAGATTGGATTGCGTAGGAATATCGGAAGCACTGGCACTGCATATATATATATTCATGTTAAGAAGTATAGATGAAAATACAAACGAAAAAACAACGAACCATAATCTTAATTTTATATTTACTTTGAAAGATTTGACGGGGACGGATTTTGTGAAAAAAATCATGCAATTATAGATCCTTTTTGTGCTTGCGCTTTATAAATTTTATGCACAGTATTTGCCAATATGAATGATTAGGTATATTATAAATAAATAACTGTCGAGGCTTGCGGGCATTGTATAGTAAAGTACAATTAGAACAAGGAGAATGTGTTTATGAGCTATATAGAATTTCATGATGTAAAAAAGATATATAAGATGGGAGATGTGAAAATCAAGGCACTTTCAGGGGCAGATTTCACCATTGAACAAGGAGAATTTGCAGTCATTGCAGGACCTAGTGGAGCTGGAAAAAGTACCATTCTAAACCTGTTGGGTGGCATGGATACCTGCACCACAGGAGAAATTATTGTAGATGGAAAGCATGTAGAACAGTTTAATGCGAAGGAGCTTACCACATATCGAAGATATGATATTGGATTCGTGTTTCAGTTCTATAATCTGGTACAGAATCTGACCGTTTTGGAAAATGTAGAATTGGCAACACAGATTTGTAAGAATCCATTAGATGTGGAAGAAACAATTCGTGCAGTGGATTTGGGCGACAGAATGAAGAATTTTCCATCGCAGTTGTCAGGTGGAGAACAGCAGAGAGTATCCATTGCAAGAGCACTTGCGAAGAATCCGAAGCTGCTTTTATGCGATGAACCTACGGGAGCATTAGATTATAACACAGGAAAGTCTATATTGAAGCTTCTTCAGGATACGTGCAGAACCAAGGGCGTTACTGTGATTGTAATAACCCATAATCTGGCATTGACCAAGATGGGGGACAAAGTGATTCATGTAAAGAATGGAAAAGTCTCTTCGATTGAAGTGAATGAGAATCCATTACCGATAGAAGAAATTGAGTGGTAGGAGAATAGGTTTGATATGGGCAGATTGAATATGAAAGATTTATTTCGAGAAATAAAAGCATCATTTGGCAGATTTTTTGCCATATTTGCAATTTGTTTGATTGGTGTGGCATTCTTTGCAGGAGTGACGGCATCTTCTGATGATATGAAACATTCTGCAGATCAATATTATGATCGTAATAATATGATGGATATCAAGCTATTGTCCACAGTCGGATTTCATGAGAATGATATTGAAGCGATTCGTGGCATTGAAGGGGTTGATGGTGTATTTGCGGGACATAATATGGATGCGGTAACGGTTGTAGATCATGTGCAGTCTACATTGAAGGTGATGTCATTGCCAGATACAAATCTGGATTCATCGAATACAGATTATATCAATCAGCTTCGTATCAAAGAAGGGAGACTCCCTCAGAACAATACGGAATGTGTCGTTAAGTATGAGACGACCAAGGGAAATCTTGTAGAGGTAGGAGATACAATCACATTAGCTTCAGATACCTCAAAGCCTATTGAAGAGTCGTTGGAAAATCCAACGTTAACGGTTGTTGGAATTGTATATACTCCTTATTATTTATCTTATGATATGGGTACCTCAACAGTAGGAAATGGACATATTGGTTTTTGCGTATTTGTTCCAAACAGTGCTTTTTTGGAGAATTATTATACAGAAGTATTTGCAACCGTAGAGGGGGCAAAGAAGCTGAATACCTATTCCGATGCGTATTTTAAGAAGGTTGACCGTGTCATTGAAGACATTAAGACCATGTCGAGAGACAAAATATCTTCGAATATCGATTCTATCAAGAAAGAATTTGAGGATGAGAAAGTGAAGAGAAGACAAGAGGCGGATGAACAGATTCGACAGAATGTCATAGATCAGTTGACCAAGCAGTATCAGACCTTTTATCCAGGGCTGGATGTGACAGATATGATTGCACCATATATAGAAAGCGCATATAACAAGGCGGTTGCATCTTTTGATTTCACGCAGGTGGATGAGGCAGTAGATCAGGCTATGAAAGAGACACTGGAAGACTCAGATCAGTGGAAGTGGTACGGACTATCAAGAAAAGAGATCTATTCTTTCCGAGATTATGAATCATCTGCAAACCGTATGGCAGCAATTGCAACGGTATTTCCATTGTTCTTCTTCTTTGTTGCTGGATTAGTATGTCTTACTACAATGACAAGAATGGTAGATGAGCAGAGAGAACTGATCGGAACATACAAGGCTTTGGGATATGGAAAGTTTGCCATTGCATATAAATATATGATGTATGCGCTGATTGCATCTGTTAGTGGTGGAATCATTGGATGCATGATTGGATTGAGATTGTTCCCAACGGTAGTTTATAATACCTGGAATATTGTCTATGAGATGCCGAAGATTTCCTATGACAGTCATTGGGGGTTATCCATCATTGCAATTGCCAGCATGGTTCTGGTCACTGTGTTAGCAACGCTTTATGCGTGTGTTCATGAGCTTTCAGCAATGCCATCTATGCTCATGAGACCGAAAGCGCCAAAGAAGGGCAAGAAGATTCTTTTAGAGCATCTTCCTTTTGTTTGGAAACGGTTTTCTTTTACTATGAAAGTTACCATGAGAAATCTGTTCCGATATAAGAAGCGCTTTGTCATGACAGTCGTTGGAATTGCAGGCTGTACAGCACTGCTGATGGCTGGATTTGGAATTAAAGACAGTATATCAAGCCTGGTTACCAAGCAATATCAGGAGATTTTGCAGTATGATATGGAAATGACGTTTTCTGGTTCGGCAGATAATGAGATGAAGGAATCGTTGTATCAGGATTTGAAACAGGATTCCAGAATTAATACATATATGACAGATTATAGTTACTCCTCAGAGGTGTACAGCGATGCATCGGACGAATCTAAAACTGCTTCGATTTCTGTGGTTTCGGATAAAGAACAATATAAGCAGTTCGTTGCGTTTCGAAAGAGAAGGGGAAACCAAAGTGTTCCTCTAGATGATCAGGGAGTTCTGATTTCAGAGAAGCTTTCCAATGATCTTCATGTGAAAAAGGGAGATGTGATTACGCTTGAAGACGGAACCGGAGCGGAATATCAGGTCGTGGTATCTGGCATTATCGAAATGTATGTCAATCACTATGTGTTTATGTCAGATGCATACTATGAACAGATTACAGGAAAGAAAGTGAACCCTAACAGGATACTAGGCAAGATGACAGATTCTTCAGTGGAGGCAGAAAACCTCACAGGAGAGAAGTATCTTGCAATGGATGCGGTGTCAAGCATTACATTCTTTACAGCGAATATTGATAAGTTCAACAATATGATAAAGTCTTTGAATATTATTACTTATGTATTGATTGTCTCAGCGGCATCACTGGCATTTGTTGTTCTTTATAACCTGACCAATGTGAATATTTCAGAACGAATTCGAGAGATTGCAACCATTAAGGTTCTTGGATTTTATGATGTAGAGGTTGGCTCCTATGTTTACCGTGAGAATGCATTAATTACTATAATAGGCTCTATTGCAGGTATATTTTTAGGCGTGCTGCTTCATGGATATATTATGAAAACTGTGGAATTGGATGCAGTCATGTTTGGAAATGCAATTCATTGGAGTTCCTATGTCATATCATTGGTTCTAACGATGATATTTGCAGCATTTGTAAATCTTGTGATGTATAAAAGACTACAGAGAATTCCAATGGTGGAATCGTTAAAGTCAATTGAATAGAAAGCTTGTATGAATAAATAAGGCTGTCCTTTCATATATTGTGAAAAACAATATTGGAGGGAGAGCTTTATCTGGATCGAATGAATGAAATATCAGGGATTTTTCCTACAGACTTGCGGGAAATCATACATTTTGAACGGTTAGAATATGATCAGTTAAGAGAAATCCGGGTGCGCGTTAACCAGAATATTCGGATTCAGTATG
>JAQUVV010000165.1 GCA_028693195.1 Lachnospira sp.
TTGCACGCTCCATATTCTTAGAGCCCAATGCTCTTGAAATAGCTGAACTACCACCTATACAGAACAGATTACCAAGTGCCATGAACACCATGAATACAGGTGTTGCAAGTGACACTGCCGCCACCTTCATGGCATCTCCTGTCTGCCCTATAAAAAATGTATCTGCCATATTATATATGACAACAACCAGCATCGTAATAATGGTTGGAATCGCCATTTTGGCGACAGCCTTTCCTACCGGTGCATTTTCAAATAATTCTTTGTTATTCATTCAAATCCTACTTTCTTTTGAAACCTATACATTCATTGTTCTCTATATTGATTACCTGCAACTGTGAAGTCTGAACAGTTATGACGAACCAATGAAACCAATGACGTAATTCATGTTAATATCCAAGCCACAAACTATCTACCTGCCCTATTTTGTGGTTGTCTTTTCCCTTTAATGTACAGGAGTAAAGTTCCTTTGCAGCATTATAGAAATACAACCTGTTCTTGTACAAATACGTATCTGTCGTATCAGACAATCCGCTTTCAGTATACATTGCAACCTCTGATGCAGATAAATCTGAACGATAATACTGTGTCTGATCCACAACATATGTAATTCCATTGTCCGTATTTCCTACTCTAGTCACCGACCCGTCCTTCACCTGTTCACAAATCTGCTTGGTAGTTCCTTTATTCATACTCATTAACTGATTTGAAGCATTCACATAAAGAAGTGTGCTTTCATCGCTCATATACATGAAATTCTGCTGAACTCCCAATTGATCAATCTTTTTGAATTCTCCTACCTTATTATCTTTTACTTCTGCATAAGATATGGCTGATGACGAGATTACATAGATACAAGAATTCTTCTTTTCGTATACAAAGGATAAATTCACCCCTGTCTGCTTCCCGATTGTGATTTTCGTATCATGATCTAGATTATAATACATAAATGTACCATCCACCTGATATACAAGAGAATCTGCTTCTGAAAGTGTATTTTCATCCTTTATCTGAGACGTATATAGATATGCTGACTCTTCTGACATCGGATAAATCGCCTCTACATGATCTGCAATAGTCTTTTTTTCATCCTTCTTGTAGTTATATGTATACAATCTGTCACTGTCATTATAGCAGATCACAAGATTGCTATCCGAATATACATACGCACTTCTAAGGCGGCTTTCCACCTTCACATTATTACCCAGCAGGCGGCTCCCCTTTTCCTGCGATTTATCTGTGGAAAGCTTGCAGACATACAAAGAATAATCCCCTGAATATCCCTCTTCATTCACCATCTCAACATCCGTATATATCACAACGCCACCATCTGTAATCGTCTTGACATTCTTCTTCAGCTTATTTTCAGAAACCTTGAAGCATCCTTCCTCATTCCAGGCATACAAGGAATATACCCCTGAAGGCTCATCATAAATCACTGCACTGAAATACTTTCCATTCTGACTAACACAAGTTTCTGACAGCTTATTTTTTTCAATTTCTTCTGGCCATTCAGCAATATAAAATGTCTTTTTATCTGCTGCAAAGATAGCATCCTGCATATCGCACACATAACTGCTATCCAGAGATGAAACATTATAAACTTTATTATTGTAGCTCATATAAAGAATCTGATTCTTTCTGGTAACCAGCTTATATACACCAAATGTTGCCGCTGTTATTACAAGCATGACTGCAACTAAAACTATAACTAAAGTGACATTCTTGTTTCGTTTTCTTTTGCGCGTTGATCTACTTATTCCAGATGATTCTTCGGCCTGTGTCTCTACATTCTGTCCTTCGTCTGAAGAATCCTTATTTTTTATTTGTTTTCCATTCAGATTATGTTTTGCTTTCGTTCGCACTTTCTGAACTTTTTTTACTGCAGTCGTACTATTCTTTTTCAACTGAGCCAGTACATCTCCCAGTGGCTCTGTATTTTCCGCAGATTCAGAATGAGAAGAAGCAGACTTTTGCTTAGCCTGCTTCTCCTCGTATGCCTTCTTCCGCCGCAGATATTCATTATTGTTTACAACAATCTCCGGGCCATCACACTTCGGGCATCGATCTCCCACCAGCTCCTGACCACATTTCGGACATATCTTCATAAGGCTTTCCTTCTTTATATATCAAGTCAATTTCATTATTCAGATGCATATTCGAAAATTCTCCGAATTTCTATACAGTTCTGGACAATTTTAAAATGTAAATTTATCTTCAAAATATGCTTTCAAATCTGTTATCTTTACACGTTCCTGTTCCATTGTGTCTCTATCACGTACAGTAACTGCACCATCTTCTTCAGAATCGAAATCGTAAGTAATACAGAATGGTGTACCAATTTCATCCTGTCTTCTATATCTCTTACCGATATTTCCTCTATCATCGAATTCACAGTTGTATGTCTTAGAAAGCTCAGCAAAAATCTTCTCTGCGCCCTCATTTAACTTCTTAGAAAGTGGAAGTACACCGATCTTAACAGGTGCTAATACTGGGTGGAAGTGCATAACAGTTCTCATATCTCCACCTTCTAATTCTTCCTCATCATATGCAGCACACAAGAATGCAAGTGTTACACGGTCTGCACCAAGTGATGGCTCAATAACATATGGAATATACTTTTCTTTTGCTTCATCATCAAAGTATGCCATATCTTCACCTGATACTGTCTGATGCTGAGTCAAGTCATAATCTGTTCTATCAGCAATTCCCCAAAGTTCACCCCATCCGAATGGGAATAAGAACTCAAGATCTGTGGTTCCCTTAGAATAGAAACAAAGCTCTTCTGGTGAATGGTCTCTTGCTCTCATCTCATCTGGCTTAATACCAAGATTCTGTAACCAATCGATACAGTACTGTCTCCAATAGTTAAACCATTCAAGATCTGTACCTGGCTTACAGAAGAACTCTAATTCCATCTGCTCAAATTCTCTTGTTCTGAATGTAAAATTACCTGGAGTAATTTCATTTCTGAATGACTTACCAATCTGTCCAATACCGAAAGGTACTTTCTTTCTTGAAGTTCTCTGAACATTCTTGAAGTTGACAAAGATACCCTGTGCAGTCTCTGGTCTTAAGTAAACCGTATTCTTTGCATCTTCCGTAACACCCTGGAATGTCTTGAACATCAGGTTGAACTGTCTGATATCTGTAAAGTTGTGCTTTCCGCAAGATGGACAAGCAATTTCATGCTCATCAATAAAGCTCTTCATCTGCTCCTGACTCCAAGCATCAACTGATTCTGTCAATTCGAAATTATTATCTGCTGCCCAGTCTTCAATCAACTTATCAGCTCTAAATCTTTCATGACATTCCTTACAATCCATTAAAGGATCAGAGAATCCACCAAGATGTCCTGAAGCTACCCATGTCTGAGGATTCATTAAGATTGCGCAATCAACACCAACATTATATGGGCTCTCCTGAATAAACTTCTGCCACCATGCCTTCTTGACATTATTCTTTAATTCTACACCAAGATTACCATAGTCCCATGTATTCGCAAGTCCACCGTAGATTTCAGAGCCAGGATATACGAATCCTCTTGCCTTTGCTAATGCTACGATTTTCTCCATTGTCTTTTCCATATTAATTCCTCCATATATTCTATTTCAAAATAAACTGTATCAATTTTATACTATTTTGATTGTTGTGACAAGTCCTAAAAGATTTGAATTACTCTTCCCATGGACGAATTCGATAAGTCGCACCAATCTCATCACAGATTTTCTGACACTGAGCTTCCTCTTCTTTTGAAATTGTTGTGTCTACTGTTGTCATCACCACATTTGGTACATACTTTACACACTCTTTTGCGAAATCCAACATTACTTCAAAAGACTGATCTCCAAACTTACTGCGAACTAACGACAGATATTCTTCCTTCACCGGATTATTCAAGCTGATTGAAACTGTATCAATTAACCCCTTCATCTCTGGTGCAATGTCTCTTTCATTAATGAGACTTCCCACGCCATTGGTATTAATTCTTGTCTTCATTCCATACTTTTCTTTCACAAAAGCAGCCACTTCTTTCAAGTCATCGAATCGTTCCGTTGGCTCACCAAATCCACAGAATACGACTTCACCAAACTGCTTCATATCCCACTTTTCGAATTCCTTCTTGACCTCTTCCACAGAAGGCTCTCTCTCCAGCCAGAGTCTGTCGGACTCTCCGATTCTGTCCATGGTCTGTCTTAAACAAAATGTGCAGGCATATGGACATTTATTTGTCAAATTCACATATAAATTATTGTGTACCTTATAAAGTATTTCCATGATTACGCTCTCCCTTTTTATTTATCTTAAAATGCCCAACAATGATATCATTTTATTGCTATTGGACATTCTCTTATCTCAACGTCGTCAGCAATTCCTCAAAACACACGCCATCCGTCAGCGGGATATCCAGTTCAATGGACTTCATAATACATTTCTTAATAAATGTAGATGCCTTACGAACGGATTCATGAAAATTCACACCATTGACCGCATCTGCCGCAATAATAGATGCAAAAATATCACCTGTACCAGAACGCTGTGTTCCTACCTTCACGGTTCGAATCAGATAACCTTCTCTTCCCTTTTCATAGCAATAGTTTGCCACAAACTGTCCCTGGGTAATTCCTGTAATAACGACCTTTGCTGGCCCCATCTTCGAAATCTGTTCAGCAAGCTTTTCTAAATCTTTTCTAGACCAGTTCTCATGATACTCTAAATCTGCCAGAATACAAGCCTCTGTCAGATTCGGTGTGACAATGTCTGCCTGCTGAACCAGTGTTCTCATCTTACTACAAGTCTCATCTGTATATGTAGAATAGATTTTCCCATAGTCTCCCATGACAGGATCAACGATCACTACTGTATTACTTTTTTTAAATGTATGAATAAAGTTCTCAACGATTTCAATCTGTCTTGCCGAGCCCAAAAATCCTGTGCAGATTCCATTAAACTCCAGATTTAACTTCTCCCATTCATGAATATAAGCATTCATATGCTCTGTATAATCATCAAAATAAAAGCTTGGAAACCCTGTATGATTCGAGAATATAGATGTTGGAATCGGGCAGCATTGCACCTTCAACGCCGATATAATAGGCAGTTCCACTGCCAGCGAACATCTTCCAAATCCAGAGAAATCATTAATTGCTGCTATTTTTTTCTGATTATTATGTGTCATTTCTCTATTCTCCCTTTTCTCTTGTCGCCTACGGAAGCATCTCCTTGGACTTCATCACCTTATCAAAGGTTCTGATGCAAAGCCGGTTCATTACCATACGCAATTCTGCAAGTACCTCATCACTAACCGTAAATGTAAACAGCTTCCCGATTGGTGCTGTTAATATATACTGAATGGTATATACTGCAGACTTCGAAAGGCGAACTCCATCCTTTGCAAGCTGATGACAATCAGCACAGTATACACCACTATCCATAGCCGCATATGTATCAATCTCCTCTTCCTTCCCACAATGATGACAGGTAAAGAAGTCCGGACATTCTCCGTTAATCGCAATCATACGAAGTTCGTAAACATAGCGAATCAGCTCATCTGGAAGACTTGGCTTGATTAGTGCAGACAATGAAGCATACAAGAGATTAATCGCCTCACTTGCATCTGCATTTTCTCTGGTATAGTAGTCTGCAATCTCTGCAAAATAACAGGCATAGCACACTGCATCCAAGTCTGTAATGACACCCTCAAAATACTGGGTAATATTCGCTTGTCTAATATTATAAGAGGTTCTTCCCTCATAGACTTCAAAGGTTCCGAATACAAATGCTCTCGTAATTCCCATCAATGGGCTATTCGGTCTTCTTGCACCTTTTGCAAATGCAGAGATTTTTCCACGTTCCTTTGTGATTATCACAACTCTGCGGTCAAATTCTCCCACAGGCATTGCTGATATAATCATCCCTGTCACTTCTGTAATATCACCCATTGATTATCTCCATATATCTCTTACTTATCGTCTTTCTTTTTGTCATAACCGAAGTTCTTCACGAGAATATCACTTTCTCTCCAGTCCTTCTTGACTTTCACCCATAGCTGAAGATTGGCCTTCATATCAAGCTGTCTTTCAATCTCATAACGGGCATTAGAGCCGATTTTCTTTAGCATCTCTCCACCCTTACCGATAATAATTCCTTTATGAGAATCTCTTTCGCAGATAATGGTTGCCTGAATATCACAAACCTTCTTGCCATGATTTCCTTTGCGTTCTTTCATACTCTCAATCACTACTGCAATTCCATGTGGAATCTCTTCATTTAATGCATGAAGTGCCTTCTCACGAATCAGCTCTGATACAATCTGACGCATTGGCTGATCTGTCACTGTATCTTCATCATAATACAGCGGTCCAAATGGCAGATGATGGAAGATAGCATC
>JAQUVV010000166.1 GCA_028693195.1 Lachnospira sp.
GATTGCCAATCGTGGAGAGATTGCGGTGCGTATTATCCGTGCCTGTCGGGAAATGGGAATCGCTACGGTAGCAGTGTATTCGGAGGCAGACAAAGATGCACTTCATACCCAGCTGGCCGATGAGAGCGTCTGTATCGGAAAAGCACAGGCGAAAGATAGTTATCTGAATATGGAACGGATTTTAAGTGCTACGGTTGCAACGGGTGCAGATGCTATTCATCCGGGGTTCGGATTTCTTTCCGAAAATAGTAAGTTTGCTGAATTATGCAGGAAATGCAATATCACATTTATCGGACCGTCTCCAGAGGTCATTGAAAAGATGGGAAATAAATCAGAAGCACGTAATACCATGATTGCGGCAGGAGTTCCAGTAATCCCCGGAACCAAGGAACCTGTTATGGATGCAGTCACTGGAAAGAAGCTGGCAGACGCAATTGGTTATCCAGTCATGGTCAAGGCGGCGCTTGGTGGTGGTGGAAAAGGAATGCGTGTCGTCAGAAATGCAGAGGAATTCACTGCCAATTTTAACAATGCTCAGATGGAAGCGGAAAAGGGATTTGCCGATGGAACCATGTATATTGAGAAATATATTGAGCATCCAAGACACATTGAGTTTCAGATTCTGGCAGATAATTATGGAAATGTCATTCACTTAGGAGAGCGTGACTGTTCTATTCAGAGACGCCACCAGAAGATGATAGAAGAGTCCCCATCTATTGCATTGACAGAGGATTTAAGGGATAGAATGGGAAGTACGGCAGTAAGGGCGGCGAAGGCAGCAGGCTATTCCAATGCAGGTACGATTGAGTTCTTATTAGATCATACTGGAAGCTTCTATTTTATGGAAATTAACACACGAATTCAGGTAGAGCATGGTGTAACAGAGCTGGTGACAGGAATAGACCTGATCAAGCAGCAGATTAAAATTGCCCAGGGAGAACATCTGGAAATTAATCAGCAGGACGTGCAGGTACGTGGTCATGCCATAGAGGTGAGGATTAATGCAGAAGATCCGGAGAATAACTTTGCACCGGCACCAGGAAATATTGTAGCTATGCATATTCCTGGAGGAAATGGGATACGAATTGATTCTGCTGTTTACGGTGGTTATACAATTCCCCCATTCTATGATTCTATGATTATGAAGGTCATGGCATATGATCACACTAGAGAAGGTGCCATTGCCAAGATGAAGGGTGCACTGGGAGAAATTGTATTGGATGGCCCGGTGACGAATCTGGATTTTCAGTATGATATATTGGAAAATGAGAAGTTCTTAAGTGGTGAGATTGATACAGATTTTATTCATAATGAATATGGCATGTAAGATTTTTCTGTTTGAAGGTTAAAGAATTTAAGATGGTCGATATGATTGAATAAAAGAAGGAGCTGTGACTCATGAAGATGAAGAATTTGTTTCAAAAGAATAAAGAGCGGAAACGATATGTGACATTAGGCGGACAGAACTCTGCACAGTTAAGTCGTTTCGGTTTGAATGATGATATCATGGATAATAGCTCTAATATTCCGAATGTACCAGATGGACTTTTTACCAAATGTAGTGGCTGTCACGAAATGGTTTTAACAGAAGATATATACTTTAATCATTTTGTATGTCCCAAATGTGGACATTACCACAAGATTCATGCAAGAGAGCGAATGGATATGGTACTGGATGCAGATACATTTGAAGAGTGGGATGTAGATTTGGAAGGAAGTAACCCATGTGATTATGAAGGCTATGAAGAGAAAATCCAGAGATTAAAGGAGCGAACAGGTTTAGATGAGGCTGTGATTACTGGTAGTGGGAAGATTGGTGGCAATCAGATTGTTATTGGTGTGTGCGATACACAGTTCTTGATGGGAAGCATGGGACATGTGGTTGGTGAGAAGATTACCAGAGCATTCGAACGAGCAACCAAGGAAGGTCTTCCTGTGATTCTTTTTACTTGTTCTGGCGGTGCCAGAATGCAGGAGGGCATGGTGTCTCTAATGCAGATGGCAAAGACCTCGGCAGCAATCAAGCGTCATGATGAAGCAGGAAACCTCTATGTGACGGTTCTTACAGATCCAACGACGGGCGGTGTGACAGCAAGCTTTGCGATGCTTGGTGATATTATCTTTGCAGAGCCAGGAGCTTTGATTGGTTTTGCTGGTCCGAGAGTGATTAAGCAGACCATCGGACAGGAACTTCCAGAAGGCTTTCAGAGAGCAGAATTCTTACAGGAACATGGATTTGTGGATAAGATTGTAGAACGAAAAGATTTGAAGGCGACACTTTCTCAGATTTTAACCATGCATAGGGTCGGACTGGAACTGAATTCTGCATCAGAGGTGATGAGTTATTCTGTGAATCAGGCGGAGAGCGCGAAGGACGAATATAGGTATCAGTTAATAGAACAGATGCGGCGCTATGAGAGCTATCTCAATGATATCTATGCAAAGAAGATTGACATCGGAGTTGAAGATCAGGCAGAGAAGCAGATTGAAATAAAGGGAAAGAGTCCAATCCTTGCAGACTTAAAGCCTTGGGATAGAGTTCAGATTGCAAGAAGCAATTCCCGCCCAACAGCGATGGATTATATCAACAGACTAACAAAGGATTTTATAGAGTTTCATGGAGACAGAAGCTTTGGTGATGACGGGGCCATGATTGGTGGAATTGCCATGTTTGGTAAAATGCCAGTCACTGTTATAGGACAACAAAAAGGCACATCCACCAAAGAAAATATTTTAAGAAACTTCGGAATGCCTTATCCGGAAGGCTATCGGAAAGCCTTGCGTTTGATGAAGCAGGCAGAGAAATTCCACAGGCCGATTATCACATTTGTGGATACACCGGGTGCATTCTGTGGAATTGGTGCAGAAGAGCGAGGCCAGGGCGAAGCCATTGCAAAGAATTTGTTTGAAATGGCAGGCATGACGGTGCCGATTCTTTCAATTGTGACTGGAGAAGGAGGCAGCGGTGGTGCATTGGCACTTGCAGTTGCCAATGAAGTCTGGATGATGGAGAATTCCACGTATTCCGTACTTTCACCGGAAGGTTTTGCATCTATTCTCTGGAAGGATTCCAGCAAAGCAAAGGATGCAGCTACTCAGATGCGCATGACGGCAGCAGATTTAAAAGAACTTGGAATGATAGAGCGGATTATACCGGAGTTTCCAGTGATTAGTGAAGATAACATGAATCGTGTGACACTTTATATGAAGCGAAAGATTGCTGGATTTTTGATTCGATATATGGATATGGATGGACAGGAATTAACCAAACAGCGGTATGAGCGGTTTCGGAAGTTCTAAAGACGATATGTTATAAGAACAGAGCAAAATATAAAATATATTGACAGTATATACACAACGTGATAGGATAGATACAGATATTTAGAGAAATAAATAGTCTGTATCTATCTTATTTTCTTTTCAGAATAAGTATATAATTGATGTTTTCTTATTCTGAATCATTGACGAATTCGTTATTTATCACAAAAAATAGAAATATATATGTATGTAAGTTGATTTATGCATTGTACTAATTGACAATACAATAAAAAAGTTGTATTTTTAAGGAGGATAAAATGATATATGAAAATACATAGTTATACATCATCAAGCGGTAAAGATATGATTATGGAATATATAGCGGGATTAGCAGATGAGTAGGAGGTGGATATATGCCGTTTACGGAATTAGATATCAAGGAATCTATTGAAAAAGAAAAAAAGAAAAATACAAATTTTGAACAGATGTGGGATGAAAGTCGAACAGAATATAAGTTACTTGCTGAAATGGTTCAACTAAGAAAGGAACAAAACATAACTCAGGCTGATTTGGCTAAAATGACGGGAAATAAACAACAGGTGATTTCTAGAATAGAAAAAAGAGAGAATAGTCCGACGCTTAGAACGTTTTGCGGATTATTAAATCAACTTGGATATGATTTACAAATTGTAAAGAAACAAATATAACATCATAGTGTATTGTGTTTGATATGAAAAAACGATATTGCAAGGGAATTGAATTTCCCGGCAATATCGTTTCTTTTTTGCACAAAGCGTATTGCTAGTGCGGTATATTACTTATTATTGTTCTTAGCATTCTCATTTTGCTTCATAGCACGAACCTTTAATGAAAGTCCGAATAAGTTAATGAAGCCTTCTGCATCGTGGTGGTCATATAAATCACCAGTTGTGAATGATGCAAGAGATTCGTTGTAAAGTGAATATGGAGAAGTAGTACCAGCCTTGATGATGTTACCCTTGTAAAGCTTGAACTTTACTTCACCTGTTACATATTCCTGTGTAGATGTTACGAATGCACGGATTGCATCGCAAAGAGGTGTGAACCACTTTCCTTCGTAAACAACCTGAGCTAACTTGTTACCCATGTCAAGCTTCATTGTTGTTGTATCTCTGTCAAGAATCAGTTCCTCTAACTGCTGATGTGCTTCGTAAAGGATTGTTCCACCTGGAGTTTCATAAACACCACGAGACTTCATACCAACAACACGGTTCTCAACGATATCAATGATACCAATACCATGCTTGCCGCCAAGCTCATTTAATGTTCGGATGATATCAGCAACCTTCATCTGCTTGCCGTTCACGGATGTAGGTACACCCTTTTCAAATGTCATCGTTACATATTCGCCTTCTTCAGGAGCCTTCTCAGGTGTTGTGCCAAGTACAAGAAGGTGATCATAGTTTGGCTCATTTGCTGGATCTTCCAGTTCGAGACCTTCATGGCTGATGTGCCAGATGTTACGGTCACGGCTGTAGCTTGAATCTGTTGCAAATGGAAGATGAATACCATGCTTATGGCAGTATTCGATTTCGTCCTCACGAGACTGTAAGTTCCACTTTTCATTTCTCCAAGGAGCGATGATATCTAAATCTGGAGCAAGTGCTTTGATTGCAAGTTCGAAACGAATCTGATCATTTCCCTTACCAGTTGCACCGTGACAGATTGCTGTAGCGCCTTCCTTACGAGCGATTTCAACAAGTCTCTTAGCGATTAATGGTCTAGCCATTGATGTACCAAGTAAGTACTTGTTCTCATATACAGCATGTGCCTGTACACATGGCATAATGAAATCTTCACAGAATTCATCAGTGATATCTTCAATATATAACTTAGAAGCGCCACATGACATAGCTCTTTCATCAAGACCATCTAATTCATTGCCCTGTCCGCAGTCTGCACATACGCAGACAACATCATAATCATAAGTTTCCTTTAACCAAGGAATAATAGCTGTTGTGTCAAGTCCGCCTGAATAAGCGAGAATAACTTTTTCTTTCATATTGTAATTCCTCCTGAGATATTATTGAGATGTCTAAATTCATGTAATGAATACTTTTTTAATCCTCATAGAAATATATGGGAATCTGTTTTTATGTAAGAACATGATGTGCGACATCAAATCTGTCACTAATCATAAACTACTTGTCAAAAAAATGCAATAGGGAAAAATGCATATTATGCAAAAATATGCATATAAATTGTATAAATATAAATAATTTTAAAAAATGTCTTTACATAGGAGAAAAAGTTGCTATAATGGGTTTTATGTTACTGCATTTGCTGATACTTTATGCATGTGCGATGCATTTTATACAATGGGACCTGAATTTATATTGATTCAGATTACATAGAAGACATTCCTATTATAAATGAGGCATATGTGATAAAGGTAGAGTATGCATTTATAATCATTAAGTGAATGTAAGAAGAAAGGTGGAATAAATCATGGTTAAAGTTGGTATTATTGGTGCAACAGGTTACGCAGGGAATGAATTAGTCAGATTATTATTAGGACACAAGGATGCAAAGATTGAGTGGCTTGGTTCAAGAAGCTATATCGATCAGAAGTATGCCGATGTATATAGAAATATGTTTCAGTTAGTAGATGCAACATGTATGGATGATAATATGGAAGAACTTGCAGAGAAGGTGGATGTAATATTTACGGCAACGCCACAGGGGCTTTGTGGTTCACTGGTAAATGAAAAGATTCTTTCTAAGGTAAAGATTATTGATCTTAGCGCAGATTTTAGAATTAAAGATGTGAAGACCTACGAAGAGTGGTATAAGATTGAGCACAAGTCTCCACAGTACATCGATGAAGCTGTTTATGGCTTATGCGAAATTAATAGAGATCAAGTAAATAAGGATACAAGAATTATTGCAAACCCTGGCTGTTATACAACAACATCAATTCTTTCCATCTATCCGATGGTAAAGGAAGGAATCATTGATCCAGACAGCATTATTATCGATGCAAAGAGTGGAACATCAGGAGCTGGACGTGGTGCAAAGGTTCCAAATCTGTTCTGTGAAGTAAATGAGAGTATTAAGGCTTATGGTGTTGGAACACAC
>JAQUVV010000167.1 GCA_028693195.1 Lachnospira sp.
TCAATATCAGTAGCGAAAAAAGCGTGCAGTCATACACGGCACGCTGTAGTAGATATAAAAATAAATATACGAATTTAATATGCGGCAAAACTGCAGTAGGCAGGAACTATAATTTGCCGCGTGACATATTGCTTTATTAGATATATGTCGGATTCATATATCAATGAAATAAATACCACGCCAAATGATACAAAACTATTTGAAGTTTTGTGGAATGAAAACATAGAATTTGTTAATTCGACAAATTGAAAGCTAATTGAAATCTAAGGAGAACAGAAATATGATGAAAAATAAAATGATTATTATGGGGGAAAGTGGAAGCGGAAAATCATATAGGGCATTAGAATGTGCATTGAATAACAAGCACACAAAGTAAATATGACAAAGAGTAAGGTGGATAGACCGAGAGGTCTAAAATATCTTGGATTTGGATTTTACTTTGATAGTAAGGCACACCAATACAAGGCAAAACCACACACAAAGTCAGTAGCGAAGTTCAAAGCAAGGATGAAACAACTCACTTGCAGAAGTTGGGGAGTAGGAAATGATTACAAAGTAAAGAAGCTTAATGAACTAATCAGAGGGTGGATTAATTACTTCAAGATTGGAAGTATGAAAACACTTTGCGCCAAACTAGATAGCAGCATTCGCTATCGAATACGCATGTGTATTTGGAAACACTGGAAAACTCCGCATAATAGAGCAAAGAACTTGATGAAGCTTGGAATCAACAAATATACAGCATGGAGAACTGCATATGCAGGTGCAAGAATCGCCTATGTATGCAATAAAGGTGCTGTGAATGTTGCCATAAACAACAAGAGATTACCACTATGTGTTTCTATGTAATCTATTACACGGTCTTGGTTGGAAACATCTACATAAGTAATTATCCTGGCATCAGATATAAGATATCCACTTGTTTCACCTGCACCACTTGTCGGTACTTCTGGCTCAAATGTGAACGTGGCAGGGTAATGAGCATTCCCTAATATGTAATAGAATAAATCAGTTGCACCAGATGCATGATCCAATACGGATGCGTCTACCAACTGATTCGTGGCAGCAGGTATATTGATTGGGATATTCTTAAAATGCTCCCGACAGAATTCAACACCCTCTTCTGATAGAGAGTAGAATGAGGTGGATTCATCACATACAATAAGTCTACCACTTCCAATGGAGTATTTATTATTGAGTCTTGATAAAGTCTTTCTGAATCCAGCTTCTGTAAAACCTAAATAATACGCCTGCTTCTTATAACATCCACCGGATGATGCAATCGCATACAATAGAAAGTCCATTTTGTTTAGTGATATGCTTGCACGTATGATTTCACGAAGGGCAGCAGCACGTTCATCAAAATACATTACGTCTTGCTCACTGCATCTGGAAATCATATCTATAAAATAAGACGCACAACTATTATTCATTGCACGTCCATTATTACTTAAACTATCAACATATGTATATATCTCTTTATTATAAGTATTCATTTTCCACTCCATGGTCTATATGTATCTACATTAGGGCTTAGATGCTTCTGTACATAATTATGGTATCTATTCCCGAAAGGTTATAGGCAGAATACGTATCGTGGGTCAAACGACACTACTTGGGTAAAGTCAATCTGCCTATAAGTGGTATTGTAACTATCAAGCTACTATATTATAAAACCTCGCATATGGTTTAGTCGTCAAGCTAATATTTCAAACATTTTTATATATTTTGTGTAGCAAATGAGAATATAGTAATAGAACACCAGTTCGCAATCATAAACCATTCAAATATAATTCTCCAGTAGCCTAGAGACAAAAGAAGCGCTTGCACCTCCTTCATAAAGGAAGTATAGAAATGGAAAAGATGAACAAACAAAGTAGGAGATAGAGAAACAAGATGGATATAAAGAAAAGATGCGATACTAGAATCGGATAGAACATCAGTTCGTATCAAAAAACAGAACAGGCACATAGATTTTATTTTATACTGTATACACCTAACGCGCCCCGTTTTTATTTTCTCCTCTCTCATTCTTAGGTAGCTGGTAGCATTCTTTCGATTCAAAGAGATTTACGTTAGGATTCATTATTCATCGTTCTTTTTCTAGGTACATAAAAATATGAAAATTAGTAAACATCATAATTAAAAGAGTAGAGCGTTAGAAGAGAAAAGGAGACAATCAAAAAGTGAAAAAACTAATGAAAAAAGGTGCTACAAACATAGTAAGGGGGGATATATAGTCCGTAGCGAGAATCTATCTACGAACCCAGTATTTATGAGGTTTTATAAGGGTAGTCACAAGTAGCCACTATGCCCCATATGATTTGCAATGAAACGGACATGATATATCACATCTGTCACACGCTGTCACGTGTTAATTTGACATTATAGGACTCATTGATTCAGGCATTGCCCGTATGAATACAATCCGACAAACTGGAAATATAGGATAGATATAAATGTCACACGCTGTCACAGTGTAATCTAACATTATTGGAAGAGAGTCACAGTATGTCACATGCTTAATTAACAGTGCTAGCCAAAATTGAAGCAGTTTTCTGCGGATATTTCTGTGATATGAGTAATATAGTTTTAACCATGAGAACGGGAATGGGCAGGTAAAGAAGTATATTCATAACATGTATATTGTCACAGTGAACTGACGTGTCACATAAAGTGTGTCACAGCATGTCACAATCAAATTTAATACTAGAGAAAATGAGTGTTTATGTTGGTTTATAATAGTTTATAATAATTTATATTATGTACTGAAGATTATCATGAAATATAAAGAAAACACCTCTTATAAAAAGAGGTGTTCAGATAACCTTTGAATATTACTATTATAAAACTTGAGAATCAATATAGAATTCTGGCACCTCGAAATCATCAGAAACTTTCTTATAAGCATCTTTTGCGTGAGAAATAACGAGGTCATTTACGGTATTCATATTTTTTTCTATACACGCAAAACAAATTGTTGAATTATCTATATTTAATAGAGAAATTCCATAGCGTATGTAACAGCTAGATAATGCTAATGTTCTTAATATTTCGTTAAAGAAATTATTCATCTGTTCTTGGTTCTTAAAGAAAGATAAATCACAAGTGAGAGATAAAAGAGAATATCCAACATCTGAGAGCAATTTAGATTTATCATATTTAAACTTTATATCCGTATAGTCATTTGTATATGCCACAGGACCACTAATATTTATGAAGTGACTTACGTCTGCAGAGAAACTTAATATCTGATCAATGAGATTATTATGTTCAAATCGTTCATCTATTTCCATAGAATCATCTGAAGCCATGATTACATTCATTTTACCATAACACATTTCATACAGAGGAAGAGTTGACTCAATGACAGAAGTCCCTTTTTCAATATTACACCCAATAATGTTTGATATAGTAATTTCTTTTATTTCAGGATGAATTGCTGCATATAATGGCGTAAGGGAAAACAAAGATTTCTTCCGTATATTATTCTTCGATAACAATGCATTCAACATAGGGAAGTTCATACATAACTTCGGACGTTCTGAAATAAATAAGTGCCAGCACACAGTAGAAAATCCTGGGCATATATCATTTATATACCAGTATTTGTGTTTTGATGGAATAAATATCAGGATACCATACATGTTAAATTCTGAGTGATACATACACTCTACAGCAATCGTTTCATATCCACCCAGGTCTGCAGTACATTCGGCAATGGATGCATTCATCTGCAAATCATTTAATCCAAAAAATGTACGAACATCCGAATATGCCGGATCTTTATCAATAGGAATAAGTGACATCTGATTTACAGATATTGTACCACTGTTAAAATCGGTAATTTCATCTTGTTTTAAGGATGATGAATTTGTTTCAGGAGTAGTCTCAGTCATACTTAATGGAACTTCATTATCTATATTGTCGGTGAACTCTGTATTGTCATAACCATGAAAGGAATCTAAACAAGATTCGTCAACCTGTTCGTAATTATCATACGCATCATTATCTATTTGGATATCCATAGCGTATATTTCTGACTGTATAGATTCTGTATGGTTTATATCTGTCTCAACATTTGTCAAGTTTTCCAAATCCAATAGACCACACTCATCATCATCATTATCCTCATCACTGCAAAGGATGTTTTCCAACGAAAAGAGATCTATATCCTCCTCATCATCTTCCTGTGAACTTTCATATATTTCTGTGTTTATAGTAGTAAGTTCATCATTTTTTTCTGGTTCAGGTGTAGCTATCTCTTTTACGTCCATAGTATTTGATACCACGGATTCATCTGATACATCACCATTTTCATTCAGTACATTCATTTCAGTGTCATTTTGGATTAGAGATAGATGAACATTGGTATTATTAAGTTCAATAGCAGCATTGCTGGTTATGTCCTTTTTGTCTGCGCACGTTGCGCTTTTTTCTTCAGGCGATGCAATAGGTTCGAGAACTGTTAATGGTTCATCAGGATTTGTTTCAGTACCCACAGCAACATCATCGGGGTGCTTATGTACTTCTTTCTTATTTGGACTATTTCTTTTATCGCTTGCATTTTTTCTTTTCTTGCTGGTATCTGTACTTTCAATAGGTGTACCGGATAAACCGCATTTCTTTAAAAGCTCAGACCAATCATTTCTTTTATTAGATGTGTCTGTTCCCTTTTCAGATGAGGTGTTTCCAACTTTATCATTATTGGGATTACTAAATTGCATAAATGGAAATGGAGCATCAACCAATTTCTTTACTCCAGATGGAGCACGATTCAAAGAACCAACGTATAAGTCAGACTGAGCAGTGAAGCTGGCGGAAGAGTTATAATCGTTATAGGTGTATACATTACGTAGAACATCAATAGCGTTGTTATAATCTTCCTCTGTTGCACTGTTGGCAGCATTAACTATAGATTGGATCGCACGAAAGAAATGCTTCTCCATATCTTCGGTTGAAAGACCAGTAAGAGAGTAGTCGGCATAAAGATTTGACTTTGCCCCTGTACCATGCAAGGCCAAAGAACCAGCTTCAACTCGTAATAAATTAAGTAAATAATTTGCTAATGCCCCCGCATCATATATTCTTTTATCTATTTCTGCGCGGACAGTACCACCTTTAGCCAATAATGTTTCAGAGTATCTTGATATAAAGTATGCTAAAAGTCCATTGAAGTTATATGTACTCCAAATCTTATTCCCATGTTCATCAAGTCTATAAATAGCATAAGAACCTGTAATATGAGAGCATATATCTTCATAAGTAAGACCGATATAGATAGATTGAATTAATCCCTTAACAGCAATGTCTAAAAATCTATAGTCGCTATTTTTAAGTGAGTATCCCAGGACTATATTTTCAAGTTCAAGCCTATCATTAACATATTCATTTGACATAGGACATATCCTACATACTTTACATCTGATCATGTGAGAATTAGCAATTGAAAGGCAGGTGCTAGCTTTTCCACGTTCTTTTCTTTTTATCTCCTTTTTTTCGTATTCTGAAATTACACGCTTTACATCATCATCAAAATCATCAATGGAACGGAAATATGTTTTGAATATCTTTGAAGATGATTCATACCATTCCTTGTATGTCTTTATGAAAGCAGTAGGAGTTTCACAAGGGCAATCAAAGTATCTGTATAACTCATAAGCAGTACGCAAATGTGAAAGTCCCTTGTAAGTCCCTTTATCTTTTTGGGCCTGAGAAAATTGGGATTCCAAGGATTGACCTCCATATAACAGACAAGGAGGTATATTGCTAAGTGATTTATTTTTCATATTGTAAATCTCCTTTAAATATTAGATACCATTATTACTTATGAAACATCGCATATTACATACAAGTCAAGAAAAAGAATGATTTACTATACTACACAAAATGGAATATAATAAAAAATATGCAGTAGAGGGGAGAGAGTGTAGCATGGAAAATATGACATTAGAACAGGTAAAAGCAGGAGCAATAAAATTAAGTAAATCCATAAAGCAATTACTAGAGAGTAAACGCTCCATCCTGAGTACCTTGATTTTATGTTATGTGAGATGAAAAAATAAAAAGTGATAAAATATAAACACACGTTAACGTTTTGGTTACTACGAGGGGGGATACAATGTATAGATTTGCAATATGCGATGATGATGTTGAAAATTTAAAATATATGAAAGAACAAATCTGTGCTGTGTTTCAGAATAATGAAAATCACGCTGAATTGGATATTTCTCTTTTTCAAACAGGTGAAGATATTGTAAATGCTTATGTTGCAGAACAGATAGATGTTGTTTTTATGGATATTGAAC
>JAQUVV010000168.1 GCA_028693195.1 Lachnospira sp.
ATACAAATGCACTAACTACAAACAATACAAGTACCGCAAATTGTGGTGGAATAATTGATAGTAGGAAATATGCCACACTCTCTGCACTGCTTCTCCCTACAACACCAACAAAAATTCCTGCTGTAATGAAAATCAAAATCATGGTGATAATATTCTTATCCCCAACGCCTTTTGCCATCACCGCGATCTTCTGATCAAAATTCAATTCTCTATTCTGAAGACATGCAACTAATAGCGCAACCATAAATATAACAACAATTGGAATATTATAAAATCCCATAGAAATATCAAGAATATATTCAAATATAATTCCTAATCCTAGATATAGCACTAAAAATACCCCAATTGGTAGAAGTGCTTTGTAATTTGCTTTTTTCATAAATAATAGCCTTTCCAAACTGTAATAAGGACTGTTACATTTCTGTAAACAGTCCTTATCTATCTTATAATAATTCTTCTGTTTTATCAACAAAAATCACACACTCTTTGCACATAAAGCATATTCTTTCTACACTTCGTTTAATGAATGAACGCAAATTAAATTAGTGATGGAAAAGTCTCATTCCAGTGAAGCACATTGCCATGTTGTACTTATTACAAGTTTCAATCACCTGATCATCACGGATTGAGCCACCTGGCTGTGCAATGAATTCAACTCCACTCTTCTTTGCTCTTTCGATGTTATCACCGAATGGGAAGAATGCATCTGAACCGAGTGAAACTCCTGTGTTTCCATCTAACCATGCGCGCTTCTCTTCTGCTGTGAATACAGATGGCTTCTCTGTGAATAATCTTTCCCAATTTCCATCTGCAAGAAGATCCATATATTCCTCGCCAATATAAAGGTCAATTGCATTATCCTTATCAACTGGCTTTAATCCTTCTTTCCATGGAAGTTCAAGAACCTTAGGACACTGACGTAAATACCAGTTGTCAGCCTTTGAACCAGCAAGTCTTGTACAGTGAATTCTAGACTGCTGTCCAGCACCGATACCGATTGCCTGTCCGTCCTTTGTATAGCAAACAGAATTAGACTGTGTATACTTTAATGTAATTAATGCAATCATCAAATCAATCTTTGCAGTCTCAGGGAATTCCTTATTTTCTGTTACCATGTTAGCAAGAAGTTCCTTATTGATTACGAATTCATTTCTTCCCTGTTCAAATGTAACTCCGTAAACCTGCTTTCTCTCAATTGGTTCAGGCTTATATGATGGGTCAATCTTAATAATATTGTAATTACCCTTCTTCTTTGACTTTAAGATTTCTAATGCTTCATCATCATATCCTGGTGCAATAATACCGTCAGATACTTCATGCTGAATGAGCTTTGCTGTCTGAACATCACATACATCTGAAAGAGAGATGAAGTCACCGAAAGAAGACATTCTATCAGCGCCTCTTGCTCTTGCATATGCACAAGCTAATGGTGAAAGTTCTCCGATAGACTCATCTACCCAGTAAATCTTCTTTAATGTATCTGTTAAAGGAAGTCCTACTGCTGCACCCGCTGGTGAAACATGCTTGAAAGATGTTGCCGCTGGAAGGCCTGTCGCTTCCTTTAATTCCTTTACTAACTGATATCCGTTAAATGCATCAAGGAAATTGATGTATCCTGGTTTTCCGTTTAAAATTTCAACTGGAAGCTCACTTCCGTCTGCCATAAAAATTCTTGAAGGCTTCTGATTTGGGTTACAGCCATACTTTAATTCTAATTCGTTCATGATAATTCTCCTTTAATTTTATTATTTTACATTTTTATTAATGATACGTGTCTCATACTTACCAGTTTCAATATCAATATATCTAACGAATAAAGAAACCTTATTATCTTCGTTTAAGTTTGTCCAGATCATGTTTGTGAACTCATCAATATCTCCAGAAATTCCAACCCAAGTTGGTTCTCCTTCAAAGCTTGGCAATGGATTTGCATCCTTCATGTAAGTATGAATGAATCTACCTTCTCCTGCAATTGGATTCTCATATGCAAATGTATATCTGTTGCATGCTGCTCCATTTCCGTTGTTGCTCTTTAAAATTGACATTGCATATCTGTACTTACCATTTTCAAGATGCATAATACCTGAAATTCTAGGTGTGTAATTTGGAGCATCTGGCTCGAACTCTCTTGTTCTTAATGCCTGCTCGAATGTCATCTGCTTATCCATCAATTCATAGATAGTATCTGTCTGATCTCCGTTTGTCACGATGGTCTTGTTTCCAAGTACACGAACTGGAGCATAGATAATCAAGCTTGGATCTTCTAACTTGCTAGGATCGAATGCCTGTGTACGGATACCTTCACCATCCTCTACAAATACTCTGTTACGGCTGTTCTCGCTTCTTCCCATAATAAAGTAAGCTGTGACTGCCTTCTTGCCATCCTCTGACTTACCAATCACAATTCCTCTTCCTGGGTAAGTTGTTGATGAAATTTCCTTTGCTAATGACTGCATTTCCATATTAGTTCTCCTTTGCTTTTGTTTTGCTTGGTTTTCAATAAAAAGAAAGCCGGCCTCCTGAGTAACCAGTCTTTCAAATGGTCGCCCAGGCGGTCGGCTTATCGTTACAATTCTCTGTACTCCCTGTGGGTAACTCCCACAATGTCATCTTATCAGTGACATATTTCCGCCAGTTGTACAGAACCTATAACTAACATACACTATCTTTTTCAAAAATGCAATTTTAAATTTAAAAACATAAGATATTTTATCATTTTGTAGGCATCAGTTGGGGCAAAATCACTTTTGCCCCCTACGCTGCACTAATAATTTCCAAGCAGCTTAATTGACTTTGCTTCTTCCTCAATTCCTCGAAGCGCATTCATAACTCTAGGGTCATCGATATTCCCTTCAAAATCTACGAAGAAACGGAATTCCCACTGTCTACCCTCAATCGGACGAGACTCAATCTTATTCATATTTAATCCGTTATATATGATATGGCTTAACAGATTATAAAGTGTTCCTGCTTCATTGGCTGTCTCGAATACGATACTCATCTTCTGAGCATTCTTAACAAACTTTCTTGTATTAGTTACCACTACAAATCTAGTGGTATTGTTATCAAGATCACTAATTCCAGACTTTAAGATTCCCAATCCATATACATGAGCTGCATCTTCACTTGCAATTGCAACATGCGTCGGATTATTCTCTTCCAATACATTTTTCGCTGCGACTGCCGTATTAGATTGAGAAATTCTCTGCCAATCCTTGTGTGTATCTAAGAATCTGTCACACTGCATCAATCCCTGAGGATGTGAATATACCGTAGTCACCTTATTAATATCTGTTCCCGGAAGACCCATCAATGCATGATTAATCTTTACAAAAGTCTCTGCAACAATATAATTGTTATACTCCTGAAGCAGGTCATACACCCCTGCAACAATTCCTGTTGTTGAATTCTCGATTGGAAGAACTGCATAGTCCGCTTTCCCATCCTTCACAGCTTCCATCGCATCACGCCAGGTCGGTACATTTTCCATATTCACGCCTTCACCGAAATACTGCTTTGTCGCAGTATAGGCATATGCTCCTGGAACACCCTGATATACCACCTTGCAGTCAGTTTTATTCACAGCGTCCACTGCTTCATATGGCTCACGTAATGTCTGTCCCATCTTCTCTAACAGCATATACTGCACTTTTCTGGAATTTGCCATAATCTGTGAGAATATGTCATCAATTGCATGGACATTTTCCGGATTCTTTACCATTGCTGAAATAGCCTGCAGCTTCTGATTCTCGCGCTCGGTATCCAGAACCTTCTTTCCTGTCTCTATCTTGAACTCCGCTACTTCCTTGCAAAGCTTCATTCGCTCCTCAAACAAATCAACTAGCTGTCTGTCAATTACATCTATTTCGTCTCTGATTTTTCCTAAGTCTAACATCTTTTTCTCCATCATCATTCTTTATCATTTATTATTTCATGTCCGTTTCAAACATGATGCCTCCGGCGGATTTTAGCACCTGAAGAATAGCCGTTCTCCATGACGCTTTGTCACTGTGAAGTGTTCAATCGCCATAGTCTAGAGTATTATAACATATTCTGCAACAGTTTCAACGATATTTTTCATGATATTCACTATTTTCTCTTCCGATTCTGCAGCTCATACCTTAACAGACGCTTCTGTCGACCGCCTCTTCTAATTGCAGCAACAACTGCATCCACTAAGAATATGGCAAATGCAATGGCTCCCGCTGCACCTAATGTTGAAAACAAACTGTATAACGCTGTATCTACTGATGAGTTCATGATATTGTATACTGTCTGATACATTCCAGCCCCAGGCACAATGGTCAAAATCGCAGGAATCAACAGTGCAATCACAGGCACCTTCAACAGTCTTGCTAGAATGTGGGAGCAGACAGCCACTACAAAAGCCGAGACAAATGTAGCACTAACCACACTAGAATATGGTAACACTGCCAGATACACAGCCCATCCCAACGCCGCCAGAACTCCATTCACAAACAGGCATTTTCTTGGAGCCTCTATAATAATGGAAAATGCAAGGATGGCTAAAAATGCAAAAATACATTGAATCAATATGCTCATACCAATCTACCTCCCATCATAAATAATCCGCAGTATACTCCCAATGCAATCATGGCTGCCTTTACAAAAGCTTCCAGAATTTTTGCACCTCCAGCAGAATAATCACCATGCAGGGTATCACGTATTGCATTGGTAATTGCTGCACCTGGAACCATAACCATAATGGCACCAATAATAATAAGATTTAAATGACCTGCTACTCCCGGAATACGAAGGAAACCCGCCGCACTGACTGAAACCAGAAATGAACCAATAAAATCCCGAATCATCCCATGCATCCGAATTCCCCTTGTCAGCCAAGTCCATACCGCAAGAAGGAAGCCAACTCCTCCTGCAATCACCATATCTACTGCATTCCCTCCAAACATCCCTGTAAAGAATGCTGATACGAAAATCATAGCGATATCTTTGAGCCAAGATGGATATTGATTTGCCTGAAGCCCTTTGATCTGAACATAAGCTTCATCTAATGAAAGCTTTCCCATATAAAAATCTCTCGATATTTCATTCACCTTACTGATTGCATTCAAATGTGTTCCCCTGTTTTCCACTCTCCGAATCACTGTAATTGCATCAATCGCGGGGTCACCTAATGAGATCATCAATCCTGTGGACAACACAAAAGCTTGTTTGGTCTCTAAACCAGAAACACTGAGAATATAACGAATTGTGTCCTCAACTCTGTATATTTCCGCCCCATTCTCCAGCATAATCTTACCAGCCATTGCCGCCAGATCTACCAGTTGCTTATATTCCGTATCTACCATTGTCCTTCGTCATCTCCTGTCTATCTTTACCAACTCATATTCTATTTCTATTGTATTCCATACTGTGCTGTAAGTATAACATATACCCTTCATGGAATCCCAGTATTTTCTCATGTGTTTCATGATTTTATTTCGTCATAGAACATGCTGATTTACTACGCAAATTGCTGCCTTCTCATATTGTACTTTTGACCCTGGCATCATATTATGATATGATATACGAAAATAAAACTAAAGAAATATCAGAAAACAATCGATAAATTATTCAAAATCATATACATCAATTAGAGGATAAACACATGAAAAAAGCTATTAAAATTATTATTGCCATTATACTTGTCATCGCCATTGGCGTTGGCGGAACATATATGTATCTTTCATCCCGTTTTCATTATAATAATGAAGATGCAACAGGAAATACTGCTGGAAATCTCATCAATGGTGGATTGTTCTGTGAATATAACGGGAAGATCTATTTTGCGAACCCATACGATAATAATTTCCTATATGTCATGAATTCTGACTGCACAGATGCAAAGAAGCTGAATACAGACAGTGTCGCTTCAATAAACGTATGCGGAGACTATATCTATTACGTAAAGAATAATTTCACTCGTGATTCTATCGGTGTTGTGTTTCGAGGACAACTCTTTGGTCTGTACCGAACCGATCTGAATGGACAGAATACAGAAGTGCTCTACGATAAGATTTCTGGTCCGATGAGTTTATCTGGTAATTATATCTACTATCTACATTATGATGACAAAACCGCACTACAGTTTTATAAGGCCAAGATTGACGGTTCCGAAAATGTATTTATATCAGATTCAGATTATGACCCTTCCAGTGTAAGTGAAGGGAAAATATATTTTTCAGATCCTGAAAATCGTCACAACATATGCTATTACGATGCAAAGACAGCAAAGATTATGAATTACTTCGATACGAACGCCTATAAAGTAGATGCCGAAGGCACTT
>JAQUVV010000169.1 GCA_028693195.1 Lachnospira sp.
ATAAATGCACAGTCAAGAGATTCTCTTCCCGTACGCTTATGCTGTCTGCTTTCATAAAGGAAAGGCATGATAACTGAAATTCTTCTAGCCTTACCACCAGCAGCCTGGATAACTCTCTTTAAATCTGCATAATGGTCATCTGGTGACATACGATTCTTGAATCCACAAAGGGAATACTCAAGGCTGTAATTACATACATCTACCATGATATATAAATCATAACCACGAACGGAATCGTTCATCACACCCTTACCTTCACCTGATCCAAATCTAGGTGTAGATGCGCTGACAACATAGGAATCTCTCTTGTATCCAGTGAATGCTAAAGTTACTCCACTTTCATGATCACGCTGTTCTCTCCAGGTAGATAAGTGCTTATCTACTTTCTGACCAAGTGCAGTGCAGCTCTGTAAAGGCACAATGCCTAGTGTACCGTATGGAATTGTTTCTGTATGACGTTCGTCTCGTGGCATAATAAAATCCTCCGTTTGTAAATGAAATGAATGGTTAAAATGTTTATTATAATTTATTATGTGCTGAAAATTCATAATAATCAAATTCAGAATTGACAATTATGTAAATGCTTTCAAAAAACACACATAGATAAATATAATCATAAAAGAAAAATAAGTCAATAAATTAATCGAAGTTTTTGAAAAATGAATACAATAAAAGCGGATTAATGTCGGCTGGATGCTTTTGCTCGCTTCAACATACGAATATCTTTTCCAAAGAGTCGTAATATCTTATATGCACTAGAGATTCTTGACATCACACGCTCACTATAAGCATCTCGAAATTCCACAGGCTTTAAGTTCGTTGAAATAATGACACTCTTATGTCGTAAAAGCCGTTCGTTGATACAGTAGAACAGCTTAGAGTTGGTATAGCCATTGGAAGATTCCGTGCTTAAATCATCAATAATCAGTAAGTCACACTCTAGAATATAGTTGGTGTCATAGCTGTCTTTTGTCTTCTTCTTATTAAAGTCCTGCTGTTCAAAAGCCTGAAAGAATTCTGTTGCAGTCAGATAAATCACACTGTGGGAAGAATCCATTAACGCTTTCGCAATACAGTTTGTTAGAAAAGTCTTCCCGACACCGGTGGAACCATAAAAGAGAAGATTAGAGAATTCTGAATCAAAGTTGTGAACAAATTCCTGGCATATTGTAAGAACATTCTGCATATTCTTATAAGGTGTGAGTCCTGAGACGGAATCCTTCTGGTCGTCGGAATTATCATACCAATCATATGAAAATGTGTTGAAATTCTCATCTGAAGTAATGTTTTTCAGATTGGAGTCCCGATATACTAGGTCAATTGCTTTTCTGGTAAAACAGGCACACTTGTGCTGGTTGACATAGCCAGTGTCGTGACATATCGGGCATTGATAGATTTCATCCAGATAGTCTGCGGACTTACCAATAGAAGACAGGAGTTCCTGTTTTTTATTCTGGAGCTGCTTTAATCGCTGCGTGTAGTCATCGGTATTCGGGTCAGATGATGTACGCGAAATGCGGTTGATGGCGGCTTCCATGGAAATGGAGATTACCTGGTTCTCAATCTGTGCAAATTCAGGACAAAGCGCAACAACTTCCTTGTAGCGTTCATCCTGGATATGATGATTAGAAGTTCTGATATCATCATAAATCCGCATAATTGTATCATGCTGTGAATTCGTAAGGGACATAATCTACTCCATTCTTGACTTAGCCATTGGTTTTTAATAAGAACTGCTCTAATTCATCGCCATCGACATCGCGCTGTTCAAAGTTATTAAAGCGATTAGAGCTCTTGCTGATCACATTACTGGAAGCTTTCTTGGCTGGTTTACTTTGCTCATATTCCGCATCAGTTTTTTTGATGTCATCAATGTTCTGAACATGGGCTTTCTTCCATCCAGCAAGAATAGAATCTGCGTATTGGAAGCTTGGCTTGTTAATGGCACGAATTGTACGGTTGCAGGCCTCAATAATGATTTCGGATGAGAAGTTGTACTCGTTCGTCCACTTGGCAACGAAATCCAATTGTGCTGGCGCAAGCGCCTGATTGGTCAGGCCAAAGGCATTCATGACGGAGTAAGCAGCTTCATTGTGGCTTAATACCTGTTCCTTAGCGGCTTTGACAGTCGTGATGCCAGAATCAGCCCAATCCAGAGCAACAGTTTCAATATAGCGCATACTCTTATGATCTCTTGATACACAGTATTCCACCAGATACTCAATTAAATCAGCAGGGAAGTTTAATGTATCATAGAAATAAATAATAGTAGAAGCTTCAGTGGAAGACAGAGTCTTTCCAAAATATGTAGAAACTACGTACAGGAGCAGCTTGAGATCTTCCTGGGAAGAAAGCTCGCTAATCTGTGTTGGTGTGTAGACTGGCTTCACAGGGAAGGAGTTCTTTGTTTCTATAATGATCGGTGTTACATTATCGTGCGACTTTGTTGCCACAGAAGTATGAGCTGATACAGATGATCGAGAAACCTCAGCGTGCTGTGACAAAGAAGGCGAGGCAGTATCAGAATGCCCAGCAGATATTGACTTCTGTGCGGTGGATTGACCTAAATCACAAAATGTAATATTGGACAGTTCGTCATTGGGACCGGAAAATCCGAGGGAAACGACACCAATCTTGTTCCAGTATCTTAAAGCACGCATAACATCTGCTTCTGTCTGATTAAAAGTATCAGCTAATGAAGAAACAGACAGACCCTGCAGCTGGTTTCCTACACAGCGAAGAAGATAAAGATAGACCTTCACAAATTCGCCATTGGCCTGTGGCATATACTTGTCAATAAAGATATTGGAAACGGTAGTCAATCCCGTATTCTGTTCTGTTGATAATGTAAGCTCGTGCATAATAATTCTCCGTTCGTAACTGGGCAGGTATGACCAGTTATCTATACTCTATAATAAAGGGGATTCCCTTTTTGTAAGGGTCATTATATCACAGCAAAAATGAATTGCAAAGTGGTGTGGTTTCAGGGATTGTGCACTGTGGATAATGTTGATAATGTGGATAAGTTAGTGGACAAATGAAACGGACAGGCATAAATACTACATTTTTCCAAAACAGGTTTTTAACAAAAAATCCACATGAAAAAAAGCGTTCAAGCCATTCATTCATGTGGATAATGTGGATAACTTTGTTGACAAAGCTATGTTTTTATAGAAAATAGTTATTTTAATAGGTCTTCGCCCACTTGATAGACGTTACCTGCACCCATAGTTATCAACAAATCTCCGTTGATACAATTTTTTAATAAAAATTTTTCAATTTCTTCAAAGGTCTCAAAATAATAACATTCCTTGCCGAAAGCCTGAATCTTATCTCGTAAATCAGCAGAACTGATTCCTAAGGTATCGGTCTCACGAGCCGCATAAATCTTGGCAAGAACTACTTTATCTGCCATAGAAAGTGCCTCGGCAAAACGATCCATTAAGAATTTGGTTCTAGTGTAGGTATGAGGCTGGAAAACGCACCAGGTTGTTTTATGTGGATAATGTTCAGCAGATGTCAAGGTCGCCTTGATTTCATCTGGGTGATGTGCATAATCATCAACAATGGTTATGCCGTGTTCTGTAACACCTTTTAACTGGAAACGTCGTTCAGTACCAGTAAAACCGGATAATCCTCTCTGGATGATGTCGATGGAAAGTCCCAGCTTGATTGCTACGGCAATGGCGGAGAGAGAATTATATACATTATGAAGTCCTGGAACAGATAAAGTGATTGTTCCTGAAGGTTCATTGTTGATTAACAGTGTGTAGGTACAGCATCCAGTCTCATCATATGTAATATTAGAGGCGCTGTACATACTGACAGCAGGATTGGAGCCAACAGTAATGACCTCACAGTCCTTCTCCTGATAGAAGTACTTGTAATCATCAATATCTGTATTAATAATTAACGTACCATGATTTGGAAGCTTCTCGACAAAGCACTTGAAGGAATGGCGGATATCTTCTATATCTTTGAAAAAGTCCAAGTGATCTTCCTTGACATTCAAGATGATATCAATCGTCGGGAAGAAGGATAAAAAGCTGTTGGTATATTCACAGGCTTCCGTCAGGAAAATATCAGACTTACCTACACGAATATTACCACCGATACTGTCTAAGATACCACCTACGGAAATCGTAGGATCACACTGGCCAGCAAGAAGAATTTCAGAAATCATGGAGGTTGTGGTTGTCTTTCCATGGGTACCGGCTACGTTAATTGCTGTTTTATAATTTGTCATAATCTGACCAAGAAGCTCAGCTCTTGTAATTGTTGGGATACCAGCGGCAATGGCTGCCTTCAATTCAGGATTGTCAGGATGGATTGCAGCTGTGTATACAACTAAGTCAATTCCCTCTTTTATATTATCTGCAGACTGTGGATAGGAAATACTGCAGCCACAGGCAGATAAATCATCAGTCAGTGCAGATTCTGCTGAATCTGAACCGGATACTGTAAAATGCTTTTCGCAGAGAATCTTAGCGAGACCGCTCATGCTGATTCCGCCGATTCCAATAAAGTGTATATGGATTGGATTATCAAAATTGATTTTAAACATGATAAACACCTTTCTTAAATATAATGTAATTATATTATAGACGTATTACGGAAAAATTCAAACATTATATAGGAAAAAACTCGATTTATATGAGAAAAAACACAATTTATGGAATATGAATCATTTTTAATACTAAATATAGTTAGATAATTGTATATATTTAATTGAATTGTATCTATTTTGTACAACAAGTCGACAGAATTGTACGTTAAAAGACGAAAAAAATTAAGAAAATTGGAAAATTCTTTTTACTTAGGGTGAATTATATGATATAATTCACTTATCTGAAACAGGCAAAAATTTATAACAGCAGAGGTGATAGCATGATTAAAAAAGAAATGATAGCCATGCTTCTGGCTGGTGGACAGGGAAGCCGTCTTGGGGTATTGACAGCAAAGGTCGCTAAACCAGCAGTAGCGTTCGGGGGAAAGTACAGAATTATTGATTTTCCGTTAAGTAATTGTATCAATTCAGGAATTGATACCGTAGGTGTTTTGACACAATATCGTCCATTGCGATTAAATACGCATATTGGAATTGGTATTCCATGGGATTTGGATCGTAATGTGGGTGGAGTTACAGTACTTCCACCATATGAGAAGAGTACCAACAGCGAATGGTATACAGGAACAGCGAATGCCATTTATCAGAATCTGGAATATATGGAACAGTACAATCCAGATTATGTATTGATATTATCTGGTGATCATATTTATAAGATGGATTACAAGATTATGCTGGATTATCATAAGGCGAATAATGCAGATATTACAATTGCAGCAATGCCAGTTCCTATGGAGGAAGCAAGCAGATTTGGTGTGGTCGTGACTGATGAAGATAATCGGATTACTGAGTTTGAAGAGAAACCAGAACATCCGAAGAGTAATCTTGCTTCCATGGGAATTTACATATTCAGCTGGAAGGTTTTAAAGGATGCATTAATCAAGCTGAAGGATCAGAATGAATGTGATTTTGGTAAGCATATTATTCCTTATTGTTTCGAGAATGATAAGAGAATATTTGCATACGAGTACAATAGTTATTGGAAAGACGTTGGTACATTAAGTTCCTATTGGGAAGCAAATATGGAATTAATCGATATTATTCCTGTCTTCAATCTGTATGAGGAGTTTTGGAAGATTTATACCAAGATTGATACCATTCCACCACAGTATATTGCGGAGAATGCATTTATTGAAAAGAGCATTATCGGCGATGGCACGGAGATTTATGGTAAGGTGTTTAATTCGGTTATTGGTTCAGGTGTCATTATTGAAGAGGGAGCTGAGATTCATGATTCTATTATTATGAGTAATTCAGTTGTCGGAAAGAATTCGAAGATTACAAAGTCTATTATTGCTGAAGATGTCAGAATTGGTGAGAATGTTGAACTTGGTGTGGGAGAAGAGGCAGAGAATGTCAAGCTTCCTAAGATCTATAATTCAGGTCTTGTGACTATAGGTGAGTGTACTGTTATCCCTGATAATGTGAAGGTCGGGAAGAATACAGCAATTTCAGGTGAGACAACAAGTGATGATTATCCAGACGGACTGCTTCCAAGCGGTGGCATTATAATTAAGGCAGGTGATAACGTATGAAAGCAATAGGAATAGTATTAGCTGGCGGTAATAATAAGATGATGAGGGAGTTGACCAATAAGCGGGCAATTGCAGCGATGCCAATTGCAGGCAGCTATAGAGCCATTGATTTCGCACTGAGTAATATGTCTAATTCCCATATACA
>JAQUVV010000170.1 GCA_028693195.1 Lachnospira sp.
ATCGGCAATTCTAATCCACACTGCTTCAACAATTCCGTACGATATATAACCGTATGCATCAAAATGTACTGGTCAACCTTAAAATGTCCAATATCATCCCATCCAAACAGCTGCTCTTCAGGAAATACATTATCGTAATGTACAACTTTCTTTCTCTTTGCGCCAACCTTCTCATACACATAATTAGCAATCAGCATATCTGGCTCATCATCCTCAGAGAAGCTTCTCAGTGTATCCAACACCTTTTTATAGCTCTTTCCATCTACCCAGTCATCACTGTCAACGACCTTGAAAAATCTTCCTGTCGCATGCTTCAATCCTGTATTCACAGCCTGTCCATGTCCACCATTTTCTTGATGTACCGCCTTCACGATTCCAGGATATTCTGCCTCAAATCTTTTCGCAATCTCTAAGGTATTGTCCTTTGTTGATCCATCATCTACAATAATGACTTCAACCTCTTCTCCTCCAGCCAACACCGATTTAATACACTTCTCCATATATGCTGCTGAATTATAACATGGAATTGCAAACGATAATAATTTCATATATTCCCGCGGTAAAATCCGCCCTCCTTACTTCTGCATAAGCAAAATCATTTTTTCATTATAAAGCTAAAATAGTTTCCCGTCAATAAACAGGAAAATCAATATCTACGCATTCTCTGGTTCCTGACTAGATGCTTCGGCTTCCACCGGTTTCTGTGGAAGAATAATGGTAATTCTGGTTCCTATATCCTTAATGCTCTCCACATGAAAAGAACCATAGTGTCTGCCAACAATCCACTGTGCAATAGATAATCCCAGTCCAAGCCCTGATTTTTTAGATTCTCTTGCTTCACTGGAACGATAGAACCGTTCGAACATGTGACGTATATCATCATGCTCCATTCCTGATCCATTATCCTGCACATAGATTTGTGCTTCTTGTTTCTCCTCATTATAATCCCAGCCCACTGTGATGATTTCATGAGATTCTGTGTACTTTGACGCGTTATCCACCAGTACTCTGCATGCCTGCTTCAGCATTGCTGGGTCTGCCATAATCTGAATAGCGTCTTTGGAACATTTAAATCGGTACACATGCTCTTCATCAATCATTAACGATTCTTCGTAAAGTTCTGACGCCAGTGCTTTCAAATCCACCGATTCCAGCTTGAACTGATTCCTCCCACTATCTCCACGAGCCAGGAACAATAACTGCTCCACCAGCTTCTTCATATGCTCCGATTCATTCTTGATTGCCTCAATGGATTCCTCCAGAATCTGTTCATCCTGCTTTCCCCAGCGGTCTAACATATTGACATATCCCTGAATCACTGCAATTGGAGTCCGAAGCTCATGGGAGGCATCTGAGACAAACTGTGTCTGCTGTCGATAAGCTTCTCTCATTCTTTCCAGCAATTCATTAATTGCTGTCTCTAATCCCTTCAGTTCACTGTCCGTCGTATGCAGAGTGCCCTCTGGTCCATCTGGTGTAAGCTTTGAAAGTGCATCCTCTAAAGAATGCACTTTCTTCTCATCGAACTGGAATGTAGTATTCTTTGCCTGAGCGCCTAATCTTCCAGCCATGGCTGCCAAATCATCCAATGGCTTTAGCAGCCTTCTTACATCATAGATTCCGAATGCAAGATTGGTAAGCAATAGAATCACTTCTGCGCCTCCAATAATAGACGAACACAATGCAAATGTTTTCCACTGCTGCGACGTATAGTGAATCGTTGGTATATTCGACCAGCTAAAGCTTCCATATTCCTGCAATTCACTGTAATACACAGTCCCCGAAAACACACAGAGAATCAGTATCATATCCAGCGTCAACAGAATAAAGAACAACTTTCTAATCCACATCAGATGCAGCTTTGCCGCTGTGGATGTAGCTCTCTTTTGTTTATTTGATGACATATCCCACTCCCCTGACTGTATGAATCAGCTTGATTCCAAATGCATCATCAATCTTCGCTCTTAGGTATCTTACATAGACGTCGGTCACATTAGTTTCACCAACATAATCATATCCGCAGACATGCTCCATCAACGTATCTCGGGAAAGAACAATATTCTGATTTTCCAGAAGTACCTCAAGCATCTTAAATTCCCGATTCGTCAATTCTACTTCTTTTCCACAAACAGTGACAATATGTGATGATTTATCCAGAATCACTTCCCTGCAAGTAAGAATTTCATGTTGGTGGTTTACTGAAAGATTCCCATAATCTGCGTGAGTATCAACACCATCCCCAGGCACTTGCAGCTCACTGCTTGAACCTGTCGCTGTCTGTTTCTGCACTTCCGCTTTCTTTAAAGCAAGCCTGATTCTCGCCAGCAGCTCCTCGATTGCAAAAGGCTTCGTCACATAGTCATCTGCTCCTGAATCTAGTCCTGTCACCTTATCCATAACAGAATCTCTGGCAGTAAGCATAATAACTGGCAAATTGGAGGTCCTGCGTAATCTGCGCAAAACCTCCATTCCATTCAATTCAGGAAGGCAGACATCCAGAAGCATCAAGCTGTAAGCGCCTGTTTCTGCCATCTGAAGTCCAGTTCTTCCGTCTATTGCTTTATCTACCTGATACCCTTCATGGGTCAATTCCAGTTCTACAAATCTGGCAATTTTCTCTTCGTCTTCAACGATTAGAATCCTTGTCTCCATAGCTATTCCCCTCAGTATAATCCGATCTCTTTGATGTACTGTTAAAATCTGGTCCAGTAAATGCATATCTAAATCCACAGAACAATCCAATCACCATCAATGCCAATACAAACACATTAAAGAAGATGAACAGCAAAACAAATATTGTAATCGGAATGTGAATTGTTGTTTTCCCATCTCTTTCAACATCCAGAAAGTTCTCCATACCTCTCTGAATCAGATTTCCAAACCACTTGATACATTTACCAACTGATTCTCCAAAGCTGGAGCTCTTCGTATTCTGATACTGATTCTGTCCCTGCTGATAATCTGTCGTTCCCGCTGTGGTATATTCTGTATAGCCTGTTGTCTGTCCCTGTGCAGTCTGCTGTCCATACTGCTGTCCACCATTCATGTTCTGGCTTCCTGCTGTCTGTGTGCTCTTTTCTTTGTCCAGCTTTAAAAATGCTTCAAACATATCCCACTGACATTCTTCCAGTGCATTTCTTGCTGCCTCTGCATTTGCACCTGTCTTTTCACATAACTTCTGAACCTTTTCAATTTTTTCCATCTCATCCATAATAATCTCTTCCTTTCTTGTAATCATCTGTATCAATTACTATGGTTAGATCATAACCCCTCATCATTAATCTAAAATGTGAGAAAGATTAAAATTAGATTAAAAACAATTACATGCGATCTGGACATTCAATTGCTAATAAATCGATACACTGCTCTAATACAGCCTTAGTTAAGCTAATTAACGCAATATATCCCTTCTTTAAATCTTCATTTGTCTCAGCCAGAATCTTCGTATCATGATAGAATCCATTAAATGAATTGGATACTTCATAAATATACTGGCAGATCTTATGTGGTGCCTTCTCAGCGTAAGCTGCTGCAAAAACATCTGTGAACTTTGTTAATACAAGTTCTAGATTTTTCTCGCCTGCACCACCTGCTGGATTCATGGAAAGATTGTCCATCGTTCCACCATTCTCCAGATACTTATTCAGAATAGACTTAATTCTAACAATTGTATAAAGAATATATGGGCCTGTATTTCCCTCAAATGATGAGAATCTTTCGATATCAAACACGTAATCCTTCGATGCCTGATTGGATAAATCACCATACTTTAATGCTGCTAATCCTACAATCTTAGAAGTCGCCTTAGCCTCTTCCTCTGTCATAGAACGGTTTTCAATAATTTTATTATAAACAGCCTCATCAATATCTGCGATGAGGTTCTCAAGTCTCATAACACCACCTGAACGTGTCTTAAATGGCTTGCCATCCTTACCATTCATGGTTCCAAAGCCTAAGAATGTCATATCGGCATCTGGCTTCACAATTCCTGCCTTCTTCGCAACACGGAATACCTGTGTAAAATGTAATTCCTGTCTCTTATCTACTACATAAATATATGCATCTGGCTGAAAATCCTGTTCTCTTTCTACCAGTGTAGCCAAGTCTGATGTCGCATATAATGCCGCACCATCGGACTTACGAACGATACATGGAGGAAGCTCCTTCGTATCTGACTCTTCCTGAATATCAACAACCATAGCGCCCTGACTCTCATAAGCAAGACCATCATCGATCATCTTCTGAACCATATCTGGAATATATGGCTGTGCATCACTTTCACCCTTCCATAAGTCAAAGGAAACATTCAAATTATCATAATTCTTCTTTAAGTCTTTCTTAGAAACACCCATAATATGCTTCCAAATAGCTGTACACGCAGGGTCTCCACTCTGAAGCTTTAATGTTGCCTCGTGTGCTCTCTCTGCGAATGCAGCATCTTCCTTAGACTTTGCACTCGCTGCCGGATATATCTCTTCCAGTTCTGAAATTGTAAATGGAGCTTCTGCTGGATATTCTCCTGTAAAGCTTTCATCAAAATATGGAAGTTCTGGCTTTCTATCTCTTAATTCTTCAATAATCAAACCCATCTGAAGACCCCAGTCTCCCAAATGTACATCACCAATTACTTTATTTCCAGCAAATTTACTGATTCGCTTCACGCTCTCACCAATAACCGCAGAACGAAGATGTCCAACATGTAATGGTTTTGCTGCATTTGCCCCACCAAAATCCACAATAATTGTCTTAGCTTCTTCCTTCGATGCATAACCGAACTTGTCAGTAGCTGCCATCTCATCCAAATACTTTGCAAGAAATTCTTTTCCAAGAATCATATTAATAAATCCTGGCTTGACACTTTCAATAGACTCAAACATTGCATGATCTGATAACTTAGCAACGACCTCATCTGCAATCATAAATGGTGCTTTCTTATATGCCTTTGCTGCTGCCATGGCACCATTACACTGATATTCGCACAAATCCGGTCTGTTAGATATGGTTACCTTGGCATATTCTTCATCATAACCGCAGTCTGCAAATGCTTTCTTTAATTCTGCTGCGATTAATTCCATTACTGTATTCATTACTTCATTCTCCTTGCTTTACACTTTTATTTATGATCAACATTTAGTACAAGACTTCTTTCAAGAAGAGCCCATAGCTTTCAGCTGGGAGAGACATCTGCACTTCGTCTCCGTCAAGAATACGCTTAACATCTTCTGGCTTCTTCAGTCCCGCCCCCACATCTAAGAGCAGTCCCACCATAAGTCTTGCCATATTATGCAGAAAATCATTGGCTGTCAGTGTAATGATTACGCTATCACCCTTCTCTTCCACGCTAGCTTCTGATATCTTCTTCACTGTGGACTTTGCTTTCTTCGCAGTCGTCAATGCCTTGAAATCATGACTGCCTTCAAAGTAACTAGCTGCCTTTCTCATGGCATCCACATCTGGAAATTCAAATGTATGATAGCAGTACTTTCTTGTAAATACATTCGCAATGCTTGCTGTATCTAATCGATATTCATAAGTTTTCTCTTTCGCATTCAACTGCGCATGAAATCTATCTTCTACAGATTCTACCTGAAGAACTGCAATATCTCTTGGTAAATAGCGGTTCAGATAATTCCGTACTTCATAACCTTCATGGTCAGAATTCAGCTTAAAGCTGATGACTTGTCCCAACGCATGCACACCTTTTTCTGTCCGGCAGCCAGCATATATTTCTGGTTCTTCACCGGTCATCTTCTTTAGGACTTCAGTAATCTTATATTCGATTGTATTGGTGGTCGTATCGCCACCCATTCTCTGCCAGCCATCATATCTACCGCCATCATACTGCAACACTGCTCTGTAATTATACATCTTAATTCTCCATTTTCTAATTAACTCATCATGTACTCGATTATGATTATCTTTCCATTCATGAGTGCTATTACTTCTTTATTCTTCTATAACCTTGTCAATTGTATTAATAATAATACCGCTCTCAAATGGCTTCTGAATAAAGTCTGCTGCGCCCTTCTTCAGTGCTTCTACCATATTATTCTTCTGTCCAGCCGCCGTCACCATAATAACCTTCGCTTCAGGATCCTGTCTCATAATTTCACCGACTGCTTCAATACCATCCATTACTGGCATTGTAATATCCATTGTCACCACATCTGGCTTTAGTTCCATGTACTTTGCCACGCCATCCGCACCGTCTACTGCCTCTGCGATTATTTCATGTCCTGCTTCTTCAAGCATATTCTTTAAAAACTTTCTTGATGTTTTAGAATCATCAACGATTA
>JAQUVV010000171.1 GCA_028693195.1 Lachnospira sp.
TGGGAAAATTAAGCGGGACAAAAATGAATCCTATATCTATCGTGGTTCCGATAATTCATATTATGAGAAGTTTGCTGATGGGACGAAGAAGTGTATAGATGAGGAACTTCCATTTGACATTCCAGATAATTGGGCATGGTGTCGATTAGTTAGTATTGGTAGTTGGAGTGCCGGTGCTACTCCATCTAGAGGCGAATCACAATTATATAATGGCAATATTCCGTGGCTGAAAACAGGTGATTTAAATGATTCTTATATTGTAGATATACCAGAATCAATATCTGATGAAGCTTTTAGTAAATGTTCAGTGAGGCTTAATCCAGTTGGTTCTATTTTGATGGCTATGTATGGTGCAACAATAGGTAAACTTGGGATACTAAACATTCCAGCCACAACAAATCAAGCATGTTGTGCATGTATTGTTTGTAATTCTTTAGATAATCAGTACTTGTTCTATTACTTAATGTCCCAGCGTGATGCTTTTATTAAGCTAGGTGCTGGCGGGGCACAACCCAACATATCAAAAGAAAAAATCACAAATTATCTTTTCTCAGTCCCGCCATTAAAAGAACAACTCTTGATTGTACAAACAATAGAAGCAATATTAAATAAAATGTAATAAATGGTCTTCTTTCTGTATACTCACACAGAAAGGAGGCTTTTTAATATGGAAAAAGCATTTAAAGAATACTTAATAAAGACAAATTTGTCTGACAACACAATGAAATCTTATCAAACAGCTGTAAGACAGTATTTTAGCATGTACACGAATGTTGATAAAACTAAGCTTCGTTCGTACAAAGCACATCTTATTGAGGAGTATAAACCTAAAACGGTTAATCTTCACATTCGTGCTATTAACTGCTTCTTAGACAGTATTGATAAGGAAGATTTGAAATTGTCCTCAATAAAGATTCAACAGAAAACATATCTTGATAACGTGATAAGTGAAGCTGATTATGAATTTTTCAAAAAATGTCTGCATAATGAGGACGAGTTATTCTATTATTTTGTAATTCGTTTCATGGCTGCAACAGGTGCAAGAGTATCGGAGCTAATACAAATTAAAGCTGAATATGTCAAAGTTGGGTATATTGATTTGTATACGAAAGGCGGAAAAATACGGAGGCTTTATATACCAAAAGCGTTACAAAAAGAAGCGTCTGAATGGCTTGAATCGCAAAATATTACAACAGGATATATCTTTCTTAATAGATATGGAGAAAAAATAACAACCAGAGGAATATCTGGGCAACTGAAAAAATTAGGTGAAAAATATGGTATGAATTTGAACGTAATATACCCACATTCTTTTAGACATAGGTTTGCAAAGAGTTTTCTTGATAAATATAATGATATAGCTCTTTTAGCTGATTTGATGGGACATGAAAGTATCGAGACAACAAGAATTTATCTACGAAAGACCAGCTCAGAACAGCAGGCAATCGTAGATAAATATGTAGATTGGTGATTAATTATAACAAACTAATTATTTCCGTTATTCTGTTTTCTATTCTTTTCTGTTCACAGAGTGGCGGTAATGGAACTAAAGCAGTCAGTATCCTTGTGATAGCTAATTTAGGTTGCGCAACTTTATTTGTTCTTTCGGAAAATTGTTTTTGGACAAACTCAGATTGTATTATTTTTAATAAGTATAATTTATTGACTTTAATATGAGTCAATTTGACAGCATTCTCCGTAAGATTCATATTATTGAACGCAGGTGGGACAATACCACAATTACCTATTGTTCCGGCGATAGTGAGGTAGAGATCATCTGAAGAAATTGTATAATTCTTTATTTGAGCATAAATCTCGTCAGATATGTACATGATTTTTTCTGACGAGATGCTTTGTTCCTTCATATCGGTAACTCTAATATATATATGATTTGATGGAGTATCTTGAAGTTTTTTACCTTTTGGTAATCTTTTCCCACCTTTGACATCTAAAATATTTTTTAATCTACACCATTCCCAAGATTCAGGAATTTCAAAAGGCAATTCTGAATCAATATACTTCTTCGTACCATCAGCAAACTTCTCATAATATGAAGAATCAGAACCCAACAGATAAATATTGCTTAATTCTATCAACTATCCGTTGCTGTTCATTTAACGGTGGTAATGGCACAATATAATCTTTTATTATTTGCAAGTACAATTCTTTTTGCTTTGTACTGCCTTCTGTTTTACTTTCGATAACAGATTGAACAGCAGGAGATGTAAACCAATAAAATAAGTAATTATAATTTGCAAAATGCTCCATTGTTCTTATAACCGATACATGACTATCTGCTACAGCTATTCCATAAGGATTTTTGGAGTTCTCATATATTGCCATTCGTCCAACTGTGCCGAGTCCTGTTGAATTCCATAAAAGATCTCCATCGCAAAGAAACCGTTCTTTATCATATTTTTCGAGACTCTCTGGGTCAATAAATTTAGCTTTGTTAATATCAAAACCTGACCATTGGTTGCATTTTTGAGCGATAACAGGTATCTTTTCAATTTCAGAGTATTTGGGCGATTTTCCTCGCTGAATATATATACAAATTGAGGATAATGTAACCCAACACCAACTATCAGGTATTTCAAAAGGTAATTCGCTATCTATACAAACATTTTCCCCCTTAAAAGAAAAGTAATATGAATTATCGGAACCACGATAGATATAGGATTCATTTTTGTCCCGCTTAATTTTCCCATCCTTTATCATCTGATCCTTTTCTGCACGAATACGTTCTAACAAAACGGATGCAGGCTCATCGGTAGGATCTTGTGGAACCAGCTTCCCTTGGATGGCATACTGTAAAATGGATTTTTTGATATTTTCATTTATTGTAGCGTTTAATGATTTTAATTGTGTATTTACAATTTCATAATCTGCAATAGGTTCATCAAATGACTCGATTTTTGTTACAATACGTTCCTGTTCCTTGCTTGGTGGAACGGGAATAAGAACAGTAATGATTTTAGAAACTGCTAATCCGGGCTGCGCTGTAGCTGTTGCATATTGATTTAAATTTAATGCATCTAAAAACATGCATGCCCAATTAATGTGTGTATGTGAATATGTTGAAACGACTACGGCATGTTCTGTAGCATAGAACTTTCCAGAAGCATATTTTATGTTGCCGCACAAAGCTCCTTGCCGACCTATTAGTGGAAATTGCCCTTCACGGTTATATTCTGCAACATATCCTCTGATGCCATTCCCACCGTAGCATAAATATGGATGTTCTTCAGCATAATCATCAAATATCTGAGAAGCCTGAATGTTTTTCCCAGCCTGCATCGTGAATAGTGTGCTTAACCGACACCATTCCCAACTCTCTGGAATTTCAAACGGAATCTCATCCTCAATACATTTTACAACCTTCCCAATCTTCTCATAGTGCTGATTATCGGAAGGATCTCTGTAAATTACAGAAATCGGCTGCTTTTTAATCTTTTTTTCTTTCATGAGCTGTTCTTTTTCAGCTCTGATTCTTTCAAGCAATACGGATGCAGGCTCATCATTTGGATCTTGTGGTACAAGTTTTCCCTGAACAGCACGCATCAATATAGCATTTTTTAATTCTTGTGCTGTCATGTTCTATTCCTCCAGCATTCTCGTGATTTCTGCAAGAACAGAATCAATTTTCTCATTCAATTCCATTCTCTTTTCCTGATAGTTTCTGATAAGTGCTAATGGCTCTAATATCTCTTCCTCTTCATGAGGGAATCCGCATAAGTCCAGATTGTATCCGTTATCTTTGATTTCATCCATTGTATATTTTTTTGCTTTTGGGAATCCATCAACCTCAATTTCCTCACGTTCTTTCCACCATTCTGCAACTGGTGAAAAGTGCTCTAACTTCATTGGCTTTGTTTTAGAAAAGTTTTTGTACCCATCTGGCATATCTAATCTATAAAACCATGTTTTTTCTGTTGGATGAGTGTTATCAAAAAACAGAATATTGGTAGTGATTGATGTATATGGAGCAAATACGCTATGTGGCATTCTAATAATTGTATGAAGATTGTATTCTGATAACAGTTTTTTCTTGATAGAAACCTTTGCATTATCTGCACCAAAGAGAAATCCATCTGGTAAAATGACTGCAGCACGACCATTTTCCTTTAAGCGGTACATAATTACAGACATGAATAAGTCTGCTGTCTCACTACTGGCCAAATCTGACGGAAAATGATTTTTCACTTCTGTTTTTTCATTTCCACCATAAGGCGGATTCATTAGGACTACATCAAATTTGTCTTTTTCAGTATAGTCCAAAACATCACGAATCAAGGAATTATCATGATTGACTTTTGGCAAATCAATTCCATGCAACAGCATATTCGTAATACAGAGCATATACGGGAACTGTTTCTTTTCAACGCCAAAAATGGACTGATTATATTTTTCCTGATCCTCTGTTGATTGAATCTGTTTTTCTAATTCTTTCAGCCAACTTGTTAGAAATCCACCTGTACCACAGGCAAAATCCGCCATATGCTCTCCGATCTTAGGCTGAATCATTTGCGCCATGAAATCGGTTACTGCTCTTGGCGTATAAAATTCGCCTGAAGAACCAGCGCTTTGTAATTCTTTCAGAATTGATTCATATATTTCTCCAAAAGCATGACTTTCTTCATAATCTCCAAAATTAATTTCATCAATTACATTTACAACCTGACGTAAAAGAACTCCATCTTTCATATAGTTGTTGGCATCTTCAAAAGTTGTTTTTACAATCGCCTTTTTGATTGGTGTATCCGGGGTCACTACAATTTTCTTCTGTAAAGTTGGGAATAATGTATTATTAACGAATCCCATCAAGGTATCGCCTGTCATTGCACTTCCTGTTTTATCATCTACTGCCCAGTTTCTCCACCGACACTCTTCGGGAATAATGGACTCATAATTATCGTCATCAAATTCCCAGTCTTCCTCTTTTGAATCATACACTTTCAGAAACAGCATCCATGCTATCTGCTCAATACGTTGTGCATCACCGTTGATACCTGCATCGTTACGCATAATATCTCTTAATCGTTTCACAAAATTTGTTATATTACTCATTCTTTTTATCCTGCCTTATAGATTTCTTCTTCGAGTTCCTTTACCGCTTTCATATATCCAGCTTTTCCACCAAATAATTTTGCAATATTTGATGGCTTTCCAAATCTGTCAAACGGATTTAGTTTTAGCACTTCTGTTTTTTCAATTTCATAAATACCTGTGTTCATGTACTTATCTAATAATGCTTCAAGCACTTCTTTCGCAACGCCGCTGTATTTCCCAAAAAAGTCACGTTTCTTCACATTGTTGGCACGTTCTTTTCTTGTAAGCGGTTTCTGGTCAAATGCGACATGACAAATAAAATCATAATCATCCACCTCTGCCATTCCCTGTGAATCCTTTAGTGCTTCAATATCAATACCTCTGGTTTTAAATAATTCCTTAATCTTCTCTTTCTTTTCCTCTGCCGTCCACTTACGAATAAAATTATCAAGGGAAGCATACGTACCTAGAATATTTGTCTTAGTATAATCAATAATATTTTCCTGTCTTAATAATTTTCCACTTGGATCATATACAGAAACTGTTTTGTTTATGATTTCTACTTTACAACCGTCTGCGTCTACTATCGGTTTATACTTTGGATCAGTCGGAGGTACTGGAGGATCGACATGTTCCGGTGGCACTGGTGGTTTTGGCGGCTTTGCTCCTCCTGCACCACCATTAAACCCAGAATCTATTTCAATCGGTCCGTCCCAATCGGGATCAGCAAATAATCGTGATACGCCTCTGAAATCCATTACCATGAAATGAGTTTTTCCTTCTGCTTCACGCAGTCTCGTTCCACGTCCAATAATTTGCTTAAATTCTGTCATAGATGCAATCTGTGCATCGATCACAATCAGCTTTGTCATTTTACAGTCTGCCCCCGTGGTAAGCAGTTTTGATGTTGTCGCTATGACCGGATACTTTGAACCAACAGAAATAAAATAGTCCAACTTACTCTTTCCATAATCATCACTTCCCGTAATCCTTACAACATAATCCGGATTCTCTTTACACATATCCGAATTCATATTTACCAAGGCTTCTCTCATTCGATCTGCATGAGCTTCTGTGGCACAGAATACGATTGTCTTAGACATTCTATCTGTACTTTTTAGGTAATTTGTAATTTCCATAGCGACCTGATTGATTCTATCTTCTAATACGATATTGTAATCATAATCGCTATTATTATAGATTCTATCCTCAATCTCTTCTCCAAAAATATCTCGCTGTCCTT
>JAQUVV010000172.1 GCA_028693195.1 Lachnospira sp.
ATACAAAAGTGAGTCGCCTGCATACTGGTTCCCATCAACAAAGAAAAATCAATATGGCAACATTTAACCAAGCAAGAAGAGCCGAATAATATTCTTGTTATTCGGTATGAAGAAGCTTTTAAGTTAGTTAAAACTCAGGGATTTTACTATATTGAGGGAATCTTGGCGATATTCTATCCAGATGAAATTGATGAGATATATGAAAAGTTTAAACTAGTAAAAAGGAATTTGAGAAACAAAAATGGTATAAGAATTATGCATATTGTAAAAGAAAATGTTTACTTTAGCAATCTGGAAAAGACGATAACTGAACTAATCGAGGGCCCAGTAACGACTATTGAAGCATTGTTGTCTTAGGAGGAATTGTATGTTTCAAGAGAAAATGGTAACACCAGCGATACCGGAAAGAGTATATACACTGTGTAAGATAGTAGAGAAAAAACCTATTACAAACGCTGACCTCAAAGATAGAATGGAACCCGATTTCTTGGAAAATGGGACTGTTTACTATACAGATTACCGCAATGCGGCAGAGGAATTGGGGCTAATCACTATTTCTGATGATCTAATTTCTTTAGCTGTAGATGCTAGGGTTTTGGCTAATATTGAAAATATGCGTGCCTATGCAAATTTGAAGCTGGAGGAATACAATCAAGGGCAATTTTATACAGTGACGAGAGCTTTTTTTGAAATGGGAAGCGAAATACTCAAAGGTGAGAAGAATGTTGCGGCGATGGGATCGTTATTTTCGCAGGTGACAAAGCGATCTGTAGATGCAATGGCTATGCGTGCATGGAGATTTTGGGTTTCTTTTTTGGGATTTGGTTATTTACAGGATATGTTCTTTATTCCTAACGCAAATGCTTTTCTTTGGGATTTAATTAGTCAGTCAAGTTTGGTTAAAGGAAAGAGATATTCTACAAGTGAATTTATAGAAGGAATTAGGCCATACTGCAATATCGTGATAAATATTGATCCTGCAAATAGAAAATTTAATTATGGCGTTTCAAATGGACTAAGGACACTTCATGATGCTGGATTAATAAAATTAGAACATATAATGGACCAAAAGGATTTATGGGATATATATCCCATGAATGCACACCCAATCAGTACAACAGTCACAAATATCACAATATGCAAGTAGCAGGAGGAGATTTATGAATTCGCAGATAGCAATGGAAAGAATTTCATATGTGGCGAAGCCAGATTCTATAACTGCTTCGCAGGGTGATTTCTTAGTAACACATGTGGCTATAAAGCGCCTTTTATTATTAGACAAATTTGATGTAATGCCCTCTGGAGGGAAGCATTATATGGAGGAGGAGATATTTAAAAGATACATTAAGAACCCACAAAATCAACATCAGTTTATCGTTGTATATGGGCAGAGTGGTACAGGAAAGTCTCACTTAATTAGATGGTTTGAAGCTCGATACTCTCAGCATAAGCCTGATGACGAGGTGGTCCTATTTATTAGGCGTAGTGATAATACTCTTAAAGGCACAATTCGTCAATTACTGGAGAAACCCGAAATACAAGGTATCAGTAATCGAGAAGTCTACGAGAGGTTAGTTAAGGCGTCAGTAACTATTGATGAAAATAGATTAAAAGATACGATATATCACAATTTTATAATTGAGATACATAATGACAATGATGAGCATGATATCAAGATAACAAATGTGAAAAGGAAGCGCCTTGAAGCATTCCTATATAATGAAATGGTGCATGACTACTTAATGTCTGAAAGCGGACCGATCGAAAGAATGTATTCCAAGATTGCAGAACATACACTGGTAGATCGAGATACTATTGCTCAATTTGAGCCAGAAGATTTCTATGTAACGGCAGATTTGACTGATCGTATTCAAAGAGCAGGGGCAGACCCTAAGGCTGAAAAGATGGCTCGTGAGCTGATGGCGGATGAGTCGGGTAAGGAGGAAGCCAAGAGAATTGCTGAATATATGAATCAGTTTGTTAATGATGTTATTCAGCGCTGCGCAGGAATTGAGCCGGGTGATTTCAAACAGGTATTTCTGGATATTAGAAAAGAATTATATAGGTTAGGTAAAAATCTAACGTTATTTATTGAAGATGTGACATCATTTACTGGTGTTGATGGTGCATTACTAGATGCCCTTATGGAAGAGCATACAGGTGTTCGGAATGGTGATGAAATATGCAGGATTTCATCAGTTGTTGGGACAACCGGTAACTATTTGCAGCATAATTTTAAAGATAATCATAAAGATCGAATTACAAAGTATGTCTATATTCCAAGCGATGTTTTGGATGAAGTAGGATTGTATGAATTTGTTGGGAAGTATTTAAACGCGATGTCTTTACCAGAAGAAAAGGTAAACGAATGGCTTAAGAATCATGCGAATCCAGAAGATTACCCTGTCCATCACATAAAAGAAGGTACAGGTTGGGAGTATATAGAATGTGAATATGATAAAAAGCTTTGTTTATATCCTTTTACTAGACGAAGCATTTTGTATTTGTATGAGCATGGCTTAACAAAAGGCCACCAGACTCCAAGGTATATTCTCAGAGATATTATTGAGCCTACAGTAAATGATATATTACATAATAAAGATAATTTCCCGAGTGTAAAATATAATATTGCTAGCGTTAATACAACGTTAAGCTATATGATTCATAACCAAATTAAGGATGAGGTGCAATCCGACAGAATCCTCAGGTTTATGAGCATCTGGGGCGATGGAAAAGCGGAGCAATATGAACGGGATGGAGTTTCATATATAGCTGCTATTCCTAAAGATCTATATAAGGAACTAGGGCTCCCAATCATAAATTTGCAGGAAGTAAAGCCAGGAACGAAACCTGATCCGGGGACTACTTCAGGAACAAAGCAAGAAACAAGTCCTAGGCCAGAACTAAAGCCGGGACCAGCAGTACCTCCAGACAAGATTAAAAAATTGAGTGAAGTAAATAAAATTCTAACAGGTTGGACAAACGGTAGACCAATTGACGTGTCAGCGACTGGAGGAACTTTAGGTATTATTAGAGCGGCAAAGGAGGACTTATGTAGCTACTTGTTCTCTTCCCTTAATTGGCAGGCTCAAGGAATCTCTATGGATAATATTGATAAAGTTAAGAATTCTTCCGCTAAGCTAATCATTTTTGAAAATCAAACAAAGGGAAGTGGTTTTTATGTTTTGCCGGCAAATTGGAATAGTTTGAATTTAATTAGCGCATTTGTACGGTGGAGAGAATATGGAAACCAAAGCTGGAATTATCCGGAGTCAGATTTCGACGCGTATTTAATAACATCTTGGACTGCATCTGTAGAAAAAGAGCTATTGAATTCAGTAAATGAATATAAAAAGGGTGTGACCGTAAATTATATTGATGCAGCTGTTGCGTCTGAAATATACCGTTTGATTATAACTGGAGAATTCCGTGAGAGATCTCTTAAGAATTTGACAACGCAATATTTGTTTAATAGTAAACCAAACAAAGCAACGGAGAATAGTCATAGCAGAGAATGGAACGCACTTTTAGCTGTAATTAAGCAGAAGGGCGCTGACCAGACGAACAGAGATACAGTCCGCCAATATTTCAATATTACACAAGGAAGTGGAGGTTCAGTAGTTGTCTTAGATGCATTAGGTTTGTCTAACACATTTCGAAAGGTCAAAACTAATAAATTGGTAATAGCAGAAGAGGAACGGCAAGCAGATGATAAGGTTCGATTAAGAAAAGATGCATATTCTTTCTTGCAAGACATAACTGATCGATTGGATAGTGTCGCGAAAGCTGAAGTTACAATAGCCCGTGAAAAAGTTCAATTTATTTATGACCATTTTGAGGATGACGATATAGAAGAAGAAGCAATATCTGAACTAGCTTCTAGAGTGAAGTCTTTTTATGAAGAAATCAATAAGACACAAATAAATATCCCTGTTGTTTCAGCAGATAAAGTAAAAAAATCTGCGACTCAGATTGCGAAGGCGCTACATGATATAGCAGATATCTTAGATGATGATGATCCCTTGACCATTGTCATGACTTTTTCTGGAGACCCGGTATCTACTCTTAATCCATTAAGTGAATTGTTGATGCAACTTGATAAGGATATTGAGAAAGTTGGAAAGGAAATCGCTACAAGAAAAGCAGTAATAAGTGACGTATCAAATGGAACGGATATATCAAATAGATATCAGCTAGAGATAGACGCAATTGATGGAGATATCGAATTGATAAAAGGGACGGGGGTGAGGGCATGATTATTAATCTGATAGATCAAAAGATAAACGATATGAAGGATTTACAACGATTGGAAAGCCTTCAGGCGAATAAAGAGCAACAAGAAGCAACAGATTTAAAATATCGTGCGCTGGTTACAAGATTGCATCAGCTTGTCATGGTTATTGAATACTTACGCGAAGAAGCTCAAATTGAGCAAGATAATGCATCAAAAAGCGAAATCATTACGTTATTAAATGACCTAAAAATAGCAACGGAGCGAGGGCTGGTAGATAAAGATAAAGTTACCTCAATTGAAAGCAAATTAACATCAATACAGATGGAATGCAAGAAGAACTGGATAAAGCAATATTCAGAACTTACAAGTTCTAGAGTGAGTACCCTTGGAGTGATTTCAGGAATTGATGCAGAAAAAGTGGTCTCGTGTTTACAAAATATTAAAAAGGCGGAAGTTTGGAATACTGACATTTCTACATTTAAAGCAATGATGGCCGGGCTTGAATCAGCTGATCAAATGATTACAAATCTTGGTTTAAATCAAAGTATTATTTCTTTTCTGCAAAATGTAAATCAAGGAAAAGCTACATTGGCAGATTTGACAGATGATGTATTGGCATGGGTAAAAGAAGAGGATTTGGAAACGAAAATTAAACTTTCATTTAAAGCTGGAAGTCGAATGTAAATGGAAGAAAAATGTATTGCCTTTAAGTAATAGCGGGGATATACTTAAGTAGATACTTAAGTATATCCCCGTTTGTTATACAGGAGTAAAAGTATGGATTACATATACAGATTTCCAGTCGTAAAAGGTTTTCAGGCAGAGAAAGAGTATTATATTGCTATGGTACCTCTGAAAATGCTGGCCCGGCTATTTCCTTCGGATGATGAAGAGTATGTTCTTCCGGAGTATCGAGCACAGAGAAAACTGAATATGGCAAGAATTCCTGTGATAAGCAAGTATATTTTGGAAAACAGAGATTCATATGTTTTTTCAGCTCTTGCTGCTTCGATAGATGGGCAGTTCAGATACTTAAGTAATGATACAAATTCAGATACCGGGTTATTGGAAGTGTCTATGGATGCAAAATTTCTTATTAATGATGGTCAACATAGAAAATCAGCAATTTTAGAAGCATTAAAGGAAGACCCGTCATTAGGGGAAGAGACGATTTCGATTGTTCTTTTTGCTGACAAAGGGTTAACGAGAAGCCAACAGATATTTACTGACTTAAATAAAAATGCGGTGAAGACCTCTAATTCAATATCTGAACTCTATGATTCTAGAGATGAAATGGCTGTAATAACAAGAAACGTGATATGGAATATTGATTTCCTGAACACGTATACAGATAAAGAAAAAGATATTTTAGGTAAGTATTCCTCTAGCCTATTCACTCTAAATACATTCTATACAGCTAACAAATGTATTGTTGGAAGGTCATATGAATCTGATACAGAAAAATTCTTATTAGAGTATTGGACGATTGTTGTAGAGAATATGCGCCAATGGCAAGAGTTACGGCATAAGGAGATAACAAAAGTTGATTTGAGGCAAAACTATATAGCAACACAAAGCATTGTCATTCAGGCGCTTGGAAGAGTTGGGAACTATTTTTATTTGAACAGAGATCTGAAAGCGGACGAATATCTAAAAAAGATTGATAGTATTAACTGGAGTAGAAATGCCAGACAGTGGTATATGAGAGCAATAAGTAAAAATGGGCGAATAATTACAAACAAAAAGGCAGCATTACTCATTGCAAATGTTATAAAAAAAGAGATGGATATTCCTTTGTCTCGAGAAGAGACAGATGCAGAAGAAGCGTGCAAAAAAATATTAGATAAGTAGCGAATTGGAGTTAAGATGGGGAACATAACGAAAGACACAATAGAAGGAATGATAAAGACCGTTC
>JAQUVV010000173.1 GCA_028693195.1 Lachnospira sp.
ATATCTTTCATCTGGTTTTTCTCCTTTCTCAAAATTTGTAGGATTTGTCGTGCTTTAAAGGTCATTTGAAGCATTTCATTTCTTACACTATGTATTTGGGTTGAAAATTCCTTAATTGCTAAATTTATTTTAAAAAAGGCAAAAAAAATCCTTCAGAAACTTTTTTCTTGTTCCTGAAGGACTGTGATTGCTTGTCATAAGATGTCGATTTTTGTACTTATTTGCAAGGGTTTTTATTTGATTTTTATGGTACCATTCCGAACCCCTGTGGTCCCCTTGCCCGACTCCCAAGGGGACGAGCTCTAAACTCTACCCTAATCTACCTATGTCTTCTTGGTCTGATTGTCTGTTCTTGCGCTGCTTCTTTACTCTCTGGTAATTCACCAATCACCTCTACATCTGGCATCTTTCTATGGAGTTCTCTTATCATATCCATCGCCTTTTCATTTTCCATAATATCCGGATAATAGTGCAGCATTTCAAGATCCATGCGCCTACCAATCAAAACATCCATTTCTTCATAATCGTTTGGCTTTTGCTTATCCTCCACTCGAATTCCAATGGCTTTAATGCCACGCAGTCTCTCCGCAGGTATTTTCTTCCATATATGAATTGCTTCATCTACTGTCCTGATATTCTCATGTGATTCCCCTAAGCTATGAAATTCACTACATTCATTAACTGTCAATGTTACCTTTTTATTATTCTCCATATACCTTCTCCCTCCCTTATTCGTATGTGCTTCTATCTATGCTAGTATGAAACCAACTAAGTAGACTATACTGGCTTGTTAGTTTCTTTGTCGTTTTATTGCCTGCAAAATCCATTACAATAATCTCATAATAGCTTGCACTCTTTTCATCCGCTGTTATCTCATAATTCATATCAAAATAGCTATGTGTATTCGATGTGTTAAATACAACTTTTGTACTGTCTGAATAAATCACCACTCGATTTGCACCTGTTACACGATACAAAATAACACTTCGAATACCTGATGTAACATTCGGCACATTGATACTTCTTCTTGATTCATCATCAATATGCTGATCTATAAGATTATCCTGACAATACCCCGATACTGTTACTCCGTCTGGTCTAACAAATGTAATCTCGGTTCCATCTATCCCTGGCTTTGTACAATCGTATTTCGTGGTAACAGTTTTGTTTGATGTATGTCCTACATTATCTGTTGCAGTAATACTCCATGTATGAATTCCTTCATATCTACTAGCCAAGGTATAGCTTGTACTTGTTGTGCCTGATGCAACAATACGTCCTGTATCATCTCTGATTACAAGGCTACTAAGTCCAGAACCTGTATAACTTGTACCACTAAAATAATCTGTAGCTGATACGCTTATAACTGGCGCCACATTAGTCCAATCAGCAACTGTATTTTCTGCTCCACTAATGATTGGATTACTATGATCCAGATAAATATATGATGATGTCTTTGTCGTAGTATTTCCAACTTTATCCTTTATCGTCAACTTATAATAAAATACACCTTCTAGGCTTTCCGTATAAGTTCCAGACTGGCTAGAAGTTGTACCATTATATGTCCAACTTCTCACCGTACTCCATGAATTTGTCACTGCTGAATATCTCTGCAATACCACAGATGCAAGTCCTGATCCTTGATCTCTTACTGTAAAGCCAACAGTACCATTTCCTGCACTCCAGTAATTCGGAATTGCATAAAAATCACTACAATTTGGTGCTGTTTCATCTCTCCAATATGCAGTCATGGTTACGGTTCCACCATTTTGATCATGTGTATATTCCTGACCTGGATTGTAATTTCCTCCAATACCTGCTGCCCAATATTTGAAAGTATATCCTGTACGAGTTGGTTTTTTCGTAGACAAAAACAATTGCTGACCTTGTGTCTTGGTTTGATTCCCCGGAGCACCACTTCCACCATTGGCATTATAAGTAATCGTATGTACCTGTGGTCTAATCTTTACTGCAGAAACATAAGTCAGAAAACCTCCATTATACATCCATACTCCATTTCCCTTATCATAATATCCAAGACTATTTAAGGCAGCTTTTACATCAGCTACTGAAAGATTATATCCTCCTACAGAATTCATTGTTGCTATGGCATTATCAATTGAGTTTCCACAAATTGGATTCTGAGTATGTAATACTAACTGATCCGATGGACTTGTATACGTATGCGTATTAGTATTTCCAAAACTGCTAATAGGATTTTTAGTTACAACCTGCAGTTCAATGGCATCCGTGTTGCGGTCATATATATAATTAAATGTATATACATTGGTTCCAGTAATATTTCCCTGTCCGGTTCCTCCTGTATCACCTATATCGTCTGCCAATGCTGTTGTATGAAACATAAAAATCATTGCTAACATAAAACATAAGCATACACCTATTTTATTCTTCCACTTCATCTAGTACCTCCGTTTCCATATTGATTGTCACTTGTAGAAATAGATTCTTTGTAACTGTCATTCCATTCACACGATATTGCACAACTGCAGTAAAATAATCTGGAATAATAACTCCATCTACGTCTTCTTTAGCCTGATATGATACTGCTGATGAAAGTAATTCATCATACGAAACATTCATCATCAGATTATCTATCACATCGCATTTATCATTTAATACATAGATTTTCTGACCGGTTAGTTCATTGGTATCTTCATCGAATGATACATTGTCAAGACTTCCATTAATTCCTGTCACAGAAAGCAACTTTTCATAAAAACCTGTTTCATCTAGTTCCTTATAATCAAATCCAAATTCCGATTCAAAACTAGTCGCTCTTCCTTGCTCAATTTCAAAACCATCTCCTACTGATGCATCTGAATAATCCGTTGTTTCATCGACACCATTTTTCATATCAATATCTGACAGAAGATAAGAATCGTACTGTGTTTCCACAGTACCATCCTCCATTTCTGTCTGTGTGCGAATTACCTTTTCAACTGTCAGATATCTCGCCACATCAAACGAATCTAATTCGATTGGATCAACCATATCTTCGTTCACATCCTCTGTTTCTAAAATAGCAGGCACTGTTTCCTTATGTGATATAGGTTTATTCCTGTAATAATACCAACAAAAAATTGCTCCTACTGTTACTGCGATTGCTATTGTAAAAATCATTAATCTCTCCTTTGTCATCTATTCACCTCTTCCTTGTAGAATACGTCTACACCGTTGTTTCTTAATCCTAATCTCTTTACACAGGCTTCTTTTCTCTCATAATCAAATAATGCCTGTTTAATATTGTCGCTGGCATATAATGCCTCATCGACAACTTCTCGCTTATTATCTAATAATTGAATTACTATCTGCATATAATTGTTCTGTGTAACTTCCGTTGCCAATACAGGCGGGAATATCTCGACTGGCTGCTCTATAACCTCTGGAAGATGCTCTAATTTCTCTTTGTGAAAATTCACTACGTCATTTTTTAGCTGCTCTAAATCCGCTTTTGCACCCTCGTCCACAATATGATTATTAAGAATCAGTTCTATGTCGCTTACATAAGAAGTACTATCTTCTACAATAATATTTTCAATTACTTCATCCCTTAAATCTGTACATTCCAGTCCATAGCACCTCATGTAACCCATATAACGATCTGCTAGAATCAATGCTTTGTAATAATCCTCTTTTTGTTGACATTCAAGTTCAAACATTTTTGAAACCAACTGATTATAATAGCCCTTAAAATTCATATATTCTCTTACAGTCAGTGTCACACCGATATGAACCTCAAAACATCTGGTCACAAAATCAAAATACATTCCCATTGATTCCTTTTCTTTCTCTGAAAATGGATTCAACTGAAACTCTCCACCAAGAAGATCCTCTGTCATAAATTGAAGAAATTCTTCTGTAGCTCTCGTTAATTCCACTAGTGTTCCATCTGCATTATCGTAATTACTTTTTCCGACATTTTTTGACAAACCGAAATAGATGTTGTTTCTTCGCTTCATCAGCGTATATGCCGGCATATCCTTACATACCAAAGAAGTATTAAAAGATAGGTTTCTATCATAAAATGGAATCTCCTCACAGCAAGTCTTTGATTGTTTCTTTTCCTCATTTCTCAGAAATTTTCCAATCTCTTTTTTCTCTTTTCTGGCATTCACTTTCTTTTCCAGTTTTCCAAGGATTCCTTCCTTTTTTTCCTTCGGAAGCTTATCGGTCCTATTCGGTGGCACCGCCTCTTTTACTGGTTCAACATAATCTTCCTCTACCTTTGGCATTCTTTCTAACTTCTTTTCAATGGATGCCATTTCAGCCTCAAGGCAGACTATGAATGCCTCATTTTTTTTCAGTGTAATTGCAATCCTATCTTTCTGATATTCCTCTGCAGTTAATGCACTTGTCTTAGTCAATCGAATAATATTATTGATTCTTGTAATTTGACTTTTACATTCTTTGAATAATTCTCTATAAGCTTTTCCATCAAATGTATCTACATCAGATTCCAATAAGACTTTGATTCGTACATAAGCAATCATGCTGTTTGTTATCTCTGGAATGCCTGCCCCTGACTGTTTTGCAAATATATCATTATATTGACTTAACTGACTCTTGATATCTGATTCTGGAATCCTTCTTTGCAAAATAACCAAAGTATCTACATCCTTGATTACATATACTTCTCCTGGAACTGCATTAATGATTGCTGCCATCTGGGCAATTAGATTTGAAAAAAGTTTCTTATCATTCACGTTTAACATCCAATCACTCCTATCCACATCATTGCAATAATGACAACTGCAAATCCCGGTGCTACCGCAATAGAGCTCTTCTTATCAATCTTTATCTTTTTAACCCTTGCTTCTAACCATCCATAAAATAATGCACTTACAAGAACTCCAATAAACAGAAGAATCTCAATCAATAAAAACTGAATTGATAGAAATCCTCTAACACAGGATAGATACACTACACTGAACAAAAAGAATAGATCGCTATCTCCTGCACCCCAAATTTTCTTATTTGTAAATACAAAATAGAGTGCCAGGCTTGCTGCCAAATAAATCAAATACAAATAGCTTGGCATCCTCATCTCCATTGCAATTTTCATAATCCAAAGTGCAGATAATATGTTGCAAGGAAACGAATAAATCTTTCGTTCTTTTAAATCCTGCCAACTAGCTACTAATAAATAAACACTAGTCATTACTATTAACATTATTGTCACGTCTTCATCTCCTTTAAGTACACTGTGTGATACTGTAACTTCTTTTCTTTTACATCCCACCCCTCAATCTCAACGATTTCATCAATGGAAAAATGACTCATATGAACCAACACGAATGGCATAGAACTTAGCATCTCTTCCAATGTTTCCATTGGGTAATCTGAAACATATCTGGCGCACTGTGCAAGCCTTCGGACCGAACTGATTGCATCATTTGAATGGATTGTTCCAAAAAATCTGGCACCGGTACTCATTGCTGTGGTAAATACATGTAATGCTTCCCCACCCTTGATTTCTCCAATTACAAAGTTATCAATATCTTGCAATAATCCTAATCGCAGCTCATCCTCTAATGAGAAGTCTGTAACCACATCATTTTTTCTAACAGTCATCGTGTGCTCAAACTGCATCTGTGGATGGACATTGGAATAAAGTTCATCTGACTCCTGAGAAACAAGAATTGATTGATTGAACGGAACCCAATCAAGCATATTGTTTAGTAATGTGGATTTTCCAGATCCACCTCTTCCAGAAATCAAGAACCCATATCCTGCTAGAATTCGGTCTTTCAAATAGTCCATCATCGCATCATCAAGCATCTTGTTTTCTTTCAGATATTCCCATGTCAGCTTTTCCTTTGGCATTTTTCTGATATGCAGATTATTCTTTTCTGTTGAAGTAATACAAGATAGCTGCACATCAATTCGTAAATAAAAAGCATCTACTCCTTTTCGATCTGTACAATGCCCCAATGCAAATTCTTCACTTCTACCTAATCTGTGAATTCTCAAAATTCTTTCATACCAGGTGCGATAGTCCTCTTCACTAAAGAATGAAACATCCGCTAAATATCTTTCTCCACCTGCCTTTACCACAACATGGTTATAATCAAGAATCTTTATATCCGATACATCCTTTGATAA
>JAQUVV010000174.1 GCA_028693195.1 Lachnospira sp.
AATCAGCATAAGGAATTGGACTTGGATGCTGTCCACCAGCAACAAGACCGGCAATATGAGCCATATCTACCATGAGATATGCGCCAACTTCATCACAGATTTCTCTGAACTTCTTGAAGTCAATTGTTCTTGCATATGCACTTGCACCTGCAATAATCATCTTAGGCTTGCACTCTAATGCAATCTTACGTACTTCTTCATAATCAATAAAACCATCAGCTGTAACACCGTAAGGTACACAGTTGTAGTACTTACCAGAAACATTTACTGGTGAACCATGTGAAAGATGTCCACCACAGTCAAGGCTCATACCCATATATGTATCGCCAGGCTCTAACAGTGCAAAGAATACTGCAAAGTTTGCCTGTGCTCCTGAATGAGGCTGTACATTTGCATATTCACATCCAAATAACTTCTTGGCTCTTTCAATAGCAAGTGTCTCTACAACGTCGACATACTCGCACCCGCCGTAATATCTCTTTCCTGGGTAACCTTCTGCATATTTGTTCGTTAATGGGCTTCCCATTGCGGCCATTACAGCCTTACTTACAAGATTCTCTGATGCAATCAGCTCGATGTGGCTTCTCTGTCTTGCAAGTTCGTCATCCATTGCCTTGGCAAGCTCTGGATCATAGCTTGAAACTTCATTAAATGAATACATAGTACAACCTCCGTATAATATAAACAAAATAGTCAGAGGAACATATCTGAAAATGTGTCCTCTGACTACTTATTTTATAATCAATTGTTCTATAAGTCAATTGTTATTTCATTATCAAGCTAACTTGTTAACACGCTAAAGTGCCTAACTACCTTTTCCGTATTAATGCTCCACTCAATCTATAAATAAACTACCAAGTTAAATCTTAAAGACATTAATAGCTTCTCGCAGATTTGATGAATTCACTTCCAAATCTTCAGCCGCCTTACTCAGGTTCTCCATAGCCTTTACCTGTCTGTTTGCTGTCTCTGTCACTTCCTCTGATGCTGCCGCTGTCTCTTCTGATACTGCAGAGATACTTGAAATCGCATCAATTGTCTTAGCTTTAGATTCTGCAATCTGATCAATCTGAACTGTGATTCCATCCAGATTTCCAAGCAGCTCATTAAACTGATTCTGAATGTCATTAAATACCTGTGCTGTATTATCTAATGACTGTCCCTGTGCCGCAACAACATCTTCCGCCTTCTTGGCTATCTTAACTGTATCATTGGTCTTACTGTTAATTTCTTCAACAATCTTCTGAATCTCATTAGCAAAGTTTACCGATTGATCAGCAAGCTTTCTGATTTCGGATGCAACAACTGCGAATCCTCTGCCGGCATCTCCTGCTCTAGCTGCCTCAATGGAAGCATTCAATGATAGAAGATTTGTCTGAGATGCAATCTCATTAATAGCTCCAATAATATTTCCAATAGACTTTGATGAACTTTCCAAAGCCTGAATTTCTTCAATAACCTGATGAGTAATATCTACAGTACTATTCGCATCGACCTTCAACTCCTCAATGGATGTAATACCTGTTGCAACGATTTCACTTGTCTCTTCTGCAATCTGACCAATCTTCTCTGAGTTCTGTGATACAATATTAATCTTATCAGAAAGATCATCCATCTGACGAAGGCAATCTTCGGAATCTTCTGCCTGCTGAACAACACCGCGTTCAATTTCTTCTATGGCCGCTGTAATTTCCTTTGTCTGCATAAGCATCTGCTTAGAGCTTTCTGTTACAGTTGCACTGGACTGATCTACTGTTGCAGAAACTTCCTTTGTCTCCATCAACAAGCCCTTAAAATTATCAATCATTCCCTGTGTACTCTTTGCCAGTGTATGGAATTCATCCTTTCGCATAATTTCCATTCCCACTGTCAAATCACCAGCTGCTGCCTTTTCCAGGTTATCCATCATCACTTTAATTACTTTGCTGATATTACCTGCAAAGAAGCCTGCAACTAATAATGCGATAATAATTGCAACTACAACTACAGATACAGAAACAATGCCGATAGAATTGGCCTTTGAAACAATCTCACTCTCTGGGATTAAAGCTGTCACTACAAATCCAGAATCCAACTTAGAATAGATAAATAATTCTTTTCGACCATTATATCTTACATAGGTACTTCCGCTCTTTTCATCAGAATCTGCAAGTTGAGAGAAGAATTCCTGATCTGCAATATATGTCTTTCCATCTTCTATTTCCTTATAATTCGATGTAACAACTTCACCACCATCTGGTGCAACTAATCCGATAATTGCGTCCACACCCATATCTATGTCTTGGATTGGTGCCATAACATTCTTCTTGTTCATATCAAGGAATACATATCCAACGCCCTTCTTTGACACACCAATTACTTGGCGTCCATATGAAAGACCATAATCTCCTACTCCCATGGTATCCATATATTCTCTGCTGGTAAACCACACACCTGATGCCTTGTTTGCATCAATTGCCTTACCTTCTGCCGAAGCACTCAACTTACTAAAGCTTCCATCCTCCGCGATCTTACTGGTACCTGTCACAATTGCCTTACCATAAGATGACATAATACAGATATTACCAATCGCATCATTACTCATTACGCTAGAAGAAATCGTAGATTTCAAACTGGAATATATATTTCCTTCCTCAACAATATCTGCTGAAAAATTTCCAGAGTAATACTTCTGAAGCTGCTGGTTATTAATAATATCGTTTGCTGTTCCTTCTACACCAGTTAACATCAACTGATAGTACTCTGCGGTCTTTTTAATCGTTGACTCTGATGAATCTCTAAAACTCTGCTTAATTGCAGATGATGATACATTAAAAGAAACTACTCCTAGAAGTACAATTAATAAAACTGGAATCAAAAATGCACCAATAAGCTTGTACTTAATTGATGACTGCATGCCCGTAATAAACTTTGGCAGCTTATCTAAAGATCTTCCTGAAATTTTCTTTTCTGAAGGTTTCTTTTCCTTCTTTGCTTTTCTATTCTTTTTCTTTCCAGAACTCTCTATATTCTGCTACTCTAAATCAAATTCCATCTCCATAGAATTTGAATTCTGTTCCACTTGCATATCGTCTGTATAAGATATTTCTTCTGATACATCCTTGGCTTCTACTGACTCAGTTTCAACGTTCTCAGCTTCCATTGGAACTTCCAAATTTTCTTCAACTTCAACTTCTATGGAATCTTCCACACTCTCCGCTTCTGCTGAAGCATCTTCATCTTCAAAAACTTCTTCTGGCACCTCCATAGATGCAGCTTCTGACAAATCCATTTGATTCACTTCTGCTGTATCCTCCAACTGATTTTCTATCATTGATTCTTCTGTCACCAATTCTTCCTGTAGATTCTGCTCTAAGTCAAGTTCTTTTTCTTCCATATAGTTCCTCCATGTCAGGCTTATACACAAGCCTGTAGTCCAATCCTAATTCTTTTGTGCTGAATATGTCATAAATGTTACATTATAAATGTCAATCTCTGTTTTTCATCACATTCTCACTCTTGTTAATATTTTACAATATTATTACATTTCTTACAATAGTTTTCGGCATATAAAAAACTCCATTTTACAGTTTTTTTGACTGTAAAACGGAGTTTTATAAAAAATTTGTCCTATTTTTTTACGAAAGAGAATAGAAAAAATCTGTATATCTGCTTCTATTCCTGCTCTTCCTCATCAATCGCAATGGAAAGCTCATGTAACTGCTTCTCATCAACTACATCTGGGGCATTCGTTAACAGGCAAGATGCATCCTTTACCTTCGGGAACGCAATGACATCTCTGATTGAATCTCTCTTTGCCATAATCATCACAAGTCTATCAAGACCATAAGCCAATCCAGCGTGTGGTGGAACACCATACTTAAATGCATCTAAGAGGAATCCGAATTTCTCATTGGCAACTTCTTCTGTCAAACCAAGTGCTGCAAACATTCTTTCCTGAATATCTGCCTGATGAATTCTTACACTACCACCGCCAATTTCCGTACCATTTAATACGATATCATATGCCTTTGCACGCACTGCTCCAGGATTGCTCTCCAGCATATCAATATCTTCGTCCATAGGCATTGTAAATGGATGATGCATTGCTACAAAGCGCTCTTCTTCATCTGACCACTCGAACTGAGGGAATTCTGTTACCCATAAGAACTTGAATACATCCTTATCTAAAAGTCCCATCTGATCAGCAAGTACTACTCTTAATGCTCCAAGGACACTGTAAACAATCTTATTACGATCCGCTGCGAAGAGAAGTAAATCCCCTGCCTGACCTTCCATTGCTTCAACTAATGCTTTCATTTCCTCTTCTGTCATGAACTTGGCAAATGAGGACTTTAATGTGCCATCTTCCTGAATTGCAATATATGCAAGGCCCTTTGCTCCATATCCTTTTGCAAAATCAACCAGAGCATCAATCTTCTTACGAGGCATCATACCCTGTCCCTTCGCATTAATTCCACGAACAGTTCCACCGTTCTCAATAGCACCTGTAAATACACCAAATCCGCAGTTCTTTACAAGCTCTGTCACGTTCTTTAATTCCATTCCAAAACGAAGATCCGGTTTATCAGAGCCAAAACGATCCATTGCTTCCTGCCATGTCATTCTCTGGATTGGAAGCTGTACGTCTACATTCAACACTTCTTTAAATAAGTATGCCAGCAGTCTCTCATTTACATCAATAACATCATCTACATCAACAAATGAAAGTTCCATATCTATCTGTGTAAACTCTGGCTGACGGTCTGCTCGTAAATCCTCATCACGGAAGCATCTTGCAATCTGCATATATCTATCATATCCGGAACACATCAACATCTGTTTGAACAACTGAGGTGACTGTGGTAATGCATAGAACTTTCCTGGATGTACACGACTAGGTACCAGATAATCTCTAGCGCCCTCTGGTGTACTCTTTGTCAACATAGGGGTTTCAATTTCAAGAAAACCTTCCTGTGCAAGGAACGCTCTAGTCAATGTTGCCACCTGGCTTCTCATCATAATATTAGCCTGAATATCAGGTCTTCTTAAATCAAGACATCTATACTTTAATCGAATATCTTCCTTTGTAGGAATATTATCTTCAATTGGGAACGGAGGTGTCTCCGACTCAGAAAGAATACGAAGAGACTTTGCTGTAATTTCAATATCACCTGTCTTTAAGTTCTCATTCACTGCTCCTGAACGCTTTGTAACTTCTCCAACTACCGCAATAACAAATTCATTACGAAGTGTGTACGCCTTATCAAAGCCCTCTTTACCAATTACATTCTCATCAAAGAGGATCTGAAGCAAGCCGCTTCGATCTCTTAAATCCACAAAAATCAAAGCACCAAGATTTCTTCTTCTCTGCACCCATCCCATTACCGTTACTGTTTCTCCAACATTTGCAGATGAAACCTCTGTACATCTGTGTGTTCTCTTCAAGCCTACCATTGACTCAGCCATATAATCCTCCTTATTTTGTGAAGCAAAATGTAATTCTCGTATTTTGAAAATTTATCCTCTAGTGACCAGAAGATTTTGCCTCCTATATTATCTCTAATTATTGTTCTGCTGTTCTGCAGTAATCAATTATATCACGAATATCCAGTTCATCAAGGTCTATCTTACTATTTTCAATCATCTCTAACGTAGACTTCTCATGAATCATTCGCTGAAATTCAATAAATATCTTCATATCCATGTTCTTCACTTCGTCAATCATAACATCGACTGCAGATTCGATATCAAAAGCCTTTCGATAAGGTCTGTCAGAAATCAATGCTGCAAATTCATCTGCTACTCTGACGATTCTAGCACCCAATGGAATATCCCTTCCCTTCAAATTATCAGGATAGCCGCTTCCATCGTAGCACTCATGATGCCGCAAAACAATCTCCATAATATTATCTGAAAAATCATATTTTTTCAATAGTTCATATCCAATTTTTGAATGCATACGCATGTACTTCATCTCTTCAATCGAAAGTCCCTGATGATTTCTACCATAAAGGTATGGGGAAAGCCGAAGCTTTCCTATATCATGAATCACTGCTGCAAGCTTCATCTCA
>JAQUVV010000175.1 GCA_028693195.1 Lachnospira sp.
ATGCGCAGTTTTCGCGGAATATGCAGCACAAATTCAAGCAAAACAAATGGAATGCTGAATAGAATAATATAGCAGTAGAATGGGAAAAGAAAAAGTATGCGAGTTGGGGTTGCAGTAATTGATACGGGGATATATCGACACATAGATTTTGATAATCGAATTATTGGGTTTAAGGATTTTGTGAATGAAAGAAGTAGTCCTTATGATGACAGTGGACACGGAACTCATGTCAGTGGAATCATATGTGGCAGTGGCAGAGCTTCGAAAGGGAAATATAAAGGGTTGGCGCCAGAAGCCGCCATTGTATCTGTGAAAGTACTGGATATGGCTGGCAATGGAAGAATAGCGAATGTGATAGATGGAACACGTTGGATATTAAAAATGAAAGACTACTATAATATTAAGGTTGTTAATATCTCTTTTGGTACAACGATGGAAAATCAGGAGGATGAAGCAGCTGAGTTGGTAGAAGCAATTGATAATCTGTGGAATGCAGGAATTGTCGTTGTTGCCGCAGCAGGAAACAGTGGACCTGGGAAGTATAGTGTGACAGCACCAGGAATCTGTAAAAGTATTATTACGGTAGGGGCATATGATGATCAGTCCTTCAAAGATGGAAAGGAACATCGTAAGAAATATTTTTCAGGAAGAGGGCCAACCAGAGAATGTATTATGAAACCGGAAGTGGTTGTAGCCGGTTCGAATATTGTTGCATGCAGTAACCGGAAAAATTCATATTCCATGAAAAGTGGAACTTCTATGGCAGCTCCCATTGTTAGTGGAGCAATTGCAAGATTACTGAATCAAAAGAAAATGACACCGAAAGAAATTAAGATTCGTTTGCGTTCATGCTGCAGCAAGATTGAAATACCTGCAAATCAGCAGGGCTGGGGCATGCTGGATGTGATTCGGTTTATTTCTGAGAAGTAACTCGTTAATAGATAAAATATCAGTCTGCTATGCAGCTTATTATCAAAATATACATCGAATTAATACATTAAAGTCACGAATTAAAACATATCTCTTTCTTTGTCCCTTGGAATGTATATATTATAGAGGGGGAATCTGTACGAAAGAATAGAGTAGGGGGATTTATGTACTTGCTAATGGATCTTTGTCATTGCATGGATCTGGTGAATCAGATGGTTGATTTACTTCTTGATGTTCAGATTGCATGTATGGATTTCAGAAGACAGTATGAGCTTCAGAGGGGAAGAGTCAATCGGGATGATGGCGTAATTGGAATCATTCTCACGAACCAAATGCTACAGGACGTAGAATTCATGTATTATCTGGAGAAGGTGCATGAATTGTGTGAAGACAGAAAGATGTGCGTAGTTACAGCATTGAAGGATTTGAATGAAGATTCACTTCCTGAACGAGCTCAGTGGTTAAGAGCGACAGATATTGTATCACTGCAGAGGGAAAGTGATCAGTATGTATTCTGTTATCATTGTATTAAGAAATCACTACATTAAGGGGAAAGCAGTGCTTTTTAATAGGAAGCACTGCTTTTCTGCTTGCATTTCATGAGTCTGCCCCTTATAATGATTGTTGACTATTATGTAGAAACATAAATTAGTTTTAGTAAACGAGTAAAGTAATTTTTGGAGGATTGAATTCAATGATAAGTGCAAATAACGTAACACTTCGTATTGGTAAGAAGGCGCTGTTTGAGGATGTAAATATTAAGTTTACAGAGGGAAATTGTTATGGACTGATTGGCGCCAATGGTGCAGGTAAGTCTACATTTTTAAAAATCTTAACTGGACAGATTGAACCAAGCAAGGGAGATGTCAGTATCACACCAGGCCAGAGACTTTCTTTCTTAGAGCAGGATCACTTTAAGTATGATGACTATACAGTACTCAGCACTGTAATTATGGGTAATAATAGACTTTATGAAATCATGCAGGAGAAGGAAGCAATCTATGCAAAGGAAGATTTCACAGAGGAAGATGGAAATAAGGCAAGTGAATTAGAGGCAGAATTTGCCGATATGAACGGTTGGGAAGCAGAGTCAGATGCTGCACAGCTGTTGAATGGCCTTGGAATTAATACAGAACTTCATGACAAGCAGATGTCAGAATTAAATGGTAGTGAGAAGGTTAAGGTACTTCTTGCAAAGGCATTATTTGGTAATCCAGATATTCTGTTATTGGATGAGCCTACAAACCATTTGGATTTGGATGCAATTGCATGGCTGGAAGAATTCTTGATTGATTTCGAGAATACAGTCATTGTTGTATCCCATGACCGTTATTTCTTGAATAAAGTATGTACTCATATTGCAGATATCGATTATGCGAAGATTCAGCTTTATGCTGGTAATTATGACTTCTGGTATGAATCAAGCCAGTTGCTGGTAAAGCAGATGAAGGAAGCAAACAAGAAGAAAGAAGAGAAGATTAAGGAATTACAGGAATTCATTCAGAGATTCTCTGCAAATGCTTCAAAGTCTAAGCAGGCGACTTCACGTAAGAAGGCTCTTGAGAAGATTGAATTGGATGATATTAGACCATCAAGCAGAAAGTATCCATATATTGACTTTAGACCTGCAAGAGAAATCGGTAACGAAGTTCTTCAGGTGGAAGGAATCTCTAAGACAATTGATGGCGTAAAGGTTCTTGATAACATTTCCTTTATTGTTAACCATGACGATAAGATTGCGTTTGTTGGTTCAAATGAATTGGCAACCACAACACTCTTTAAGATTATTATGGGAGAGATGGAACCAGATGAAGGTTCATTCAAGTGGGGAATCACAACAAACCATGCATACTTCCCTAAGGATAGTGCTGCAGAGTTTAACCGTGAGGATACCATTGTTGAGTGGCTGACACAGTATTCACCAGATCCAGACCCTACTTATGTAAGAGGATTCTTAGGAAGAATGCTGTTCCCAGGTGAAGATGGCGTGAAGAAGGTTAAGGTATTATCAGGTGGAGAGAAGGTTCGTTGTCTTCTTTCTAAGATGATGATTATGGCTTCCAACGTTCTTGTATTAGATGATCCTACAAACCACTTAGACATGGAATCTATTACAGCATTAAATAATGGTTTGATGAAGTTCTCAGGTGTGGCAATCTTTACATCACACGATCATCAGTTTATTCAGACGACAGCAAACCGTATTATGGAAATCATTCCAAATGGTCAGTTGATTGATAAGATTACAACTTACGATGAATATCTGGAAAGTGATGAAATGGCGAGAAAGCGTCAGGGATTATTGGAAGATTCATCTGATGACGAAGATTAATATTTAGAAAATTTGTGACTGTGAAGGTGCTGAACAGTTACGAGGATTTTTATTAAAATAGGGTATGGAAATGTAATTGCTATAGCAATTCATTTCTATACCCTTTTTTCGTGCCTGATTCTTTAGCGGGAAAACTTGTGCAACGAAAGGGATAATGATATAATACATAAATATGCTGATAGTGGGTTATTGCGCACATCATGCGGAGGTATATGGATAAAATGGTTTTTAGACATATACGTGAAATGGAGGAATTAATAATGGCTTCAGGTGTATCGAGTAATGCCAGAAAAGCAGGTAGTACAGCAAAGAAGAGGACAACAAGTAGACCAGCGGCAGGTAAAACTTCTACAACCAGAAAACAGAATAATAAAGGTGGTACAAAGGGACGTCAGTCAAAGGCGGCTTTAGAACAACAGAAAAGAAATAAAATGCGGGATGATGTCGTTCTTTTAGGATCAGCAGCATTTGCAATTATCTTATTTTTAAGTAACTGTAATTTATGTGGACCATTAGGAGAGAAGATTAAGTGGTTGATGTTTGGATTGCTGGGGATAACAGCATATTTATTTCCGATTGTTCTTGCAGGAAGTATGATTTTCCTTGTGGCAAACAGAGATTTGATTGGAGTTGCAAGAATTAAGACAGCGGCAGTATATGTTCTTATGATTATATGTTCGGCATTATGGCTTCGTATTTCAGAAAAGCCTGTGATTAGTAGTTCTATTGGAAAGATATTTACATATAGCGCAGAGGAGAAAACTGGTGGTGGATTCTTTGGTGGACTGTTATGTAAGCTTTTAAGCGCTATGGGATTATGGGGGTCATTGGTGGTACTTGCAGTGCTTGCAGTGATCTGCTTGATTATTATTACTGAGAAATCTTTTATTAGTGGGCTTTATCACATGAAAGATAGTGGCAGTAAGTTTATGAAGAGCGCAAAAGAGGATTATTCTGCATATAAGGTTCATTCCAATGAAAGAATGGCAGAAGAGGAAGAGACAGAAGAAGAGTTTCGTAAGAGAAGAGAACGGGAACGTGCTGCGCGGATAGAGGAAAAATATCGTAAAAAAGAACAGCAGCTTCAGGCAAAGAAAGAACGGGAAGAGCGGGCATTGAATGCTCGTATGAATAAGAAGGTATTAGGTGTTACACCAGATACAACGCTTCCAAAGGACTATGATGGTCAGATGAATGACATCGATATCCATGAGATAGAGGTGGATACCAATCGAGATGATGTCTATTCAAAGGATATTTACGATCCGCAGGATACAGATATGCTGTTGGATGAAGAGCAGGATCAGGTTGATTACTCAGCAATTGATAGAGCACTGGAACGATCCCATGTGCAGGAATCTGCATATGATATGAAGAATGAGGAACCAAAGGAACAGCTACATCAGATGGATGCTGAACCTTTGACAATGCAAGAAGGTTCATACCAGCAGGAGATGACAGCCACGGATGTAGATGTAGAAGTTAATCATGTTGAGTCTGAGGAAGAAATGCCGTCCCACGTAGAAGAGACATATGCACTGGCAGACACTGCAATCCAGAATCAGAAGCAGACACAAGAGCAGACTGTAGCAGCAAAGCCAGCGCAGAAGCATCATAAAAAGTATGTATTCCCACCACTCAATCTGCTAAGTAAGCCAGCAGGAGCAAAGGGTGGAAATCAGGACAGAGAGAATAAAGAAACAGCAGTACGGCTTCAGCAGACATTGCAGAGTTTTGGTGTCAAGGCGACGATCACAGATATTAGTTGCGGACCAGCGGTTACCAGATACGAATTACAGCCTGAACAGGGTGTGAAGGTTAGTAGAATTGTATCATTGTCTGACGATATTAAGTTAAATCTTGCGGCTGCAGATATCCGAATTGAAGCGCCTATCCCAGGAAAAGCGGCAATCGGTATTGAAGTTCCGAATAAAGAAGCAGGCAGCGTATATTTACGTGAATTGTTGGAATCAGAAGTATTCAAGAAACAGACTTCCAATATATCCTTTGCAGCAGGTAAGGATATTGCAGGTAAGCCAATTGTTGCCGATATTGGAAAGATGCCACATTTATTGATAGCAGGTGCAACGGGATCTGGTAAGTCTGTATGTATTAATACGATTATCATGAGCATTCTTTATAAAGCTTCTCCAGAAGATGTGAAGATGATTATGATCGATCCGAAGATGGTGGAATTAAGTGCATATAATGGAATTCCGCATCTGCTGACACCAGTTGTCACAGATCCAAAGAAAGCATCAGGTGCTTTGAACTGGGCAGTTGTTGAGATGACAGATCGATATAAGAAGTTCACACAGATGAATGTCCGAGACATGAAGGGATATAATGCAAAGATTGAGAAGTTGGATGTTCCAGAAGGGGAAGAAGCCCCAGTAAAGATGCCACATATTGTAATTATTATCGATGAGCTGGCAGATTTAATGATGGTTGCCCCAGGAGAAGTTGAAGATGCAATCTGTCGTTTAGCACAGCTTGCCAGAGCAGCAGGAATTCACCTTGTGATTGCAACCCAGAGACCGTCTGTGAATGTTATTACAGGTTTAATTAAGGCAAATGTTCCATCTAGAATTGCATTTTCCGTATCATCGGGAGTGGATTCCAGAACAATCATAGATATGAATGGCGCGGAGAAGCTGTTAGGAAAGGGAGATATGCTCTTCTTCCCATCCGGTTATCCAAAGCCAGTACTAGTTCAGGGCGCATTTGTGTCAGATGAAGAAGTATCAAGGGTTGTGGAATTCTTAAAGGAACATACACAGGAT
>JAQUVV010000176.1 GCA_028693195.1 Lachnospira sp.
CAGCGTGAAAGTTGAGAATCATAAAATAACGGAACTGAAGGATATGGCACCGCGAGATAGTATCTATGTAACCTATGCCACAGGGGTGTTTAGAAAGATCATTAATCAGCAGACACCAGATGTAGATGCCATTACAGGTGCAACAACTACAAGCAAGGCATTCATGAAGGCAGTTGAAAATGCGTTGAATCAAGGAAAGTAGTAGAAAGAGATAAGAATATGGCACAGTATAAAAAAGAAGAAACACAGAATCTGATTATTCAGTCTGCAGAGAAGTTGTTTTCAGAGAGAGGATATCATAATACAACAATTTCGGATATTGCAAAGGAGACAGGAATTTCGGTTGGCAATGTGTATCGTTATTACAAAGGAAAAGAACAGATTCTTGAGGAGGTATTGCCAGAGGAGTTTGTAGTAAAGCTCCGTGAAAACCTTCGGACAAAGATTGTAACAGGAAAGTCAGACACTATTAATGAACAGAGTAAGAAAAGAGAATACCTGGAAAAATCCAATATGTTTCATAGGATGATCATTGAAAATAAACGAAAATTGATCATTTTAATGCAGTATTCAGAAGAAACACCGTATGAAGATTTTCGTAAAAATGTAGTGAGAAATTTGGTAGAGTTTATTATTGCACAGTTTAATCCCGAAAACGAGCAAAATCAGAACCTGAAGGATTTATTGACAATTCTTTATGATGGATACATTCAGATGTCATTGGATATAGCTGCAAGAGAGTGGGATGATGAAAAGACACTGGGAGCATTGAGAAATTTAAATCAGTACCATATTATTGGTTTGGAAGCATTATTGAGAAAGGAAGAATGATGTAATTGGAATTGTATTTCTGGTATATGGATTCGGAAAAGAGTACAGAAAGATATCGTAATCCAGAAGTTGAGCTGACAGAGTTGTTATCAAAGAAAATGAAGCCTTTTGTAGAGGTTCATTATTACCGGGAGAAAGGGAAAAAATCAAATCGGGGAAACAGTTTCTTTTATGAAATATATACAGGTCTGGCCAATGGAAGAACAATAGAGCTAATAGACAAGGATGCGGTCATTGGAGAGGACATGGAGAAAGATGCATTTAAAGAGTTTGTAGTTCAGAAAGCATTTTCTCTGGTGGAAAATAACGATGAATGCTGGGTAAGGCCGTTGCAGTCGTTGGAGGATGAAAAGATTAATCATTTTTTTGAAAAATTAGAGATGTAACGTAAGGTCGACTGAGTGCAGATATGAAGCAGGGAATAGAAGAGGAGCAGTTTCAAGTGTATTTTCAACCCAAATACAGTCTTCATACGAATCAGATTGCGGGAGCAGAAGCTTTGGTGCGTTGGATTCATCCAAAAGAAGGGATGATATCACCGGCTTCGTTTATTCCGTTGTTTGAGAGAAATGGTTTGATTAAAGAACTGGATCAGTATGTCTGGGAAAAAAGTGCGGAATTGATATCACATTGGATGAAGCAGAAAAAACAAATAGTACCGATTTCGGTCAATGTCTCACCGATTGATATTGATGAAATGGATGTTGTCACAGTGCTTAGTGAAATTGTAGAAAAATATGAAATTAAACCGGAATTACTGCATCTTGAAGTGACAGAATCTACATATGCGCAGGATTCTGGAAAAATTATCCGTATCGTTAGGAAACTTCAGGAAAAGGGATTTGTCATAGAGATGGATGATTTTGGAAGTGGATATTCATCATTAAATATGCTTGCAAAGTTACCTGTAGACATTCTAAAGCTGGACATGAAGTTCATTCAGAGTATTGAGGATACGGAAAATGCCAAAACAATCATTGACTTTATTATCGGCCTGGCTAAATGGATGAAGTTGCCTGTTATTGCAGAGGGAGTGGAGAATTAGGAACAGCTCGGTATATTGAAAGCAATGGAATGTGATTATGTACAAGGGTATTTGTTCGCAAAGCCAATGCAGGAAGAGGAGTTTGGCGGGAAATATCTTGTGTAGATTGAGGCAGACATATAAACATTTTTCTGAAGTAGCCGATATCATATTTATAAGAATATGCAAATGGATTTGCATAGATGATGACTAAACAAGGAGGTTTATTATGAGTATGAGTACAGAGGCAGTGAATACTGGAGGAAAAAATAGTTTTTATTATGAGTCAGTCAAGAATAGCGACAAGACAGGTACAACGGAAAGCAAGAAGGCAGAATCCACTGGGAGTGATTATGGACAGACAGTAGGTACACCGAAGTTGAGTGAGGCTGGCAAGAAGTATTACGATCAGTTAAAGAAGAAGTTCGGAAATATGGATTTTATTCTTGTAAGTAAGGATATGAAGGAGCAGGCAAAAGCGCAGGCAGCAGGTTATGCAAATGCATCTAAGACTGTGGTACTGATTGATGAAGAGAAGATCGAGAAGATGGCAACGGATGAGAATTTCCGAAAACAGTATGAGGGAATTATTAATAATGCATCATCAGGAATGGCACAGTTAAAAGCAAGTCTGAATACTTCTGGAGCGACAGTGAAGGGCTTTGGTATGCAGGTCAATGATGGAGGGACTGTCAGCTTATTTGCAGTGCTTAAGAAATCTTCTATGGCACAGAAGGAAAGAATCGAGAAACATGCTGAACAGAAGAAATTAGAGCAGAAAGCAGCTGCAAAGAAAGCTGAGAAGCAGGAGCGGGAAGAAGCATTACATTCACATGGAACAGATGGGAAAACTGATGTGAATGAAATAGATGATGATTCTGATACAGTTACAATTACAGCAAATTCGATAGAGGAATTATTGCAGAAGATTCAGGATTATCAGTTTGAAGAGCAGAGTGATTTTGTGCAGACAGAGGAAGAAAAATTGGTCGGCCAGCACGTTGATTTTAAAGGATAGGAAACACTACTGCTTTACTATGAAATAACTTAGTATTTTATGTGTATAGAATTATTAATTTACAATAAAAACCATGGTAATAAAGTACTACATCTGATATAATCAGACCTCAACACTAAATTTTTGGAGGTTAGATATGATTAAAGATGGATTTATCTATATTGCTGTATTATTCTTTGTTGCAGCATTATTGATTAATTTACCAGTTTTATTGAAAGGTAAAACAGCAAAGAAGATTTTCAACTTTGCACCCCCAATCGTGCTGATTTATTTAGGACTGATGGTTCTTTGTACGTTGAAAGTTTGGGATTTAAAGGCAACAGCATCGGCTTATTCGGCATTGAAAAATCCGTTGCTTTACGCCATGTTATTTATAATGCTTCTTCGTTGTGATATGAAGAAGATAATTAAGTAAGGACCTAAGATGCTGATTGGTTTCTTCTGTGCAACAGCATCGATTATTGTTGGATTTTATATTGCATATGCAATTATGCATGGATTCCTTGGAGAAGGATCATGGAAGTCATTAGGTGCTCTTTCTGGAAGCTGGATGGGCGGAGGCGGAAATATGCTTGCGCTTCAAGAAGCACTTCATGTGGATGAGAATGCCATGGGATATGCGCTTGTTATGGATTCCATCTGTGCAACATTTTATGTAATGTTCTTGTTATGGGTTATTGGATTTGCTGATAAGTTCAATAAATGGACAAAGGCAGATACCCGTGTTATTGATGAAGTTGGCCAGATGCTGGAAGCAGAAGCAAAGGCAAACACCAAACCACTTACATGGCAGAATATTGCAATTCTAATTGGTGCGGGATTGGTCGTATCAGCAGCATCACAGCAGGTTGGTGCACTAATTGGAGCACAGCTGACATTCTTTGATAAGGCTACCTGGACGGTATTAGTAGTTACGGTGTTGGGTGTATTGGCGGCAATGACGCCATTTGGAAAAATCAAAGGAACAGAGGAACTTTCAAATGTATTGTTATATTTTGTCATTGCATTGATTGCGTCCAGAGCAGACTTAAGTGCCATGGGAAATGCGCATGTATGGCTATTGACAGGCTTGATCATCTTAGTGTTCCATGTGGTTGTTATGGTAATTCTTGCTAAGGTACTAAAGCTGGATATTTTCACCTGTGCAGTTGCGTCTCTGGCGAATATCGGAGGGACAGCCACAGCACCTGTTCTTGCGGGAACTTATTCAAGTGCTTTGGTTCCTGTAGGAATTGTAATGGCTTTGTTAGGGTATGTTGTTGGAACTGGTGGAGGATTACTGGCAGCTCATTTGATGAGTATGTTTGGATAAAGATCAAAAACGTAAAAGAAATTTTACAATAGAATACATTGACATATTGCATTAACGTGCTAAAATATGTAGCAGAGTGTGACGAAAGCCACGCGAAAGGAGGGCACCGCCTAATAGGCGCCTGCTCCTTTTGCGTGGCTTTTTTGCGCGTTGGCAATGAGCCGTGCATATCAGGAACTAGAAAACGCGTCGAGTTCACTCGTAAGCGATTTTATTGTTCCTGATATATAGGGCGAAGCCCGCGACTGACAGAGCGAAGCTCTGGAAGTGTGGACGGCGGTGTACAAGTTAATGGATGTTGGCAATGAGCAACACATCGCAGAAACTAGAAAAGAGGTGAAGGCTATGGTAAGAATTAATGGGGAAGATGTGAATGCTGAGGGAATGAATTTAAAAGCATATCTGGAACAGCATGGATACAATCTGACGAGGATTGCAGTGGAAATCAATGAAAATATTGTGCCGAAGACAGTATATGAAGAAACAGTTCTTAAAGCAGGTGATTGTGTAGAAGTTGTGAGCTTTGTAGGTGGAGGCTGATAGGAGATAGAAGAAGGAGATGAAAGGACAGTTGAGCAGAATGGAAAATATAGTCTCAAAGGAACAACAGCATGATGCATTGGTTATGCGCCATGGGATTGAGGTTCAGAAGAAACTGGACGAGGCAGAAGTGGCAATCTGCGGACTTGGTGGACTAGGTTCTAATATTGCCATTTCTTTGGCGAGATGTGGAGTTGGAAAGCTACATTTGATTGATTTTGACTGTGTTGACTTAACAAATCTGAACAGACAGCAGTACGATATGAAGTTTGTTGGAATACCCAAACCAGAAGCATTGCAGCAGGAGATTAAAAGATTTGCACCATATATAGAGATTCAGACGGACTATGTCAAGATTACAGAAGAGAATGCGAAAGGGCTGTTGAAGGAAAAGTATATATGTGAAGCATTTGATAAACCTGAACAGAAAGCTATGCTGACCAATGTGATTCTGGGAACAATGAAAGATAAAATACTTGTGGGTGCATCCGGTATGGCAGGATTTGGAAGCAGCAATGAGATCAAAACAGTTAGAAAGATGAAGAATTATTACTTATGTGGTGATGGTATATCTGACCCGACGAATACAAATGGACTGATGGCACCACGTGTCATGCTTTGTGCAGCACATCAGGCAAATAAGATCTTGGAGTTGATTATTCAAGGGTAATCCATATGGATTGAAAAAATCGGACATATAAAAATAGCAGCGAAAAAGAGGAAGAGGTATTATGAAAAAAACAGACACATTTACACTAGGAGGAAAAGAGTTTACATCAAGATTTATTCTGGGTTCTGGAAAATACTCTATGGAGTTGATTAAGGCAGCGGTTGAGAATGCAGATGCGCAGATTATTACCATGGCAGTACGTCGTACCAACACGAAGCAGAGTGAGAGTATATTAGACTATATTCCTGAAAATGTAACACTGCTCCCTAATACTTCTGGAGCTAGAAATGCAGAAGAAGCGGTAAGAATTGCGCGGATGTCCCGAGAATTAGGATGTGGTGATTTTGTAAAGATTGAAATCATGAAAGATTCCAAGTATTTACTGCCAGATAATGCAGAGACCGTAAAGGCAACGGAAATGCTTGCGAAGGAAGGCTTTGTTGTACTTCCATATATGTACCCAGATCTATATAGTGCTAGAGATTTAGTGAACGCAGGAGCAGCAGCGGTGATGCCATTAGCTTCACCAATTGGTTCAAATAAAGGACTGGCTACCAAAGAATTTATTCAGATCTTGATTGATGAGATTGATTTGCCGGTCATTGTAGATGCAGGAATCGGAAAGCCTTCGCAGGCATGTGAGGCAATG
>JAQUVV010000006.1 GCA_028693195.1 Lachnospira sp.
CTGTCAATGGTGTCTTGACTTGATGCGCAATATTTTCGATAAAATCCTGTAGCTGTTTCTTCTGGTTTTCATTATATGTATGCTCCAGCTTCAGTTCCTTCTGAAGCCTTGCATTCTCTTGTTCCAGTGACAACATTTTCCCTGGTAAATCTGACTTCCCAATAGAGGAAATCCGCCATAGCCCAATCCCCAGGATTACCAGCATCAAAATCACGATTCCAACGACAACCGTAAGTTCCCCTGTTAATTTAGGCAGATACCCAAAGCCATTTTCCGTGTATCCAGCCTGCCATGCTGCATTCCTTGCTGCCTCCAGATTGCCTCCACCTATCTTTAGATGAAACATTTCATTGACCATCTGTCTGCCTGCGGATTTATCCGACTGGTAGACTGCCCCTCCATTCCATAGGTTCCCAGCTTGGATTTCAAGCGACTCATTACTACATTTAACGTGTTATTCTCCACAAAATTTCCAGAATTATCCCATATCTTCTGTAACAACACCTCTCGTTTCATCAGCATTCCCTTGTTGCTAATTAATATGCGCATCAACTCAAATTCCGTGCTTGTCAGGCTAATCTCCTGTTCATTTCGAAAAACCTTATGCTGGCTCAAGTCAACTGTTAACTCTCCCTTTTCGTATACATTTATACTCTTGGACTGTTCATCTTCCATCATTCTCGTCTTTTCTATTCTACGCAGATTCGCCTGAATTGTGGACAATAATTCCCCTGTATAAAAAGGCTTTGTAATATAATCATCCCCACCTATATCCAATCCCTTTACAACACTTTCCTGGTCATCACAGGATGTAATAAAAATCACCGGGGCATCACTGTTTTGCCGAATCTGTCTACACACCTGAAATCCATCTCCATCTGGAAGAATTACATCTAACAGATACAAATCCGCTGTTTCCATGTTCTGAAACTCTGCTACTGTCCTAGCGGTCTTTACTTGAAAATGTTTCATCTCCAACAATTCTTTAATTCCGCTCATAATTTCATAATCGTCTTCTAAAACTGCAATGATCCACGTACTCATCGAATTTCTCCCCGTCACTATTATCTACACTCCATGTTTATTTGTTACCTATATTCATTATATTTAATTATTATCACGATAGCAACGCACACTTTTGCTTTCATGAAAAAAGCCAGATAAGCTTCATATGACACTGCTAGAAACAGGTTTCATATCAATCTTATCTGACTCATATTTACAATATATAATAATATCTTACTTCAATACTCCATACTGCTCATCACTGACAGCTTCCAGCCATTCGTTAGAACCGTCTTTTCCCGGAACTTCAACTGCAAGATGACTAAACCAGCTGTCTGGTGCAGCTCCATGCCAATGCTTTACTCCTACTGGAATATTCACACAGTCTCCCGGTTTCATCTCAATGGCATCTTTGCCCCATTCCTGATAGTAGCCACGTCCAGCTACGCATACAAGGATCTGTCCACCGCCCTCGCTTGCATGATGTACATGCCAGTTATTTCTGCAGCCTGGTTCAAATGTAACATTAAAGATTCCCACCTGACTTGTGGAAATCGGTGCAAGAAAACTCTTTCCTGTAAAATACTGTGCATACCCATCATTTGGATTTCCAATTGGGAATACCATAGACTTGGCATGAGCTCTCATCTCTTCATCTTCATATGGCAAATCGCCTTCGCCAACTTCCCATACTTCCTTTGCCATATTAAATACTGCCCAGCCCTTTGGCCATCCAGCATAGAATGCCACATGTGTAATGATTGCTGCGATTTCCTTCTGTGTCACTCCATGGTTCTTTGCATTCATCAGATGGAATTTCAATGATGAATCTGTAATTCCTGAAGACATCAGTGCAACCACCGTAATAATACTTCTAGTCTTCACATCAATGTCCTGATTATTCCAATTCTCCCCAAAGAGCACATCATCATTAAAATGTGCGAACTCCGGTGCAAATGTACCTAATGCATTTCTACCTGCTGTCTGTACGATTTTTTCTGCCATATTCTTTTCCTCTTTCTTTTTATTATAAATTTGGATTCTGATTGATTGCACCAATAATCTTATGTGGTACATATGGTTCTTCCAGATAAGCAATGTCTTCCTGTGTCAGCTTCACATGAAATGCACCAACTGCATCATCAAAATGTGATGCCTTCGTAGCTCCAATAATCGGCGCAGTCACACCTTTGCTCCATTCCCATGCCAAAGCAATCTGCTGCATCTTCACTCCATATTTCTGTGCCAGTTCAAAGACACGCTTTACAATCTGCATATCCTGTTCTTCCGACTGGTCATACTTTCCTCTTGCTGCGCGGTCTGTTTTAGAACGCAGAGTATCCGTGTTCCACTCCGGTCTTGTTAGATGTCCTGCTGCCAGCGGACTATAAGGCGTCAGGGACACATTCATCTGCTTACAGATTGGAATCAATTCATGCTCATCTTCCCGATATAACAGATTATAGTGATTCTGCATAGTCTGAAACTGTGCCCATCCATGATCTCTTGCCACAATCTGCATGTTGTGGAACTGGTAACCATACATGGCCGATGCCCCGATTGCTCGGACCTTACCTGCTTTCACCAGGTCATTTAATGCTTCCATCGTCTCTTCTATGGATGTATCATAATCAAATCTGTGAATGATATATAGATCCAGATAATCTGTATCGAGGCGCTTTAGTGTTCCATCAATTTCTCTATGAATTGCCTCTCTGGATAATCGTCCTGGATTGAAATAAACCTTTGAAGCCAGCACGACCTTCTCCCTTGCTACATTGTTCTTGATTGCTTTCCCCAGATATTCTTCGCTGGTTCCCTGAGAATATCCATTGGCTGTATCAAAGAAATTAATTCCCAAGTCCAATGTGTGTTTCACAACATTTTCCGTTTCCTGCTCATCCAGCGTCCAATCATGCATGGTTCCTGCTTTTCCAAAGCTCATACAGCCAACACATAACTTAGACACTTCGATATCTGTATTTCCTAACTTTGCATATTCCATACTACTCTCCAATCCTGCCATAAGGAGACCTTCTGTTGTTTCCTTAAAACATTTCTATCTACCTGTAGCTTAGAACAATCTATTCCACGTGTCTAATGCTTATCTTTTATCGTACATCATGCAATTCAGGCATGATTCAAAATAGCATCAAATATCTTCCCTGCAACCTCGAATTTACTCATGATTTCCAGCTCATCACATGCATCTCTGGTTATTAATGTAACTACATTCGTATCCGTTCCAAAGCCTGCACCGCTGACCTTAACATTGTTGGCTACTATCATATCCAGATTCTTTTTTTCTAATTTCTTTCTTGAATTCTCAAGCATATTCTGCGTTTCCATAGAGAATCCACACAAGAATGGCTTCTTCGAACCTGCTTTCTTTTTTCCTAATTCCCCTATAATGTCACTGGTTCTTTCCAGTTTGATTGACATATCTGAATCGCTTTTTTTAATCTTTTGATCACTAATTGTCTGTGGTCTGTAATCTGCAACTGCTGCCGCTTTCACTACAATATCACAGTCTTCCTGTTCCATCGTGTTCATCACTGCCTGATACATATCCTCTGCGGACACCACATTGATAATTTTCACAAATGGCACTGCTGGAATATGCACCGGCCCTGATATCAGAGTTACATCTGCACCCCTTAACATGGCATTGCGGGCAATCTCATATCCCATTCTACCCGTAGAATTATTCGATATATATCTTACTGGATCAATTGCTTCTCTCGTTGGTCCTGCTGTGACACATACCTTAAGTCCTTCCATATCCTTCTCTAAAGCGATATTCTTAACGATATAATCCAACAGTGTCTGCTCGGAAGGCATCTTACCTGCTCCTGTATCACCACATGCAAGATATCCGTTATCAGGCTCAATTACTTCTATTCCATAGGAAGATAATTTCTTAAGATTGTCCTGCACAATTGGATTCATATACATATTCGTGTTCATGGCTGGTGCGATAATCTTTTTACTGTTGCATGCCAAAAATGTAGTCGTAAGCATATCATCTGCAATTCCAGCAGCCAGCTTTCCTATTACATTAGCAGATGCTGGTGCTACCAAGAATATATCTGCTTTCTTCGCCAATGAGATATGCTCTACATTATATTGAAAATTCCTGTCAAAGGTATCTATTATACATTTATTACCTGTAAGCGTCTCAAATGTAATTGGATTAATAAAATTAATCGCATTCTTTGTCATAATCACATCAACATTACAATGAAGCTTCTTCAGCATACTTGCAAGCCCCGCAATCTTGTATGCAGCAATACTTCCTGTCACCCCTAATACAACATTTTTTCCTGTCAGCATATATACACTTTCCTTTCATAATTAGTCCATATGTAAAAATCTTTTGAAAAATCTTAATTTTTCTATAAAGAAAAATTAGTATTGGCTTAACATTATCATCGAAACTAATAACAGTCAAACCAATACTATAAACTTAATCTTCAATATTCTTATCATAGATAATCTTAAGCCCCTTTAAAAGCAGTGCATTATCCAGTATGATATTATTCTTACAATTATCAACAACAGCCTTTGCCAGGCCACCTGTTGCTATTACATTCGCCTTTGGCTTTCCATCTTTGCCAAAACCAGCTTCTTCAATTATTCTGTCTATCATTCCATCTACACAGCAGGCATTGCCATAGATGATTCCACTCTGCATACAGTCAATTGTATTCTTGCCTACTACATGCTTTGGTGCCTCCATACTGATCCTTGGAAGCTGTGCTGTTCTGGAAACCAGGGAATCTAATGCTACTCTAACCCCTGGCATAATAACTCCACCGATGTAATTCTTCTTTTCATCTATCACTGAAATTGTTGTAGCTGTTCCTATATCGATTACCACAGCTGGCGCACCATACTCATTAATGGCTGCAACAGCATCAACTACCAAGTCACTTCCCACCTGTCTCGGCTGATCCATTAACAGATTCAGTCCCGTCTTAACTCCTGGTCCTACCACTAATGGTGTAATTCCAATAATCTTCTCAACTGCTGTCTTTATTACATTGACCAACTGTGGCACAACTGATGAAATAATGGCGCCCTTGATATCTAAACTCTCTATATTATGAAGCTCTAGAACTGTTTTAAATCCTACTGCATATTCTAATTCTGTTTTTGAAAGATCCGTTGACATACGTTCCTCAAAATATATTCTGTCATCATCAATACAGCCAATAACGATGTTCGTATTTCCCATGTCTATTGCAAGAATCATTCCCTTGCTATTGCGTCTGTTTTCAAACTCCATTATTTCATACACTCCTGTTTTTATCTCTTCATAACTTTAATCAGAACCTTACCTATTGCAGCAACGAGTACACCCGCAACAATTGCCTCTGGTATACCCTGAGTTCCAATAACTCCAAGTATAAACTTGTATAATACATCTATTGCAATTCCTCTTGCCGATGCATAATTCTGACCAAACAGAAAATATATTCCGTTCATAACAAGTAATGTGTTCATAAGTGCCCCTGCTACACCTGCACACGCAAGCGCTGCTACATTACCTGACTTTTTACTTTTAACCAATCTACTTACCAGTCTGTATACATAGTAAGCCACAACACCTACAAGAATTCTAGGAACCAGGCATATTACGATACTCCATATATTACCATGCATATCTCCCATACTATAAAATGGTGAAAATACAAATGAAGTGATATTGGGATTAAAGGTATTATTAATCATACTCGTAATTCCAAATACGCCGCCTAGAAATGCACCCCGCTTAGGTCCTAATACGATTGCTCCGATAATTACAGGGATATGAATGATTGTTGCATTCATAAATCCAAGTGGTATGTACCCAAGATAAGGTACAAATGCCATAGCTATAATTATTGCCGTAAACATCGCTGTGAGCACAAGCTCTCTTGTTTTCTGTAATCCTTCTTTCATATTAAATTATCCTTTCTGTTATCATTCTTCATTATAGAAGATACAATACAGTGGTATTATAATTCAGTATACAAGAAATTACAATCAATTATGTTGAAAGCCTATGCTTTTTCAGTTTGTTTCATATGAAAGTCCAAAGTTTAATTCATAATAATTTCCACATGTATCTCTGTAGACATATGCTTTACCATTCTCATCCTTCAGTGATTCTGGCATATACTGGTCTTTATCAAAGCCTGGCACATCATTCGGACTGATACACACACCATCTGCATTTACTGCAAGTGCCTCATCACCTCTTGGCAATGTCAATGGAAGCTTTCCTGTAGGCATAAATCTTCCTGTAATGACATCCATTGTTGCATCTTCTTCCGTAAAAAATCCTGCTAATAAGGAATCCGCAAAACGCTCTACATTACCAAGTTCCCATGCAAGTGAAAAGTTTACATTCATAATAACCTTTCCACCATTGTCCCTAACCTGCTTTGAAATCTCTTCGATACGCGCAACTCCTATAAGCGTTGTTTCCAAATGTGTTTCCTTCATCGGTCTTCCCTGTTCGTCAACATTGCATACTTCATGATTTTCACAGATGTTTAACTCTAGATATCCCTGGGTAGCATTGAAATAATTTCCTGATGATGGATTTACCATTAAGATTGCATAATCTGCGTTAGATGGATCATCAACTAACTCCATCTCTTTAGATAACTTCTCTCGTAAATCAGCAGTCGCTTTTTGGGCATTCTCTTCCTCTTTGTTAAAACATTCTACATATACTTTCTGACCAATAATTTTTTCTGTCGTTAATGGAAGAACATTGTCGTTTTTTAATAATACAACACTCTTACGGTGTGCATCTCTTGCATTGTCCCAGTCCGCTTTCTCTGCAACGATTTTGACTGCTTCCTTTGGATCTCTATATGGGTTATCGAACATCCCCAGTCCATGTTATGAACAATACCAGAATCTGAGTTAATGTATCCTTTAAATCCCATTTTCTTACGAAGTAATCCATTAATTAACACCTTATTGAATGCAAATCCGTAAGGCTGTAATTCTAGTTCTTCCCCTTTATATGTCTGAACTGCGCTCTTTTCTTTTGACGGTTTTGCATAATATGGCATGATAGAAGCTGCATTTTGATCAACTGCCACCTGAAATGCTGGTAAATGATATTTTTCAAGGGAGTTTTCTGTCTGATATACATTCCACTGTCCCATTGAATAATGTGGATCAAATCCATTCTCACGAGCACCTCCGCCAGGGAAATGCTTCACTGTCATCGCCACACCATCTGTAGTCACGCCCTCTTTGCTTCCCTGAATTCTCGGTATGATATGTTCAAAAATCTCACAGATTAAATCTGGATCTTCACCAAATGTTCCGAAAGTTCTTTGCCATCTTGGATCTGATACAACATCAGCCATGTACATATATCCTTTTCTTAATCCTGTGGCATTCCATTCTCTCTTCACACAGTCTGCAAATTGATCTGCTATTTTAATAGAATCGCCCTTGATTGCCGCTGCAATTCCCAATGTTCCTGGCCATGTAGCAAAGATACCTGACGCATCATTCATACCGAATACTACTTCTCCGTTCTCATTACGAGAGTTAGATGCAGCTTGTACTGGAACAAAATGTCCACATTCCTCTGCAACTGCCTGTAACTGATTCAGGAAATCAGTCAGATATTCTGGATCTAAGTTTTCTCTTAAAATAAAATGTCTTGCCCACCAGTCCTTTAATAAAGTATCTGTTCCTGGCAAATGCTGCTTACCAAAAATATTTGTTTCATGCAGTTCTCCATTATCTAACAAGCCCGACTCATCTAACTTGGCTGGATCTTTTGCTTTCTTTCCTGAACGCCAGTCTGAGATAAAAAGCTGCCCGATTTTTTCCTCAAGAGTGAGTTCTTTTACGTAGGAATCAGCACGTTCTTCTGCTGAAAGCCTCCAATCATCGAACGGTTTCAGTTCTCCGGAACCATCGATATCTTTGAAGTATAGACCATCTTTTTCGATGATGTTTCTTGATACGGTACCAATGATTGGACCATTAGGGTTGGTGTAGTATTTTACGTTTTCTGATGCTTTATTTGCCATTAGGTTGTTCTCCTTTACTTGGGTTGATTGTTAGGTTGAGTTTGATTTATTGTTTGACTTTTTTACTTTTATTATTATCACATAAATTTTTATAATTCGTTAGAAAAGTATTATGGGATAATCGTATAATTTATGGGAATTTGCTTCGCTATTCCCACTGAGGGAGTGCTAGACGGACGCTCGAATGCGCTCCGCTGTTCGAGCTGAGTTATTTTGATGTGCTCGGACGTGGGAATTTGCCTTCGGCTGTTCCCACTGGAGAATGCTAGAGCGACGGTTACTGTTAAGCAAGTTGGTGACTCCCACTACTCCGCCACGCTTGTATCTCGAATTTGCTTCGCAAATCCTCGCTACGCGGCATTCGCCGCATGTGAGAAAACAAGGAAGATTACTCCTGTGTGCAAGCACCCATCGTAATCTTCCTTGTTTTTCACGCGTGGCTCATTGCTAACGCGTTACATCCCAATCATATCGAATTGTTCATATGATACAACTACATTATAGTCTTTTTTGATGTTCTTATACTTAATCTGTACAGACTTTAATGTCTGGCTGTAGTACCATCCACACTCTGCTTCTTCGAATTTTCTTCTGTGCAAGAAGTGTTTCACTTCTTCACCATCTACAATTACGTAGAATGGAGCTTTGTCTCTATGAATAATATCTAAGTACATATCTCCTACATTTGTTTCATATATTCCTTCGTACTTGAAATCGAATATAGTCTTTTCACCTGATGTCATGGTGATGTTTGTCTTTAAGAACTTACCATTCTCGTAATCCATTGAAACACCATCATCTTCATAAAGTGTAAATGCACCATCTTTGTCATCTGCTGCTATGAGATGAATTCCTGTTGCCTGCTGTGTCTTTAAGTTATTCATCTGATTTGATGCCATTGGAATGATTGCACCACTTCTGATGAACATTGGAATCGTTCCAAGATCAACTTCCACATCAACGGTTTGGCCACCTTCGAATGGTGTTCTTGTTTCGAAATCGTAGAATGTATCGCCTTCTGGAAGGTATACTTCTCTTTCTGTCTGACCCTTTTCTACTACATTTGCAACAAGTAAGGAGTCACCGCACATAAAGTTAATGCCTTCTTCATAACATTTTACATCGTTCTGGAATACAGAGAACATTGTCTCCATGTATGGAAGTCCTGTCTCATGGGCACGTTCCATCAATGAGTAAAGATATGGGCTCATTCTATATCTGAATTCAATTGCATCTTTGATGAATTGCTTGCATCCGCTGTACATCCAAGGCTCTGTTACTGTATTATCTACATTTACTGAATGAATAGAGAATCTTGGCTGGAAGATACCATTCTGAATCCATCTTACGAATAATTCAGCTTCTGGTGATGGGCCATAGAATCCACCAATATCGCATCCGTGGTTGGCTACGCCTGAAAGTCCCATTCCAAGAATTGTTGCAATATTATACTTCAATGAGTCCCAGCAAGTGAGGTTATCTCCTGCCCATGGCTGTGCGTATCTCTGGATTCCTGCATGTCCTGAACGGCATACCACATAAGGTCTTGTATTATCAAATGTTTCATGAACCGCTTCATCTGTGATATGACACATAATATTTGACATCACTGACTTTAACTGTCCAATTGTACCGCCCTTACCTTCGAAGCTCACGCGACAATCCTTATCAACCATACTGTCATATTCGCAGTTATCATTCCAAACAGAGCTTGTTCCATAATCTAATACATGTTCCTTTAAATATGATTTCCAGTTCTCACGAGTTTCTTCCTTTGTAAAGTCAACGAAGTATCCTTTTCCACCCCACCAGGTTCCTACACCTGGCTTGTCGCTGTCGCTGGCCTTTACGAACATATCTTTATCCTGCATGTCCTGAAGAAGCGGATGTGTAAGAAGCATACCTGGTTTCACATTTGGAGAAACTGTGATTCCTCTTAAATCCATCTGATGGAAGAAATCCTTCGGGTCCTTGAAACGCTTCTTATTCCATGTAAATGTACATCTCTTGATTCCTTCTTCTGTCTCGATTGCACAGTATCCTGAAGATAACTGGAATCCATCAACTGGGATGCCTTCTTCTTTTGTTGTGTCAACGAACTCATAGATTGCATCATCACAATCTGCTGGAAGCTCTGGATAATACATAGATGAGCCAAGATATCCAAGTGCATATCTAGGAAGCATCGCCGACTTACCTGTTAAATCTGTATATCCTTTAATTACATTCTTAATAGAAGGACCTGCGATAAAGAATAAATCAATATCACCACCATCTGCACGATATCTGCTGTGACGCTTCCAGTAGTTACTCTTCTCTCTGCCCATATCGAAATCGCATTCATAAGTGTTGTGATAGAAGTATCCTACCGCCTTCTTTGTCTTCTTACTAAGCTTGATGTAGAATGGAATATGCTTGTATAAAGAATCTGTTTCCTTCGGATTATATCCCATAGCATCTTTAGGACTCATGCCCATAAACTTTTCAGCCTTGTTAATTTCTCCTGATTTTTCACCAAAGCCATAGAAGCAATCTTCTGCTTCGATTTCACTTGTATGAATTCTTCTATGGTTGCTGTCTTCCATGTATGCTAAATCTACAATATCAGCATGTAACATAGTGCCTTCTTTATCGTAAATGCAGATTCTAAATGGTTCTTTCTCAACAACAATATCAAGCTTAGCACCTGAAATCACTGTCTTAGATTCCTCATCTTTCATTGTTCCCTTTTTGGCAACAACTCTTGTTCTATACTTTTTCATGAACCCGTCAAGTCTATCATCCCATGCAGTAAGTGCAAGACTGTATGAAGCTTCATCGAAGTCTCCATCAAATCCTGCTCTGATTCTTACAATATCATCCGTAACGAACCATATTCTAATCTCAACCGCATTGGTCATTACTGAATAATAATTTTCCTTTTCAATAACCTGATTGGCTGTTTCGCAAATTCTCATGTCATTCTCCATTCTGTTTCTCATAACAATAGGAGCTATTGCCTGCTTCGCTCTAGCTCCTATCAAAATGTCTTAATTATTTATTAGTTTGCTTTTCTCTTTTCAGCAATTGCTGCGTTATTAGCAAGAACCTTCTTCTTTGATAAAGGATAAATGAAAACTAATGCTAATGCAAGAAGAACGAATCCAATTGCTGGCAACAATGTTGTTGAATTGTAAATTCCGTCTAATACATTTTTATCAAATGCTGTTGCTTTTGTATATCCAACTGTTGCAAGAATCATACCTGTGATTCCGTTGGCACCAGCCTGACCAACCTTACGGGCAAATGAGTATACAGAGTAAACTGTACCATCACTACGAACACCCTTCTTTACTTCGATATCATCGATAACATCGATAATCATAGCCCAGCAAACAAGGTTGAAGAAACCTAAGCCAGTATATGCTACTAAATAAATAGCGATAAATACGGCAACATTCGTTGTATGAACCACATAACCTACAAACAATGCACCTGCACCGATAATAGCACCGATTGTTGCTAATTCTTTCTTACCAATCTTTTCTGCCAGCTTTGTAACAAATGTTGAAAGAATCAATACCAAACCACATGCTAATAAACCACTAAGTGAAATAGCTGAAGCACTGTTGAAGTAATTCGGATAGATATAGTTGTTCATACCTGTTAATGTCATCTGTGTTAATAATAACAATAATGCTGAAACGATAATACCAATAAATGCTCTGTTAGAGAAAATAATTCCGAACATCTGGAACACATTCTTCTCACCCTTTGCTGATGGAAGTAAAACTCTTTCTGTTGAAAGATAGTAACAAACAAGGTAAATGACTACTGCTAATGCTGAACAAACACCTGCTGCGATCATTGTACGATTACCATCTAAAATCTGGTGGCCTGCTGCATCCTTTGTATATGTAACCATAGGAAGGATAACAACAATAACAATCTGAGCAACGGTAGCGCCGATATTTCTCCATGTAGAAAGCATCTGTCTTTCTTCTGGTTTATCACTCATTGCTGAAGCCATTGAACCGTAAGGAATATTAACACCTGTGTAGCATACTGAACCCCAAAGAATGTATGTGAAGAACATCCAGAATACTTTGAATCCCATTGGCTTATCTGCAAAGTATGGTGCAAAGATCAGGAAAGAAGCTACTGCAACCGGACCGGCAAAACGACGAATCCAAGGAGCGAACTTACCCTTCGCTGTATATGAAGAACGGTCAACAACCTGTCCCATGAATACATCTGTAAATGCATCTACTAACTTAGCAACCATCATTAAAGTACCAACCAATGCAGCACTAACACCCATAATAGATGGGAAATGAATTATATCAGACAAAATCTGATGAATTCATGATATTTGCACCCTATGTGATGCACCATTCATTTGCTGCTCCAGATACTTCCTTTCGACGTATCGTTTTATATTTTCGTGAAGAAGCAGTTAATTCTGAAAAAATGAAGGATTTATTAAGAAACGGAAGTGGTCTATATCAACCTACACCGAAGGCTGCAAACACCATTCATTCATATTTAAACAAACTCTTAGATGAACAAAGTAAAGATGAAACACTTCATGATGAAACCATGAATTCACTTTTAAATATTCTTCTTATTGCTATTATGAAGAGTGTAACTGTTTCTGAGAAACCTGAAACAGAAAATCGTATTTCAAAAATAATCGACTATATTGAACAAAATCATACAAAAGATATCAAGCTGCAAGATATTACTGATCATTTCTATATGAGTAAGTACTATCTTTGCCATGAATTCAAGAAATATACAAACCGAACTATTGTTGAATATATTAACTCTGTACGTGTCAGCCATGCACAGCAATTGATTGTTGAGACAAAGCAAAGTTTTACTGACATTGCAGAAGCAACTGGATTTTCATCATCCACACATTTTTATAGAACATTTAAAGCGATTGCGGGAATATCCCCCTCTCAATTTCGTAAAAATAGTATGAATATTGATAAATCCACAACATAACATAAAGAAATTATGGAGAGAAAGAGTGAAAAATCTTATATGATAATTTTTCACTCTACAAGTTTGAGCTGCGCACAAACTTGAGCCATCATGTGAGCTTGCTCACATTGGACTCACTAAAAAACAGTCGCAGCATGGAGGCTAAATATGAATTATCACGAAATCACCCCGGAAATGACTATTGGAGATTTGGTTAAAAGCAAGGTATATGGTCAATTTGCTGACTATATCTTCACTTATATGACACCAGACCATTGGAATTGCCCGTTAAAAGAATACGGATTTGATAAGGTAGGATTTGTTCCTACTCTTCATCGCATGGAAGAGCTTGCCACTACTAATGAAAACTATATCTATCACCTCTACTCTGAAGAAGAACAGCTCAGTGAATATGATAAACAGGATCCTGTTTTCATTCACTTTCCTGGTCCTAAGCCAAATCAGCCTTATGCTGTTGTCATTCCAGGTGGTGGCTTAAATCGCCAGTGGGGATTAATCGAAGGACTTGCCATCGCTGCACATTTCAACGAACTGGGATATTCTGCTTTCGTATTATATTACCGTGTAAAACAGGAACCATTAATGCCGAAGCCATTAGAAGATATGTATCAGTGTATTCGCTATATTGAAGACCACGCTGAACAATTTCAGGTGCAGAAAGGACGCTATATTATTGGAGGTTTCTCTGCTGGAGCAACCATTGCTGGAGAAATCGGTTCTACCAATTTAGGATGGATGACCGCAAATGTTCCAAAGCCAGAAATGATTTATCTTGGATATTCTGCTGCTGATATGAACGGTCTATATGATGCATATATGAACGCGCCCGAAGGAAGTCCTGCGCGAGCTGGAATGGCGCCATTCTTAAAGCGCATCGGTGGACCATTCTTTACAAGAGAATCTCTTTATCCATATCATCTCCTAGACTTCATGGATGCCTCATATCCACCTGTCTATATCACAGCCAATGAAGATGATGGTACTGTTCCTGTTGTCAACAGCCATGTACTGGATGCAAAATGTACTGAACTTGGCATTCCTCATGTAACAAATATTGGCAAGAAAGGCGGTCACAGCTTCGGACTGGGCATTGGCCTTGAAGTAGAAGGATGGATGGAGGATGCCGTTAAATTCTGGAAAAATCTTAAAAAATAGCGAATATCACTAAATTACGTCAAAAAGAACTAGTATGATAACTCGCTCATACTAGTTCTTTTTCTTATCTCTATATATTTTATTCGTGATGTGCTTCCATGTCCTTTGGAAGTACAAGATTCAATATGATTGCTACTATGAAGACTACTGCAACACAATTCTCTGCAAATACCGTCTGAACAATCTGTGGGAAATACGCAAATATTTCTGGAACCTGTGTAAAACCAATTCCAACACTGAGTGATAAAGCAGCGATTGTGATATTCCTCTGTGTAAAACCACAATTACCGATCATCTGGAGTCCACTGATTACGATTGTTCCAAACATCATAATTGTACAGCCACCAAGCACTGCATCTGGAAGTGTTGCAAGTACTGCACCAAATATTGGGAAGATACCAGCAAGTATCATAATTCCTGCTCCTGTTGCAATTACATATCTGTTAACAACCTTAGTCATGGCAACAAGACCAATATTCTGGCTGAATGATGTGATTGGAAGGCAGCCAAATACTGAAGATAATGAACTCACAAATCCATCACATGCAAGTGAACCCTTTGTTTCCTTCGCAGTTACCTCTCTTCCAAGTCCAGTCTGCGCAAGTGCTGATGTATCTCCGATTGTCTCCGTTGCAGACACCAGGAAGATTAATGTGATTGATATAATTGCGTTTGCATTGAATTCCATATGAAATGGGAATAATCTTGGCAGTGAAACAACTGCTGTTCCCTGAAGTGATGTGAAATCAACCTGTCCCATGCATACAGCAACAATATAGCCAACAATAAGGCCTGCTAGTACGGATAACTGCTTCAGGTATCCCTTGGCGAATATTGAGAATAATATACATACAAGCAATGTAATTCCACCAAGTATCCAGTTCTCATACGAACCAAACTGTTCACTTCCGCTGCCACCACCAAAGGATGATGCACCGACTGAAAGAAGAGAGAAACCAATTGCTGTTACAACACTGGCAGCAACGATTGGCTGTATCAGCTTTAACCAGTATTTGCCAAATAATCCCAGCAATCCTTCTACGAATCCACCAATGAGCACTGCACCCATGATGGCTCCATATCCATATGTTGCACCAATATAACAACATACTGATACGAATGTGAAACTGATTCCCATTACAATTGGAAGTCCTGAACCAACCTTCCATAGTGGAAATAGCTGTACTAATGTGCCAATTCCTGCAATAATCATTGCATTTTGTATTAACATTGCAGTATCTTTTTCTGATAATCCACATGCTCCTGCTACTATGAAAATAGGCGCAATATTCGCAACAAACATTGCCAATATATGCTGTAATCCAAATGGCACAGCCTTTGCCACAGGTACTTTTCCATCTAGGTTATAAATGTTTTTAATATCTGTTGTATGATTCATTATTCTCTTTCCTTACTGTGCTCTGAATTCTATATTGCCTGTTGCTGCGTCCATACTCTCAACAATTGCCAATGACTGAAGATCATATCCAAGATTTCTAATAATACGACCACCATCCTGAAATCCCTTTTCAATTGCAATACCAATTCCTTCAACCTTAGCTCCTGCTTCCTGTACGATTGAGATTAACCCCTGCATTGCACAGCCATTTGCCATAAAATCATCAATAATTAATACATGATCCTCTGGTGATAAGAATTTCTTAGATACGATTACCTGGTTCTTACACTTATGTGTAAATGATTCAACCTCAGCAATGTACATATCACCTTCTATATTAATACTCTTTGATTTCTTAGCAAATACAACTGGAACATCAAAATGTCTTGCTACGATGCATGCAATACCAATCCCTGATGCTTCAATTGTAAGGATCTTATTAATTCCTTTCCCTTCGAATCTCTTCTTAAATTCTTCACCCATCTGTTCAAACAATGATATGTCCATCTGGTGATTGAGGAAACTGTCCACCTTCAAAACATTTCCTTCTTTTACGATTCCGTCTTTTATAATTCTTTCTTCGAGAAAATTCATGTTTTACGCTTATCTCCATTCATAATGATATAGGCAAATAGTATATCATTGCTGTGTCTCAAATTCAATCAAAACATGAAATTTACATCTCAACCACTAACTCACATTGATTCTTGATATCAAAGGTTTGAAAATACCTTTCCTCCATAGGAATCCACTTCTGAACAAAGTCACTCAACCGCTCTTCGCCGTTTCTTACTCGAATTCGGTCAATCTGCTGTGGCTTGGTCAGTGATATAAATATCTTGAAATCATAGGCAGAAACTAATTCCGGGTGGCAGGCGTAAGAGCCTTCAATAATTGTAATCCGCTTATGTCCTACATGTACAGAATCTGAAAGCTGCATGGTTCTGCACGAGAACGGCCTATATGAAAATGTTTTCTCTTCCACCAACGGAAGAAGAACTTCCTTCTGAAACCGCTCCCAGTCAATATTTCCTCCTGGCTGCTGTAATCGTTCTTCTGTCCGCTGCTCCGGTCTTAGGAAGAAATCATCCATATGAATCACATTGCAATCTATGCGCTGAGCAAGTTCCCCTGCCAGTGTTGTCTTTCCCGCAGCACAGTTCCCATCTATAGCTACTAATATGTCGTTCTCTGTATTCTGCTGTAATAATTGCTCTAACTTCTCTTGAATAAACTTTAATTGATACTGCATTCTATATGTTCTCCTGATTTCTCCTAATGTGCTGTCTCCGTCAGATTTACAATCCTATTCTATCACGCCATTACTTCTCAGCCAAGTGCTCACATCACTGCTCATGGTGCTTCCGCCCGAATAATGAATAGATAATCCTTCACCCATGGTAGATTTCGGAGCCAGCTTTGCAATGGCTGTCAGACTCTGTCCGAAACGTCCACCACCGTGAGAACAGAATGGAAGAATCGTCTTTCCTGATAAATCATAGCTTTCCAAAAATGTTGCAATTGGCATTGGAATTGAAGCCCACCAGTTCGGATACCCGAGAATGATGGTATCATACTGGCTTATATTCTCTACACTGCCAGCAATTTCGGGTCTTGCCTGAATATTCTGGTCATGCTGCGATTGATCCAATACCGTATTATAATCTGAAGAGTATGGATTTGTCAGTGTAATCTCGAAGATATCTGCACCAGTCTGTGACTGGATTTCTCGCGCAACGCCTCTGGTATTACCACCCCATGAGAAGTATACAATCAGCGCCTTTGCTCCTGTCCCACTGCCTGTCTGGTTCGCAGAAGCCTGTGTTCCTGCGTCTGGATTTTCCATCTGTCCACCTACCATTCCACTGGCTCCTGTTGATGCATTTCTCACCAGACGAATTCCAATATTAAAGCTGCTCAGATTCTGCTCTAACGTCGCGCGGTAAGCACTTCTCATGTTCTTGGCAAAATCATTCCAGCCACCACCACGATATATGCGTAATGCTCCAGTGTCCGGTCCTGTGGGGTCTGTCTGCGCTTCCGTCGTGTAACTTCCATAATAATCCCACACCCATTCGCTGACATTTCCATGCATATTATATAATCCCCATGGATTCGCTGTAAATGTAGTCACTGCAACGGTCGTTTCACGGTATTGTCCTGGTTTCGTCGTTAAATTTCCCTGTTCAAAATAATTACCTTCAATCTCATATGGATAATGTCCATAATAGTTCGATTCCTCAGGACTAATTGACGTCTGCGTGTTAAATGGTGTGGTTGTTCCTGCTCTACAGGCGTATTCCCACTCAGCTTCTGTTGGAAGACGATATCCACTTGCACTGCGATCCCAGATCACCGAACTACCATCAACCACATAAGCCGGAGCCAAGCCTTCCTGCTGACTCATTGCGTTACAGTAATTGACCGCATCCAGCCAGGATACTGACTCTACCGGAAGTTCATCTGCACTCCTCCCCAGCCATCCGTACTTTCTGCTGATTGATTTACATTCATACTAATCACACTGATTCCAATCAGAATCACTGCCAGAGCAATGTTGATGCATTTATGAAACACCGCTTTCTTCTTTTGTCTGTGCCCTTCCTCTGATGTTCTGGCAAATACCTTCGTTCTATCCGTTCCCTGTATCAGAAAATGTCCTACGCTAACCCAGCTACTCATCATAATCAGCTGTTCCAGTATTACCAGCGCCCCTGCCTTCTCATAATCCAGCATGGCAAATTCACTCTCCATGAACATATATGAATAAATATCTGCTTTTCCAAAAAGATATGCACCATATTCTGCAAACAAAAGTGCTGCTACACGCAATATCCATAAAACTGCCGGTTTCATATCCTTCATGTGTCTGGTAACCATCGCCCAGTGCATACCAAGATGTACACTCATCAGCACAAATGCCCAGTAAGAACAGGACAGATGCAGCTTTCTTGCCAGCACCAGTCCACTGGTAATCGGAAGAAATGCGAATACGTGTCGTGACATGACAATTCCGCTGTATCCTGTCAATATGATTGCAAGCAGAACCAATACATTTATAAGAACCCGAAGCGCTCTTTGTATGGTGTATTTTCCTACAAATAATGTCGAGTACCACTTCCAGTTTAATATGTTGTGTATGATAAAAAGTACCAGCATACCTGCGCCAATGATTTCATGATATAAATCTCCCGTCACCTGATAGGCCATCAGAAAAAGGAGGGCAACAGACATGATGATATCAATAATTATTTTCGTCTGTCGTTTCTGTTTCATAAGCTGTTCACCCAATTCATCACATCATCCTGAGACTCACTGCCACTAAATCTTTTTCCACTCATCCAGCTTCCTGTTCCTGCCAACTTCTCTAATGTGCTGGCTGATGAACCAAGTCCGCTACTGGCTGATGTACAGAATGGAATTACTGTCTTTCCAGCAAAATCATAGGTCTCCACAAAAGTATCCAGGATTCTTGGTGCTTCGCCCCACCAGATCGGATAACCAATATAAATCGTGTCATACTGACTCCAGTTTGATACACTGCCTGAAATCGCTGGACGCGCATTCTTATCATTCATCTCCACGGTACTTCTGCTTTTATCATTATTATAATTCAAATCATCACTGGTATAAGGTTGTGCTGCAACAATTTCATATATATCTGCACTTAATCCAGATTTGATATGCTGTGCAACATTCTTCGTATTTCCTGTTGCAGAGAAATAAACTACCAGGGTCTTATTTTCTGATGTGCTGTTGGTACTATTCGCTGCATCTGCTGTTGTTGCGCTGTCTGCCACCGTGGCTGTACCTGTAGAACTGCTATTATTTCCTTCATTACTTCCAGTAGTCACCTGACTGCTGTTTCCTGTTCCTGAACTTCCGCATGCTGCCAGTGTCATCAGCATACATACACTTAAAATCACTGTTAAAATCTTCTTCATATGAACCTCCATTCTACCTATTTTCTCATCTCATTTCGCAGATAATCCATTGTATCCAGCTGCTTTTCCTTAAAATGAATCTCGTCTAAAGTACTGTCTCTTTTCTGATTCAGCATCTTCACACGAACTCCTTCTGTAGATGCGCCTTCCATCAGCAGACGCATATAATTTTCTACTTCTTCATTGTTAAACCCAATCTCATGAAGTGTCATAATCATACTGAGTCGTTCCAAGTCTGAGTCATCATAGGCCCAGGTATCCATTACCTTTCTGACCTCTCCGCATAATCCCCAGCTTTCATACTCTTTTAGAATATGCAAGGGAATTCCATATTTTTCAATTACCTCATCAATGGTCATGTTTTTCATTTTACTTCCATCCTCATACAGTTTCCAATAACATCACCTGTTTTGAAATATTCATAGGTCGGCATCTCGAAAAGTACTGGCTTGAACTTGTGGTAATCCACCTTTCCCTGATCATTTAGAATGCCTTCCTCTGCATAGGTTCCGGCAATCGTACAGATAAAGTTATCAAATCCCTTCGTCTCGTGGTTTGCTTCAACTTCACATTCAATAGAAAGCTTTGCATCATTAATCATTGGTGTCCCTTTCTCTCCAACACAATAATCAAACATTTCTGATTTATCTACGCTGTTTCCACTGATACAGCCCATACGATCTGCAGCTGCCAGCCAGCTCTCATCAACCACATTGATTGACAGCGTATTGCTTGCCTTAATTCCCTGATTAATATAATGAAGCTGTGCCAATGATACCGTTACATGGTCATGTCCCATAATTCCTATGTGTGCCACCAACGTCCACGTAGGCTTCCCTTCTACCATGCTTCCAATCACAACTGTTGGTGTTGGGTAAAGTGATAATGCTGTTCCAATATTCTTCTTCATGTTCAAAAATCTCCTTCTGTTTACGTATCTCAATTATAAAAAGGAACGGTCTTCCTGTCTAATGCTTAATATAGATTACAATTCATGCATTTGAGGCATGAAATAAAAAAAGAAACATCAACGGTTTAATTATACACTTAAAACCATTGATGTTCCTCTATGATCGTTCCTGTTTATTACAAAGCCGCTATCTGATATTTATACAGCTCTCTTTCCTGTCTATCTTTCTTGCTCTCTTTTCCATCATGGTTAACCTCTAGAATCACGTCATAGCGAAATGTATTGATTTCATTCTTGATGGTCCCCAGTTTGTCACTGATTAGTACCCGTTCTATCTCTGGGAATGTATTGGCAATATCTTTCCAATATTCATGAGGAATAAATAATTCATGGGAGAAATCTCTTTTATATCGACAGCCTGGATGTGCCTCTGCATAGGCTAAGACTGACTGACGGTATTCTTCCTTTTTTGCAAGGTCAAACACATCTGCAAACAAGATCACTCCTTGCTTATCAATCATATCAATGCATTTTTTAATGACCTTTCTCATGTAATTGTATCCACTGAAATATTCTGTAACGGAACTCATCAAGATGATGTCATATTTTGCTTGAATCTGATCAATCTCATCTGCTGCATAGTTATACAGCGACATGTTATCGATGCCCTTTTTCTGCGACATCTCTTCTAATTTCTTTAATACCAATTCAGATATGTCCGTTCCATCATAATTCTTACACATTGGAGCCAGCTGGTATGCCAGCGTTCCTGAACCAATTCCCACTTCTAGCATTCTTGTATCCGCAGTAATATAAGGTTCCAGCTTCATTCTGCTGTTCTGCACATATTCATCCAGCTCTGACTGCGTAAACTCTTCAGATAACAATAGAACTTTCACTGCCTGTGTCTTTTCCAACGCCTTTTTGATAAAATAATCCTGACTTGATTTCATTGGGAACCTCCTTTATTGTATTCAATAAATTTGGTTTGATTTTATCATCGGATTTTTCTAATAGCCAATACTTATATTTCATATTCTTTTATGCCTGACAAGCATAGATTCAATTCCAAGCACGAATTTTTTCCCACTTCTTATCTCTTCCCTGTTCGATTAAAGCTATATCCTCATCACTTAAATGTTTGAATCTTCCCTGAGATTTCAGGTAATCCGATACACTTGTGAACTCATTCGGATCTCTGTTTAGATGAAATTCGTCATCATAATACTCTGCCAGATACCACAGACCACAATCTACCATTTCTTTGGCTGCTTCAATTGTACGATCTGCAGGAATTCCCCATCCTGTTGGACATGGAGCAATGACATGAATATAAGATGGACCATCCACCTGTGACGCTTTTCTGACTTTCTCAATAAAATCATCCATGTAGGCAATGCTTGCTGTTGCAGCGTAAGGAATTCCATGAGCTGCCACAATCTCAAACATGTTCTTTTTGTTCTTTACATTTCCATGAATATGCTTACCTGCAGGTGTCGTAGTGGTCTTTGCGCCAAATGGTGTCAATCCACTCTTCTGAATTCCTGTATTCATATAAGCTTCATTATCATAGCAGATGTAGATTACACGGTCATTTCTGTCAATCGCACCTGAAAGTGCCTGAATTCCGATGTCCGCTGTTCCTCCATCTCCTGCCATTCCCAGGACATGATAATCCTTTAAGCCAAGCGCTCTTGCCCCTGCTTCAATTCCTGTAATGATAGATCCTGTTCCTGCAAATGTAGATATAATTGCGTTATTGGAGAAACATAGCTGAGGAAAATTAAATCCAACTGCCGACATACAGCCTGCAGGCAATGCGATAAATGTTCGTTCTCCTAATACCTTTAATGCCATGCGGACTGCAAGACTTCCGCCACAGCCAGCACAGGCTTTATGACCATAGAAGAACTCATTGTCTGTAATATTCTTTGCCGTAATTCTATCTGACATCGTCTTCCACCCCCAGTCCAATCCATACAATCTTATCTTTCTCTTTCCCGATCATATGCGAGAAACATTTGCGGATATCTTCTTTTGAAATATCTCTTCCTCCTAATCCACCTATGAAATTATAAGAAGGAACATGAACGTCCTCCTTGATTAGAGCTGAATTCACATTTGTATAAATCGTTCCTTCATAGCCAAAGGATATGTCCTTCTCTAAGGTTCCAACTGCCTGAACAACCGACCCTACTTCTGCACTTCCCTGTTCTATTGAATTTACCAATGCCTCTGCAATCTGCTGTGATGGAAATGGTCTTAAGAAGCGAAGCTTTAACACTCCTGCTCGAACTCCCTGACTTCTTAATTCATCAACAACTTCTCGTGCCAATCCAGTAATACTGCCAACAGTAATCAGAACATACTCTGCATCCTCAGTCCTATACCCTTCCACCATACCACCATGGCTTCGTCCAAAGATACTTTGAAATCTTGTATCTGCCTCATTTACAACATCTGCCACGCGTAGCATTGCCTTATGATGTAACAGATGAAATTCCTGATTATCCGCAGGTCCAACTGAAAATGCCATATTTTTAGGATTCTCTAAATCCATTTTATTATCTGATACATACGGAGGCAGGAATTCGTCTGCCAGCTTTGCCTCTGGAATATCAACCGCTTCATATGTATGTGTTAATACGAATCCATCCAGATTTACCATGACTGGAACTCTTACGCTAGGATGTTCTGCGATATAGTAGCTCATCAACGCCATATCTAAGCTTTCCTGTGCATCCTCCACGTAAACCTGTATCCATCCACAATCCAACTGAGATACAGAATCTCTCTGATCTCCATATATGTTCCATGGAAGTGCTGTCGCTCTGTTTGCATTCATCATAACAATAGGAAATCTTCCACCTGCTGCATATGGAAGTCCTTCTGCCATATACAAAAGTCCCTGGGAAGATGTTGCTGTAAATGCTCTGGCACCCACACTGGATGCGCCAATTGCACAAGATAATGCAGAATGTTCAGATTCTACATGAATGAACTCACTCTTCAAACTTTGATCTTCAACCATATCTGATAAACGCTCTACAACAATGGTCTGAGGTGTAATTGGGTATGCAGATACAACCTGTGGTCTTGCAAGCCTGATTCCCTCAGCAAATGCATCATCTCCGGATATAAACTTTACTTTTCCCATTACCGTTCCTCCTCCGTCATTGTGATTGCCTTTAATTTACAGGTTTTCGCACATATTCCACAGCCCTTGCAGAAATCATAATCAATATCGACTTTATCATTCTTCTTAAATATGACACCATCTGGACAGTACATATAGCATTGATAGCATCCAACGCATTTTTCATCATTGATTACAGGACGGACATTTCTCCATCCTGCATTTTTTGTAACCAAATGTCCTGCCTCAAAGCAGGTTGCTTCTGGATAATCAGACAGCTTCTCAGGTTTCTTGTATTCTCTTAAGGTTGGTTTGATACTCATAACTATTTTCCTCCCCTGCTATCTTGATGCTTTATTGCAGAATCTGCTATCTGCCTGCGAAACACATCCTTCTCAAATATGTGATTCACCACATTTACATTCTTCTCTGCAACCTTTTCTGGTAAATACTGATATAGAGATTTCTCTATATTCTCACTAGAAACAATTCCGGTATCTGCTGCAAGCACTGCAGCCATGGCTGTATTACTCACTGGTCGATTGAGAAAATGCATCGAAATCGTATCTGCATCAACCACTGTAATTCTTGAGTCCGAATATTTCTCAGGTGTCTTTGTATTGATATAGATTCGTCCACCTTTCTTTAACGCATCTAGAAATGCAGGTGAATAAAGAGTCTCATCAATAATCACGATATAATCACAATTTCTGATTTCGCTTCGATCCTTCACAATCGCATCATCAATCTTAGTAAATGCCTGAATTGGTGCGCCTCTTCTTTCTGGGCCAAAGGAAGGGAATGCTAACGCATACCTTCCTTCAGCCACTGCCGCTGCTCCAAAAATCTTAGCCGCTGTAAAAGCTCCCTGACCACCTCTTCCGTGCCATCTGATTTCTATCATCTCGAATCTCTCCCTCTTAGATTGTATAATCCAGTGTTCTCTCATCAATAATTCTCTTGGATTTATGTTCTGATCTTGTATCCAAACCGCCATCTGGATGAACGACTACTTCTGCTGGCTTCACTCCGATACGTCCCTTTAATGCTGCTGATACTTCTGCTGCAATCACATCATCTGGTGCTGTATTATCTGCATTTTTTTCGATTTCTACAGAATATCTGCAAGTAAAGTCTTTTTCAAAAACTCTGATTAAGTACTCTCCTGTAATTCCCTTTAACTCGCGGATGACTGCTTCTATATCACTTGGGAATACATTGACAGCGGAAACGATGAACATATCATCCTTTCTTCCGTTGATATGAATTCTTCCATGGGTACGACCACAAGAGCACTTGGTCTGGTCAATAGATCCAATATCTCCTGTCTTAAAACGAATCAATGGACGGGCATGCTTTCTTAAGGTTGTAAATACCAGTTCGCCAACCTGCCCCGGTTCCAGAACTTCTCCTGTATGAATATCCACTGTCTCCACAAGAATATGATTTTCTGCAATATGAAGGCCGTCCTTTGCTTCACACATTGCTGCACAGGCACCAAAGATGTCTGATAATCCGTAGAAGTCATATACCTCTGCGCCCCATAAATCCTCGATAGCCTTTCTGGTAGCATCAATAGAACCACCCAGCTCTCCAGCTACAATAATCTTCTTGATGTTCAGATCCTTCTTTGGATCAATTCCTGCTTTCAGTGCCTTTTCTCCAAGCTGCCATGCATATGATGGACTGGTCCAGATAATGGTTGGCTGATATGTCTTTAAGATAAATAACAATCTCTCGCTTGGAAGTGTTCCTCCCCAGATACATAAGGCTCCAAGATTCTGTGCTCCGATGACATCCGGTCCGCCCACATACAATGAGAAGTTCAGTGCATGAACATATCTGTCCTTTGGTCTCATTCCTACCTGCCAGAACCAGCGGCTCTCTGTCTCCTGGAATTCATCAAAGTCCTTTTTGGTGAATGGACTCATGGTCGGAACACCTGTGGAGCCTGATGAAGTAGATACGAATACCACGTCCTCTTCATCTACTGCTGCCAGCTCTCCTAAGAAAGAACCAACTCCCTGTGTATCTCTCTGGGTCTTCTTGTTGATGAATGGAAATTTCTCAATATCCTTCAAGGTCTTAATATCTTCTGGTTTCACCCCTGCCTCATCGAATGTTCTCTTATAATATGGAGAATGTTCGTATGCAAATGTTACGATTTCCTTTAAGTCTCTTAACTGATCTTTCTCCAGCTCTTCTCATGGCTTTGTCTCTAATTCCTCATCCCAGAACTTTGATTCTGGTGCTCTTGTCTTTGCTGGGTTAATTTTTGTAAACTGTGCAACTCTTTCTTCCTTGAATTTCTTTGCTTCCTTAATTTCTACTGCCATATTTTTCCTCCCAATCCTACACTTCTGTTATTCCGTTGACTAACATATTTTGATTTTCTTGCTCTGTTTTCTCTATTTTTCCTACAGATTAAGTATGATTTGATTATAGACGCATTTTCTAAAATGTGTTAATTCCAGAAATCTATGATTAGTTATAGGTTATTCATATAACCCCTTACTAAAATATCGATCTCCTCGATCTGGGAAAAGTGTGACAATATTAATCACTCTTTGTTTCTCCTCTGATTGTGAAGATATATCTTCTTTTATAAGCTGCTCTACTAATTTCAGTGATGCTGCCAATGCTGCTCCTGATGAAGATCCAGCAATGATTCCTTCTTTAGATGCAAGCAGTCTAGCTCCCTCAAAGCTCTCTGTGTCTGTAATTTTAATAACCTGGTCTACCAATGACATATCCATTGTCTTTGCGATAAAATCATTTCCAATTCCTTCAATATCATAATCAGCATGTTCACCGCCTCCCATTGTTGAGCCTACCGGGTCTGCCAAAACGCCCTTTATATTCGCATTTTTCTCCTTTAAGTACTTCATAATTCCAGAATATGTTCCACCACTTCCTGCCCCTGCAACAAAGTAATCCATACATGGCATATCCTCATAGATTTCCTTTCCAGTTGTCTCATAATGAGCCAGCGGATTCGCCATATTCTCGAATTGCCCCAGCGATATTGAATCAGGAATCTGTGCCTTTAATTTCTCAGCTTTTGCTACTGCGCCTAACATTCCACCCTCTCTAGGAGTATTGATGATTTCTGCCCCCAATGCTCTCATCAATGTCTGCTTCTCCTGAGAGAATTTATCCGGCACAACGAATATAATTCGATATCCTTTATTCAGCGCAGCCATCGCAATACCCAATCCAGTATTGCCAGCTGTCGCTTCAATAATTGTTCCACCCTTCTTTAGTAAGCCCTTTTCAATAGCATCATTGACCATGTATACCCCCGTCCGGTCCTTTACACTCCCAGAAGGGTTATATAATTCAAGCTTGGCATACAAGTTCACTGTTACTTCAGCGTTCTTTTTATTCTCATTCTCTAACATGACATGTGATAACTTCACAAGTGGTGTGTTTCCTATTAATTCCTGCATATCTTCATATAACATAATTTCCCTCTCCTTTATTAAACTCAATATAGATAATTAACCTGCATAATTGATTGCAGAATCCAAGTCACTGATAATATCCTTTACATCTTCAATTCCCACGGATAACCTTATTAAATTATCTGTAATTCCAACTCGTTCTCTGATATCTGCTGGGATAGCTGCATGTGTCATGCTCGATGGATGGCATATGATTGATTCCACCCCGCCAAGACTTTCTGCCAACCCCACAAGTTCCAATCCCTGAAAGAACCTGGCTACATTCTTATCATCTGTCAATTCAAATGAGATCATTGCCCCTGGCCCGTCTGCCTGCTTTTTCTGTACTTCATATCCCGGATCACCCTTTAATCCTGGATAATAAACATTTTTTACACCAGAATGATTTGCTAACCATTCCGCAATCACAATTGCGTTCTCCTGATGTCGTTCCATACGAACTCCTAATGTCTTGATTCCACGAATCAGTAAAAATGAGTCAAATGGCTGTAATACACCACCCGTTGAATTCTGAATAAAGTATAGCCGTTCTGCCAATTTCTCATCATTTACAACAACCAATCCAGCAATCAAATCGCTGTGTCCGCCAAGATACTTTGTTGCACTGTGAATTACAATATCCGCACCATGTTCTATTGGTCTTTGCAAGTATGGTGTTAAAAATGTGTTATCTACAATCAGAAGTTTTCCATACTTATGGGCAATCTCTGCATTCATCTGAATATCTGTCACTGTCATCAACGGATTGGCTGGTGTCTCAATATATAAAGCCTTCACATTTGCTGCCTGAACGGCCGTCTCAATCACCTGACGATCTGTGGTATCAATCATTTCATAGTTAATTCCAAAATGATTGAATACCTTATCCAATACTCTGAAAGTTCCACCATATACATTATTAGAAATTAAAATCTTATCTCCTGTCTGAAATAATGTCAGCACTGCCGTGATTGCAGCCATTCCAGATGCGAATGCAAGACCAAAACGTCCCTTTTCCAACTCCGCTGCCAGCTTTTCCAATGCTTCTCTCGTTGGATTTCCTGTTCTAGAATATTCATAGCCAGTATTTTTCCCAAGTTCAATCTGTCTGTAAGTCGAAGTCTGGTAGATTGGCACATTGACTGCCCCCGTCCGTTCATCTCCATCAATTCCTCCGTGAATTAATTGTGTTAACTTTCCTGCTTTATTGTGATTTTCTGTCTTCATTTCAATAATCTCCTTTTTCTACTAATATTCTTAATTTTTCTCCGCTGTCATAAATGCAATGTTCTCATATGCCTGCAGCTCATCATCTCTGTTTTCAAAATAACGTTCCTGGATTACCTGCGGATTTTCGTATTCCTTAATATAAAAACCAACTTTATTTAACTCTTCTGATAATTCTTTGAAATTCATACCACCCTGCATCACTTCCCCCAATTGACTCGTAAAATCGATGAGTGCTGCCATACGTGGATTGGTTCTACCTCTTCTGACAATATCTTTATCTGGGTAATCAAAGACAATCTGTGTCTCTTTATTCTCCGAAAGCTTTGCAATACTGCTCAACGTATGTGAAAATGTCTCTAATGACAGGTAATATGTCACTCCTAATATGGCAAAGAGTGTCTTCTTTGTTGGATCAAACCCCTTTCCTAATAAAACCTCCTCCATAGATTGTTTCTCAAAATCAATGCTGAGATATTGCACCTGTGCTGGAAGCTGCCAGCCAAGCTCTGCGATTCTGTGCTTCTTATATTCCTGCGTGTCTGGATGATCCAGCTCGAATATCTTAAGATTCTTGTTGGTGTTTCGAAACGCGAAGCTATCCAGCCCTGCCCCGCATATGACATACTGATATTCTTCTTGGTCATCTTTTACGAAGCTTTTCAACTGAATCCTTGTATATTCACTTCGCGAGATAATGATTGGCGAAATAAACTGATTGATGAAACCATCCCAGGTGTCATGAAACGGAATCTCCCAGCTTCGATCACTAAGCAGCTTCACAATATTTCCCTTTACTATCTGGTATTCCTTTTCTCCAAGCAAATCATATGCCAAATAATCATTGTAAATAGGCTGCTTGGTATTCATTGCATGATGCGCTCTTGCAAACGCACATATCTTTGCTGTCACACTTGCCTCTCCAG
>JAQUVV010000177.1 GCA_028693195.1 Lachnospira sp.
GTATAGCCCTGTGCCTCCATAATTCCTATATTGGGAAGATTCTCTTCCAGATACATCATCATATTAAACCGAATCACTAAAACAACAATGATAATCATGACCACTGAAAACATCGCCAAAATTGCCATAATGATATTAATCATCATTGTTGTACCGCCAATCATAGACGAGATGTTCACTTGAAAATACGTAGCAAAGTCTGGATAAGTCATTTTCGATGTTCCTCCCTTTGACATATTTCCCTCGTATTCTGATGCATAATCCATAGAATCTAATCTGATATTGTATAGGAACATTTCACGACCACTTTGATCCTCAATCATTTTGTTATACATATCTTCAGTAGTCTCACAGCTATACATGGTAATATTCGTAGGGGAAGCAAATACAACATCTTCGATAAATCCATAAACCTTGAATTGATACGTAAAATGATTGATTTTCACCTGAATCTGATCTCCTGTACGATATCCCTTCGCTACCTTCAGATACATTGGAAGGATAATTGAATTACTTTCCTTCTTCTCTGCCTGATCTACTATTGTCCAGTTTCCAATCTTTTTCTCCTGTTCCATATTATCAAAGATCATCATCATGGTATCTTTCTGACCATCATCTTTTGTTACATTGGTAATATCACAGATAGTCGTTGTCTGCAGCTTATTTTCCACTTCGATTGATTCAAAATGTTCTATGTCTTCACAGATATCAACAATCTCCTCCTTATAATTCGGTGTTGCCATCATCGATACATGTGCGCCATTTTGTTTTTCATTCTTATTGATGACAAAATCCTGTACGTTCATCAACACATTCAAGCTGGAATACGTCAGGACAACACCAATAATCACCAGCAAAAACAAGGTAATCATATTCCCTTTTCGTCTCTTCATATTACTCTTCGCAATCAGCCATAATTTATTCATAACATCCTCCAATCCCGCTACTCACTGCAGTTTACCATCCCATCTCTGAAAGGAATTGATTTAATCTATCATGGCGCTCTCTATCTCCAGTCACATAAGTTCCCAGCTCCAATTCATTTTCAATAACACCGTCCTGAAGATACAGAATTCTATTTCCTCTTCTGGCACTCTTCTTATCATGGGTTACCATAACGATGCTCTGTCCCTGCTGATTCAAATCTGTCAAAATATTTAAAACATTGTCTGTATTAGTAGAATTCAAAGCTCCAGTTGGTTAATCTGCGAAAAGGATTTCCGGCTGATTAATAATGCCACGAACAATAGATACTCTCTGTGCTTCGCCACCTGATAGCTGCCCTGGAAACTTATTGTAACAATTCTCATCTAATCCCACTTTTTGAATCAAATCTTTCGCTCTCGCCACAATTTCTTTCTTATTCTTGCTTACAAGCAATGCACTCACCAAAATATTATCCATAACACTCATGGTATCATTGAGGTAATTCTGCTGGAACACAAAACCACAATGATTTCTCCGAAAAATTGCCAGCTTATCATTCCCATACTTGCTAATTTCTTCATTACCATAATTGATACTGCCAAGTGTCGGACGATCCATTCCCGATAATGCGTACAACAATGTAGATTTTCCTGATCCAGAACTTCCCATGATTATTGTAAAATCCCCTTTTTTAATAGAAAGATTTAAGTTCTTTAATACGTGCTGCTGCACCTTCCCATTGGAAAATGTTTTGCACAAATCTGTCGCCTGTAAAATTGTTTTTCTCATAATCTCTATCCCCTTTCAAACTCATATTTCTCTCTCATCATGATTTCATTATATTCGCAAAAACTTAATAAGTCTTTTTCTAATTCCTGTTTAATTCTTAATTAATTCTTAACATGCAGCCACTCAGAACCATACATTTATAGGAAATGCAATTTCTACAAATTAAAAAGAAGAACATACATCGTGAGAGCGAGCTTGCTCACCAAGATATATGTTCTCCTTTTCTTATATAGCTCAACACCAATCTCTTCTGTCCATTAATGCACCAGTGAAATCGTCAGTGTCACACAAAATCCTTCATTGTTTTCTACTGACATGCTTCCCCCCATACCTTCCATAAATGTTTTGGATAGATATAGTCCTAATCCACTTCCGTCTTTTCCTTTTGCATTCTCTCCACGATAAAACTTCTCCACTAAAAGCGGAAGCTCATCTGTATTAATTCCTGGTCCATGGTCCTGAATTCGAACGATTAATTCATGTCCGATTTTTTCAAAATTAACATCTATATCCGTTCCAGCATATTTGTAGGAATTATTAATTAAGTTGTCTATCACCTGATTCAATCGAAGCTTGTCCACACAAATCATACACTCTGGGACTTGGTTCATCAGATGAATCTTTCCGTAATGATTGATTTCCTGAAACATTGGTTGAATAATCGTTGACAATTCCTCTGTTGGTACAATCTTTAGTTTTTCCAAATCTTCTAAAGTAGCATGGAACATATCACTAATCAGATGATCAATGACATCTGCCTTCTGCTCAATCACATGAATCTTTTCATTCTCTGCTTCTGACGTCACTTTGATTTCCAATATTTCACACAAAGCCTTGATTGTTGCAACCGGTGTCTTAATATCATGGGAAAGGGATGCCACCAGTTCTTTCTTACTCTGATTGGCTTCGTATTCGCTCTGTCTTGCCCGCTTTAACTCTTCCCGCATGACATCAAAGCTTTCTGTAAATGCGCCAAAATAGTTATTCTTATTCATATCTAACGGAAAATCAAAATTCCCCTTGCTAATCTGTCCTGCAAATTCCTGAAGCTTATGAAAAGGACGCATATACTGCTCATACATCAGTATAATCAATATAATGATTGCAAAAAACAGACATGCGAAAATCAAAATAATTCGACGAATCAACGCAGAATATAGCCGATCCACATTCTCCTGCTGCCCCGAAAATGCGATTTTCCCTGCGAGGACTTGATTCTGAACCATTCCCCCTCCATTAAAATCTATTCCGTTCTCCATGTTCTGGGTTGACTCATCCACTACTTTCATAGAATAATCCAGCAAAACATCCTGGCGCTTTATTGCATTATTTCGATTTGTTTCATAATCCTCGTCTGTCACAAGATATATCTTGCATCGGTACTGTTCTTCAAGTTGACTTCTTAGATTATCATTTATGCTGCTTTCTTCCAATGCATCCACTACATTATCATACCGTTCATTAATATCTACCATGTCCAGTTTTGTATATTCATCACCAGCTGGTAATTCTACTGCCGCCCAGGTTCCAACCACAAAGCACAGTAATAATCCCACTATCCAATATTGTAATTTCATAATTCCAGCATATACCCCGTTCCCCATATGGTCTTTATCATCTGCGGCTCATTGGGATTATCCTCCAGCTTTTCCCGAAGCTTTCTTATATGTACATTCAGAGTTCCATCTGAAAAAAAAGCATCTCCCCACACCGCATTAAACAATTCATCCTTCGTAATAATACGATTCGCATTCTCATATAAATAGGAAAACAACTGATATTCCTTTGCTTTCAATTGAGCCTGCTGCCCACGACGCACCACAGATCTAGTCTGAGGATTCAGCTCTATATCAAACTTATTTTCAGCAGTATGTACATTTTCCAGATTACATTCTGCCTTCTTTCTCTGATTCTCCTGCTTTTCATCTGTTTCTGATACATACTGTTTCTCATCCGCATACTTCTGCATATTTGCATTATTTCGTTTAATAATTACCTTAACCTTTGCTAAAAGTACACTCAAAGTATATGGTTTCTTAATATAATCATCACCGCCAATATTCAATGCAATGAGCACATCATCATCACTCTGTCTTGCGCTGATAAAAAGAATCGGGACATCACTTGTCTCTCGTAGCTTCTTGCACAACTGAAATCCACTGTCATCTCCCAGATTAATATCCAGCAACAGCACATCTATACGATTCTCCTGTAAAAATGTTTCGCAATCCGCCGCGTTACTCACCCATGCACAACTTGTATCAAACATCTGAAAATACTCACAGGTTGCTTTCGCCAATTCTTCTTCATCATCCACAATCAAGCAGTTATAATGCATATTTTTCCACATCCCTTCCCACATCTTCTTTGTATTTTACACTATCTGAAATAAGTGTGGAAGTATTATTTTCATTTATCTAATATAATTCTTCCATTCCTTTATCTAACCTTTCAAAATTGTAAGTTTTCTTTCACTCAATTGTAAGTCACTTCGATGGATGGTCACTTACCCCATTGATATACTAAGCTCATGAAAAGCAAACAACGACTTATATTTTTCAAGAGAAAGGTTTCGGTGATTATTATGAACACACTTATAACTTCTATTATATTAGGATTATCCAATTTCCCATTTTTCGCAGTCATATTTACACTGCCAATTCTTGCAATTCAGCTTCTTATATTCAAGAAACTGAACTTTGTTAGAATCTTGATGAGCTATGGAATGATTGCATATATATCCTGCTTACTGGCATTGGTATTCTTCCCACTGCCAAGTCCTGAAGTTGCAGCAACACTTCATTCTCATTACATTCAGCTAATTCCATTTCATTTCATCGCTGATATTGTCAAAGAGTCAACATTTGTATTATCTAGTCCAAGAACTTATGTGACATGCCTATTTGATGATGCTGTTCTCCAGGTTGTCTTCAATGTCTTAATGACTGTTCCTTTTGGTATGTTCCTTACTTATTACTGTGGAATGAACAAGAAAAAGGTAATTCTTCTCACATTTGCTCTGACAACATTTATTGAAATTGGTCAGCTCACCGGCTTATTCTTCATCTACAAAGGTTCTTACCGTTTCTGTGATGTTGATGATTTGATGGCTAATACACTTGGTGGCTACCTTGGTTTCCAGCTTATGACGTTTGCAGAGAAGTTCGTTCCAGCAATTGATGCATTTGATGTAAAATCTGTTGGTCATACTGGTCATAAGAATCACAGCTTACAAATGTAAAAACAAAAAAGTACCTTATGTGAATTGATTCATCTGTCAAATTAACAGAGAACATTTTCATAAGGTACTTTTCTTCATAACTCAATCCATTATTTAATTTCTCAATAGAATTTACACGCACATCTGCAACTGACGCAGCTGTTCTACAACTGGCTGTACATTATCTGTATGTACCAGAAGTTCCATCTGCTCTGATGCTGGAAGGCACAAAACTCCTAACATTGATTTTGCATCTACCATATATCGTCCACATTTAATGTCAGCATCAAAATCATACTTTGTCAAAATCTGCGTTAATGCTTTCGCACCCTTCGCTCTGTCATTCATCTGAATAATAATCTTTTCCATAAAAAGCCCAACCTCCTTATTCTATGGATGTTTATAACTTTGCTTGTAACTGCTCAGTTCCATATTCCGAACGTAATATATATCTTCATGGTTCTGATTAGCTCAATTTTATAGGTAATATTCCCCATCGTCAATAACAAAAATACACAGAATCTAGTACTCCAGTACCAGAATTTCTGTGTATTTTCACTGTGAATTGTTTGACAATGTATTAATTTCAGGTGTTTTCAGTCAAAAAATCCGGAACCAAAGCATTTACGCTCGTTTCCGGATTTCATTCTCTATTGAATCTGAATTATTACTGTAACAATTCCTGTAACAGCTTGTTAACCATACCAGGGTTTGCTTTTCCGCCCATTGCCTTCATTGTCTGACCAACAAGGAATCCAATGGCCTGTTTCTTTCCACCCTTATAATCTTCAACAGACTGTGGGTTATCAGCAATCACCTTCTCAACTGTTGCACGAAGTGCACCTTCATCATTGACCTGAGCAAGTCCATGTTCTTTCACATAATCTTCTGGATTAATATCCTCTTCAAAGATATGTTCGAATGTTTCCTTTGCAGCAGCGCCGTTGATTGATCCACCTTCTACAAGGTTAATGAGCTTTGCTAAGTTCTCTGGTGAGAACTTAATATCAGTTGCATCCATGCTCTTCTCTTTTAAGAGACGCATGGTTTCACCCATGATCC
>JAQUVV010000178.1 GCA_028693195.1 Lachnospira sp.
TGTACATCGTTGTAGCAACAGCCGTTTTATTGTATTGGATGTGGAATAGAAGAGTGTTATCAATGCTTCTAGTGATTGTGGTAGGAATTGGTGCACGATATTCTTGTTCGATTCCTTTTTCGAAAGCAGGAGGGAAGGACAATCTGTATTATCAGCAGATTATGAATCAGAGATGTTATTCCTTTTATGTGCTGCGTAGTATGGTTTTATTATGTGTGGTATTCTTAATAGCATATTTTATTGTGTGCAGAAAGGAATTTCTTACTAGTGAAGAGATATAATCATAAAAAGCACCATTTTTGGTGGATGTTCTCCTACGATCTGCGTTGGGGAATTGTGGGACAATGGAAGAAATGGATTTTGGTGGTGCTATTCTGCATGATATCATGTCTGTTCTTAAATATGCAGGCGCGCGGAATTAGCAGGACAAGTGGAAATCTGGTAACAGGGTCTATGTTGGATTATTTTATACATTTTGTTCATGGGATGGAGCGATTTGAACCGTCTGCCCAGAAGGCGTTTCAGATTCCGGTTGTATATATGGGAATTATGATTGGAATCTCATATATGATTGGAGGCTATGCTTCTAAAGATTTAGGAACATCTGGGATACAGACCATGACTAGAAGTAAGTCCAGAGTGAGCTGGATGCTCAGCAAGATTTTATGGAATATATCCGTGGTAATGGTTGTGTTTGGTTTTATGATTCTGTTTTCAATGATATTTGGAGAAAAGAATCTATCTATATCTGACCTGTTATGTCAGCGAGTCATGCATTTTCATGGCATAACTGAGGGAATGGGAGCTGCGTCGTTATCAGAAACAGAACTGATAGGACGCGCATTATTGATGGCATTACTCACCAGTATGGCATTTGCCTTGCTGCAGATGACTATAGAGCTCATAGCAACGCCGGTAATTGGTTTTTTATGGAATTTATGTCTGATATTTTTATCAGCATATATAACATCGCCATTTTTACTGGGGAATTACTGGATGTTGCAGAGAAGTAATATTTTCTTAGAGAATGGGATGAATATGGGGGGAGGAATTATTGCGAGCCTGGGAGTAATGTTTATTTCAATTGTGACGGATTTATGGATTATTAGGAAGAAGGATATCGGAATGGAGAGTAAGTAGTATGCAGATAGAGTTAAAACATGTTTCTAAGAAAATAAAGGGTGCAGTGGTTCTAGATGATGTGAATCTGACACTGGAAAGCGGAAAGGTTTATGGACTAAAAGGAAAGAATGGCTCTGGAAAAACGATGCTGATGCGGGCAATCTGTGGATTAATACATACGGATGGAGAGATTATAATTGACGGAGAAACCTTAGGAAAGCAGATATCGTTTCCAAGAAGTGTCGGTGTATTAATAGAGAATCCATCATTCATTGCAGGATATACAGGAATGAAGAATCTCCAGATTCTGGCTTCTATTCAGAATCGGATTGGAGAAGATGATATTCGTCAGACCTTGGAAGAGATTGGGTTAGATCTAGATGATAAGAGAACCTTTCGGAAGTATTCTCTTGGAATGAAGCAAAGACTGGGGATTGCAGCTGCAATCATGGAAAAGCCAGATATCGTGATTTTAGATGAACCCATTAATGCATTAGATGAAAGTGGAGCAAAACAGGTTCGTGAAATTCTAAAGAGTCAGAAGGAACGAGGAGCAGTTTGTATTGTTGCTTGTCATGATACTGAAGAATTGAAGTTTTTATCAGATGAAATCATTGAAATTCATGATGGAAGAATCGTGGAGGGATGATCATAATGAAATTTATAGTCATTCATACAAGACCAGACGAATATTGTTTCATTATGCTTCCGATAATCATAATAATAGAATAGTAAAGAATAGAAGCCTTTATGGAAAATCAGAGTCCATAAGGGCTTTATTTGATTTATAGGAATTGCATTTCCTACAAATTAATAACATTCCATTCTAAATAAGTATATATAGATACAAACAAGTAATAGTTATGGATATTTATACCTAAGTGGACACACTGATAATATCTTAGAATTTATCTTAGAGTTCAAAAATGTTCGGAGAATAAAGATAAATGAGTGAATATGGGAATGTGCTGAAGAGGGTAAAAGAATATCGAAATGATTCACGCTGGAGTCAGGATCAGATTAGCGAAAAAATGGGTATGACCCAAGACCGTTATTCTGATATTGAAAATGGGCATACCAAGATTTCGTATCAGGATATGCTTCGTTTTGATGGACTGGGATTAAGCGTGAACAGACTGGTGTCAGGAAAAGAGTATGGAAATTGTGATTTGTCTGATGAGGCTATTCCAGCATTGGAATGGATAAAGCATCATGACGGAAAAGAAACATTCCTGAAAATGACTGCAGAGCTGATGTTATATTTCTTAAAGGAAAAATCAGATAATATAAAAGAGCCTGAAACGGTTCAGTTGCTTGAACTGACAGTGAAATTCTGGGACGAGTTCTCAATGGTAAGAATTGTCAGAGAACGCTTAAATTATTCACAGGATCAGATGGCAACAGAGCTTGGAATTGCAATTCGGACACTGCGAAAGCTGGAGCGAGAAAACAGCTTTCCAGATGCAGAACTATTACACCAATTATATCAGATGTCACATTATGAACCGGTTTTATTTACGGAAGTGCCTGATCGAAAGTTCATGATTGTACAGAAGGCATGGAAGCTGCTTAGTAAAGAAGAGCATCAGAAGATGACAGAATTCTCACAGCATATGCAGGAATGTGTACGTTAAGAATGTGTGGAGGATGCCATAAACAGCAACTGCTATATGAATAAGATAAATAGATGAAATGCGATAAGAGGAAGATATAATGATTAGGATAGGCATATGCGATGATGATGAGGAACTCGCATTACAGCTAAAAGCAATGATTTCAGAAATCAATAATACCAGTAATGAGAATATTTCAGTAAGTACATTTTGTTCTGGAAAGACCATGTATGAGGAATTAGAAGATCACAAAACGGTCTTTGATATCATATTTATGGATATTATGATGCCGGATATGGACGGTATTGATGTAGGAAATAAGATTCGTGAGGAACTGGATGATAGTATTACGCAGATTGTATATATTTCTTCTCAGACCAATTATGCCATGCAATTATTCCAAAGCAGACCTTTTGATTTTGTGGTGAAGCCATTCTCTAAAGAACGGGTAGAAGAGGTCGTGGTAAAAGCGCTGAAGGCAATCGCACGAGGACAGAAGCAGTATACCTTTATGACTGGAAGAAATAGAGAACTGATCAAGATTCCGTATACGAAGATTTTATATTTTCAGAGTCATGTGCGTAAGATTGAGGTCATTACCGTTGATCATCAGACCTATGAGTTCTATGGCAAGCTTGATGAGGTATATAAGGAAGTTCAGAATGAACAGTTCCTCTATATTCATAAGTCTTATCTTGTAAATTATTCGCAAGTGTCCAGTATGACATACGAAAGTGTGCATATGTCAGATGGAACGGAATTATCCATCAGTCCCTCCAAGAGAAAAGAAATTCGAAGCATGTATATGCAGTTCGAAAAACAGTAGAAAGAAATAAACCAATGTTAAAGCTTATTATTGCACTGCTCGTCAGTGCATTTGTATGTTATGAATTAAATCATCTAATATCCTGCTTCATGGTTGATGAAGCAGGAATTCGTGAGAGGTTATTCTATATTGCAGTTGCTTTCGCAATGTATGTAATAACCTTCTATTTTGAAATGGATGACGTGACAGTCATCATCTGTTACGGCGTAGGTCTGTGCCTAATGGAATACAGGATGAAAACAGAACTGAGCGCAAAGCTTACTTGTTTTGTGTACTCGTTTTGTCTGCAGGCAGTCGTTCAGATTATGGCAGCAACAATTATGTATTACGATAACAGTGAACTTCAGGACAATGTTCTGTTAAGACAGGTCGTCATCTGTTCCATGCAGTATTTCATGATTCTTATATTATGGAGAAGAAATCGTGTTCGTGCAGAGATTAGAGTTCCAGTGGTAGACTGGATTCTGCTTTTGTTAGCACCTCCATTTTCCCTGCATTTTATATCCCTGTTATTCCAGTCACAAAATATTTCTGTAATCAATAAATTCATCGGTGCAGCGGGTGTCATTCTGATAGATTATGCAATTGTAGAATTATATCAGGCACTGGCAAGGTCTTATCAGATGCTGTTGAATCAGAGAATCTATGAGGAGCAAAGTCGGTACTACAAGAAACAACTGCAGTATATTACAGAGTCCTATCAAACGGTTCGTTCGGTGAAGCATGATATTAAAAATGTATTGAATTCCATTAAGAATATGGTACATGAGGAGAAATATCAGGAAATCGTAGCATATGTTGACCAAATCAATGATTCTACAGGATTTCATACATCTTATGTGGAGACAGGGAACAGTGAAATTGATGGGATTTTAAATTATCAGATTCAGAGGGCGAGGAGCTTTCACATTCAGGTTGACTGTAAGACACATATTCCGGAAAAGCTCCCTGTAGATGAAATTGACATGAGTATTCTTCTTGGGAACATTCTGGATAATGCTATTGAGGCTTCCAGAAAGATTGCAGAGGAAGAAAATCGTAAAATTAAAGTTGATATTCATATGATGAAAGATAATCTGTTCATTCATGTGACAAATCCTTATGAGGGAATTATTCAACGCGACCAGAAAGGCTCAATCAGAACATCAAAGGCAAATATGAAAGAACATGGAATTGGATTACAGAATGTCCAGAAAGTTGTTGATAAATATCATGGGGAAATAAAACTGGAACCAGAGCACCAGGTATTCTCTGCGGAAGTAATTCTATACATTCCGTAAATCTAGAACTACTATTTTTTACAATAGAAACACTTATTTTTACATAAGTCTAAATGACACTTTTTCAAATGCTATAATTCACGCGAACTAAGGCATATCTGAATTATACATCCTGAAAAAGAGGAGGAGACTTATGATAAGAAGGAAGAAAAAAGGACGGATTGTAACAGGAATTATGGCAGCAATGCTGGTGATGTCATTCGGAACGGTGTGTATGGCAAATGGATCTTCAAATCATTATAATTTTACACAGTATGCTTATGAGGATTATTATGATAATGTCTCGGCGTTTGCAAGAAAGGATAGTTATTCCTCAATGTATGTACTTTGTGTTAATGCAACAGATCAATTCAGAGTGCATGCGCTAGGATCAAGTGATGGAGATGGTTATGAAGACTGCTCAGGGGGATATCGATATTTTATAGGACAGGGACAGAGTGTGGATGAGATGTATAACTTTGTCAGAGAAAATGGATATTATTATGCAGGTATAAAAGGAGAATATCAATATGATGGATATTTTCATGCATCAGGACATTTTTTAGCAGATATTTAAGAATGTAGGATGTATATTCAGATTATGTTGATTCGAAGATAAAGTGAATAGAAAAAAATTGAAAAAGGTTTTTTCTTGTATTATATTAATTAGTTTTTTGATTCTATATTATTTTTTTTGTATGAAAAAACATACGGAAGTACAGAATAGAAATAATTCTCAATTTATAATAGATATAGACAAGAATAAAACATTAGAAGATGTGTCGGACTATTATACTGGTGTTAAAGTGATGACAAAGGAGAAATTTATAGAGCAACAGTGTGGAATAATAGACGATACCATCTATTTTGCACAGAATAATCAAAATTCGATGTCATTGATAGTGAATCATGTTTCAGTGCAAGATAATTTGAACGAAAGTGAATTAAATATGGTTGAACAAGCTGCTAAAATAGATACAGGAGATTCAAGTAATTGGAATTGTTTCTTACAGGACGAAAAAGATCTATCACGAGTAGTAAAAAAAGAAGAAGTTGAGAATATTAGCAAATATATTTTTATTGATATTCAATTGACCAATATTAATCAAAAAGATTATTTTATATACTTAAAAGAGTTTAAATTATTGCTTACAAAAGAAAATA
>JAQUVV010000179.1 GCA_028693195.1 Lachnospira sp.
AGAATATAGGGTTCTGAGGGTCTACAAGTCCCATATTAATTAAGATATTATTTACAACACCTGATGCATTAACTGAGAAGAGCATTCTGAAGATAGAAGCTACTACTACCCATGACATAAAGTGAGGTAAGTAAACGATTGTCTGTACTGTTTTCTTGAATGCAAGATTAGAAATTTCATTCAGAAGAAGTGAAATAACAACGGCTGCACCTGTGTTCAAGAACAACTTAACGATTGACAGATACAATGTATTGGTGAATGCGTGCCAGAACGCACTATCATTCGTAAACATCTTTACGAAATGAGAAACACCAATATAATATGGATCTCTGATAATATATTTAGTAAACGCATATCTACATCCAAGCATTGGCCAGTAATTGAATAAAAGAATCATAATCAATACTGGAAGGAATAATAAATAGAACCATCTGTGATATACGATATTTGTCCATGTTTTTTTGTTAATAGTGTTTGTGAGATACTTTGCATCTACACCGAGATCCTTCTTAAATAAAGCAAGGACATCGATAAACAGACCTACAACTCCGATAATAAGACCAATAACTACTATAAATGTACCAAATCCAATCTTATATGTAGATCCATCTGCACCATTGCTTAACAAATCAGCGATATTACGCTGAACAATGATCTTCTTGCTTTCGTGATAATCATAATTGGAAGCAACAAATGAAACGACAAAAATAATTCCAGCAACTGCTGTTGGAATAATTGAAAATATTTCTTTTCTTAATGTTACTAATACAATCGCTACAACGATTGCTAACATAAATAAGTACCAGAATACTGGTGTTGAAATGTTCATAAAACTGTAGGCATCTGAGACATACTCCACATCAGTGTTCTGAACAAAAGGCAAAAGGCCACCAACAAAGGCAAGAACTAATCCCACGATTGAGAGTACCTTAAGATTGTTTGATTTCAGCTTGCCTACTGGTGCACCGCACTTAGGACAAACCTTAGCATGTTTAGGTAATTCTGCATTACAAGATTTACACTGCATCTTTATACCCTTCTTTCCTAATATATTTTGTATAAGAAGCCTACATAACATGGGTTGTAATATATAAGCTAAAATTTAGAATCGCTCCTGGGGTCTTACGACCCCAAAAGTGATTCTTTAAAAACTAAAGTTTATTCGAATCAATCGAATTACTTATTTAATGACTTTAATACAGCTTCTACTTCCTTACCTACATTCTTTGTGTAGTCGTCCATAGCTTCCTTAGCTGTCATATCACCTGTAGCAACCTTAGCAACGAGTTCTTTTCTCTTAGCGTTGATTGTACCGATGTTCTCTGTGTAAGTCTCGTTGATATCTACTGGTGTAGCTACCTTAGAGTTGTTAGCAAAGTGATCCATAGAATTCTTAGAAACTTCTACAAGAACCTTAGCACCTGGGTCTGTTGAGCTGAACTTACCAAGTGAAAGTAATGGATCGATATTGTTCTTAGACATTAATGATGTTGGCTTCTCTGGTGATGGTAAGAAGTGGAATTCGCCTTCCTTGTACTCTGTTGGCTTATCTTCCTTACCTGATAATGTTACAGATTCTGCCTTAGTATCCCAATGAGTTCCCTTAGCACCATATGTCCATAATGTCTGAACATCTCCGCCATCAAGCATCTTGTCGATGAAGTATGTAAAGATTCCTTCTGGATTCTCTGCATGAGTTGTGATACACCATACTGGTGAAAGTCTCTCAACATATGAACCTAATTCCTTAATTGGGTTAAGCTCAATCAGCTTGTCATCAAGCTTAGCTGTTGATAAGTAGTTTCTTAATGTGTTAGACCATGTACCAGCCCAGTATGTGAATACACCAGATTCTACAGCAGCATCTGTTGACTTGAACTTGTTACGAGCATCAGATGTTGTATTAGTAACTGATTCCTTATCAAGAACGCCATCTGAAACAGCTGTTGCGATTCTTGTAAGAGCATCCTGCATATCCTGAGTTGAGAAACCATCAACATACTTACCTGTTGAATCCTTGTAGAATGTGTAGTTAGCCTTCTGGAAGAATTCTGGAAGGTAGTTTGTGTAAGGAGCTTCATCTGATACGAAACCAGGAGCTGAAATTACATAATGACCATATGCATCCTTCATCTTCTTTAACATATCATAGTACTCTGTCCATGTTAACTGCTCGTTTGTAAGCTTATTAACATCTACGCCAGCCTTCTCAGCCCATGCCTGCTTAACATATGTTACACAACCATTACCACGTGCAGCTGTAAATCCGTACATAGCCTTAGTTCCGTCAGCTCCATTAACCATTAATGAATCGTAAACGTTCTGAGCTGTATCGATCAGTCTGCCTGAGTTCTTTGTCTCTGAAGCATTCCAAGCATCTGTCATGTTCCAAAGCATATCGTTAGCTGCATACTGTGCATAGTAATCAGATGAAAGAATAACTACATCTGGCATTGATGACTGTGAGTTGAAAGCGATACTGATCTGCTCATAGTATCCACTATGATCAGGCTGTACCCATTCGATAGCTCCCTTAAGGTCAAGAGCTTCCTCTAACTGATCACGGAATGCCTGACCACCGTTAGACTCTGTTACTACTGTACCATCGATCATTACCTTGAATGATGTTGGCTTTGTTACTTCCTTCTTGTCTGTTGAGCTGCTGTTGTTTGAAGCTGAATTGCCACAAGCTACTAAGCTCATTACTGATGTAAGTGTTAAACCTACAGCAGCAAGTTTTTTAACTGTCTTTTTCATAAAACTGAAAACCCTCCTTATTGGTTTTTTGGGGCACCCCCAAAGTCGTTTGTCTTTGACAATGAATATATTATCATTTTTGTACGATTTTAACAAGAGGATTTTAAACAAATATTGTATTTTTTATGCTTTTTTTGTGAACGTCCAGTATTTATGGGCTTCTCAGCGTTAAGAAATTATGAACAAACCCTATTTTTTCCAGATTAATCTATTTTTTTATTATTAATTTTCGTTCAGCAGTATTTGATTTTCTATGTGTAAATTGCACTACGCAAGTCATCTTTTCCCATTTTCTTTACGTCATAATTACAAGTTTTTGTTAGTTTTGCTCAAAATATATACCTGTCTTGTGCTTATTTACTAATGTTAATTTTTTATTCACAATTTTTCATAAGAATAATCTCATTTTCTGTAGATTTACAGAATTTTTGGTCAAAGGTCTCCGAAATGTTCACATTTCCCGAAAAGCTTTCTGTAAGTTTATGTGAAAATTCCATATATATATCTTTCTCCATCAATACTTCCATGTGCACATTTTCAGCATATTCACTTTTATATATGTTGATTCCCATATCCGCACATATATATTGAACCTTCCCAACATGGTTATAATCAATATCTATCAGTGCCATAATTCCATCAATCACTTCCACAATTTTTGCATTTTCCAAGCCCTCCTTCGATGCTGCCTGGTAAGCTCGAATCAATCCCCCTGTTCCAAGAAGGGTTCCTCCAAAATATCTTGTCACTACAATCAGGCAGTTATGAATCTCCTGCGATATGATAATATCCATAATTGGCTTTCCTGCTGTTCCAGATGGTTCTCCATCATCGGAAAATTTCTGTATCTCATTATGATCACCGCAGACATACGCAGAACAATTATGTCTAGCATCATAATACTGCTTTTTCATATTATTAATATAGGAAACCGCCTGTTCCTCATTCATCACTTGAAACACATTTGCAATAAATCTTGATTTTTTCTCTACTACTTCACCAGTCCCGCTTTCATAGATCATTTTCATTCTCTGATTCCTCCTAGATTTGTCAAAGCTTTCCTTATATGATATAATAACATGGTTTCAGCAAACGAAACAAGCTCGCAAAACAAGGAGGACTTTATGAATTATGGCAGAAGTGGCATAAAACAGAAGAAAAAGAAGCTGAACTCTGCAACTACCAAGCTTGGAACGAAGTTTGGAGTTGGGGCCATTAAGCTTTTACTAATATTTGCAATTGCATTCATCGTCGGCGGTTCCTGCCTGGCGCTGGGATCTGTGCAGGGCATTATTGCCAGTGCACCTGATATTTCTACAATAGATATTTCCCCAGAGGGCTTTGCCACCAAGCTCTATGACAGTAATGGTGACGAGATTCAAACCCTTGCAACAACAGGTTCTAATCGAATCTCTGTTGGCATTGAGCAGATTCCTGCTCATCTTCAGCATGCATTTGTTGCAATCGAAGATGAACGTTTTTACGAACATAACGGTATTGATATCAAGGGTATCGTTAGAGCCGGGGTTTTGACACTTTCCAATGGAGGTGAGTTATCTCAGGGCGCTAGTACAATTACCCAGCAGCTCTTGAAAAACAATGTATTTAACGCATATGACGAATCAACCATTGAAAAAATCAAGCGAAAAGTACAAGAACAGTATCTTGCTGTCAAGCTGGAAGCAACAATCGATAAGAACACGATTTTAGAGAATTATATGAACACCATTAACCTCGGTAATGGCTATTATGGTGTACAGGCTGCTGCCAATGGTTATTTTGGCAAAGATGTTTCTGAACTCACATTAAGTGAAGCAGCTGTAATTGCTTCCATCACGCAGAATCCAAGCAAATGGAATCCTGTGTTAAATCCTGACAAGAATCAGGAACGTCAGCGTATTGTATTATCTAATATGTTGGATCAAGGCTATATTTCACAGACAGAATATAACGAAGCTGTTGCTGATGATGTGTATGCGCGAATTGAAAGTCTCGACGTAAAAGGAGCGTCTGTCACATATTCCTATTTCGTGGACGAAGTCATCGAACAGGCAATCAAAGATTTAATGGAACAACGTGGTTATACAGAAACTCAGGCAACCAATCTAATCTATAAAGGTGGCTTGAAAATTCTAACTACGCAAGATACAGGAATGCAGAATATTGCCGATTCTGTTATTAATGACCCTGATTATTATTCATCAAACACCTATTTTTCCATTAATTACAGTTTAGCCGTTAAGGAACTGGATGGCACAATGTCCTATTATTCCGAAAGTGCAATCAAGCAATGGTATGCAGATCACGGAAATGACATATCGCTCACTGTGACAAGTGAAGATACTGCTGAAGGATATGTAAACGAATTTAAAGCAGCTATGACTGCCGATGGTGCTCAAGTCGTCAGTGAAACCTTAAGTTATACTGTTCAGCCACAGGTTTCATTTTCATTGATGGAACAGTCTACTGGTTATGTGAAAGTTCTCGTAGGTGGACGTGGTGACAAGAATGGTAATCGTACCTTTAACAGAGCAGCCGGGGACTCCATAAGACAACCAGGTTCTTCTATCAAGCCTCTTGTTGTATATGGTCCTGCCTTGGACACTGGTGCAGTCTCACTTGCTTCAGCAATTGACGATTCTCCATTCTACTATCCAGGAACCAGTCAGCTTGTAAAGAATTATTTATCAGGTAGCTATAAAGGTCTTATGACCGTTCGTGCTGCATTAACCGCATCACAGAACATTGTAGCCGTAAAGATATTACAGACAATTACACCTCAGGTCGGATTTAACTATCTTGAGAAATTCGGTCTTTCCACACTGGTTTCTCCTAAGAATTCAGTAAATGGAAATAACGATGTCGTTCTTCCACTTGCCTTAGGTGGTATGACTTACGGTGTTACGAATATTGATATGACAGCAGCATATGCAGCGATTGCTAACAAAGGTACTTATACAAAGCCAGTTTACTATACACAGATTTTAGACCGCGACGGAAATGTATTAATTGATCATACAGCCAGTCAGACTCATACTGTTCTAAAGGAAACATCAGCATGGCTCTTAACAAACGGATTAGAGTCAGTTGTAAATAACGGTACCGGTACTGCTGCCAAGGTTTCAGGACAGCCTACTGCCGGTAAGACAGGTACAACCGAGAACGAAACA
>JAQUVV010000180.1 GCA_028693195.1 Lachnospira sp.
AGAATTAGTGGACAAGATTGATACACTGGCAACAGATATCCAGTGGCATATGGTAGGACATTTGCAGAGGAATAAGGTGAAGTATATCGTTGGAAAGGTAGCAATGATTCATTCTGTTGACTCTAGCAGACTTGCGGAAGAAATCAGCAAGGAATCATTGAAGAAGGGCGTCGTAACTGAGATTCTCCTTGAAGTAAATGTGGCACAGGAGGAGAATAAATTTGGATTCTCCGTTGATGAAGTAGCTTTTGCAGCAGAGCAGATGTCTGGGCTGAAGGGAATATCAGTGAAGGGGTTGATGACAAGTGCACCTTTTGTAGAAAATGCAGAAGAAAACAGACCTGTTTTTCGTAAATTAAAACAATTATATGTTGACATCAATGGGAAAAACATTGATAATATCTGTATGGACACTTTATCCATGGGAATGACGAATGATTATATTGTTGCAGTAGAAGAGGGAGCCACTCTAGTGAGAGTTGGAACCGCAATCTTTGGCGCACGCAATTATAATAAATAATAGGAGATAGAGAATATGAGTATTTTAGATGGCGTAATGAATGTATTTAAACTTCAGAATGATAATTATGATGATGACGATTATGATGATGATTACGATGACGATTTCGATGATGATTTAGATGAAAAACCATCCACAAGAAAGAAGCTGTTTTCAGGAGCTAAGAAGTATGAGGACGAGCCAGAGGAGACTTCACCTACATTAGGAAGTAATGAGAAGCCTTCCAGATATAATAACAGTAAGAAGATTGTTCCAATTAAGGCGAATGGTGGTCGTGGACTAGAAGTCGTTGTAATAAGACCAGAATCCATGGAAGATGCAAGCGAGATTACAGATACATTATTGAGTGGCAAGGCAGTTGTATTAAATCTTGAAGGAATTCATGTTGAAATTGCACAGAGAATCATTGATTACTCTGCTGGTTCATGTTATGCAATGAGAGGAAATCTTCAGAAGATTACCAATTACATTTTCCTTGTAACACCTCCAAATGTCGACATTTCAGGAGATATTCCAGAAATCGTTGCTGGTGGAATTGATCTTACAACATTTAAGAATGATTTAAAATTCTAAGAAAATAGTGGAATTTGTTTACATAGCAGATATTTTGCCACCCCTAGAGAGATTCTAAGGGTGGCAACTTTTTAAGAAAGAGGAAAAATCACATGGCAAAATCAATTACAGTACATATGAATCAGAAGCCGATATATGATATTAAGATTGAGAGAGATTTTTATAGTCTAGCACAAGCATTTCAGGAAAATGGGATGACAGGACACAAGATTTGTATTGTGACAGATAGTAATGTAGGACCGTTGTATGCGAACCAAGTTCAAAAAGAACTTGAAAAGACAGGAAATGAAGTGTTTGTATTCACATTTGAAGCGGGAGAAAGTAATAAGAATCTGGATACAGTACAGAATGTATATGAGTTTCTGATACAGAACCATTTTGATCGAAAGGATATGCTGGCAGCTCTTGGCGGAGGTGTAGTAGGAGATTTAACAGGCTTTACAGCTGCAACCTATTTGAGAGGAATTGATTTTATTCAGATTCCAACTTCACTTCTTGCACAGGTGGATTCAAGTATAGGCGGAAAAACAGGTGTCGATTTTAGAGCTTATAAGAATATGGTAGGCGCATTTCATCAGCCAAAGCTGGTTTATATGAATATAACAACGTTGAATACATTGAGCAGAAGGCTGTTTAACTCAGGATTTGGAGAAATCATCAAGCATGGATTGATTAAGGATGCAGCATATTATCATTGGCTTCGCGAGCATGTGGAAGAAATTAGAGAGATGAATCCGGATGCGCTAGAGGAAATGATTGAAGTAAGCTGTAACGTTAAGCGTAATGTAGTAGAGAATGATCCGACGGAAAAGGGAGAACGTGCACTTTTGAATTTTGGACATACATTAGGACATGCAATCGAGAAACTCATGGATTTTCAACTGTATCACGGAGAATGTGTTGTGCTCGGTATGATAGCTGCACTGCATATTTCTAAGGCGAGAAACATGATTAATGAAGAGGAATTTCAAGAAGCCTGTAGAATGTTTGAATTGTATGAATTCCCAATGTCGGTGTCTGGAATCAATATTGATGAAGTGATTCAGGTATCAAAGAGTGATAAGAAAATGGAAGCTAATATTATCAAGTTTATCTTATTAGACCATATTGGAAGTGCATATATTGATCGTACAGTAACAGAGGAAGAAATGAAACTTGCTTTAAGTCAGGTTATATGTAACTAAGGGCGGATGAAAGATCTTTTATGAAAGTGTAATGCTGTAGAATAAAAACGCATCGTATTATATATCAATACAGGAAGGCATGGGGTTATGGAGAATAAGAAAAATAAACATATGTTTTTGTGGATTTACCTTGTAGGAGTTGCAGGATTGGTACTTTTGGATCAAATAACAAAGATTATCGCTGAGAAGCACTTGTATAATCAGAAGCCATTTGTAATCATTGATGGGGTATTTGAGTTTTCTTACCTTCGAAATGAAGGAGCGGCGTGGGGATTGTTCAGCGGACAAAGAGTTTTTTTTCTGATTATAACAGTTGTACTGTTCATTGTTGTTTCATATGTCGTATTCAGAATGCCGTCCATAAAGAAGATGATACCATTAGAGATGTTTTGTGTCTTATTGGGAGCAGGCGCAATAGGTAATTTCATAGATCGTCTGTTGTTTGGATATGTAAGAGATTTTGTTTATTTTAAGCTGATTAATTTCCCTGTTTTTAATGTTGCAGATTGTTATGTGACTGTTTCGGTAATCCTTTTTATTATTCTGGTATTTTTTATATATAGAGAATCGGATATGGAGTTTTTGAAGCTGTCAAAAGAAAATACGAATCAGGAAAATGAGTCATAAATGAAACAACTATAAAATGGCTGGAAAAGGAATATGGATATGAACGAAATTCAGAATAAGAGAGAGCAATCCACGAAGGAACAGTTACATTTTGTGGCTGATTGCAGCGATGCAGGAGAACGGATAGATAAGTTTCTGTCAGAAGAGTTAGAAGATTGCTCTAGATCATTTGTTCAGAAGATGATAAAGGATGGACTTGTTCTAGCTAATGGAAAGCAGATTAAAGCAAATTATAAGTTGGGTGAGGAAGATCTCATTGATGTACAAATTCCTGAATTGATTGTACCAGAAATCGAACCGGAAGATATTCCGCTAGATATTCTATATGAAGATGAAGATATGATCGTGATTAATAAACCGAAGGGGATGGTTGTTCATCCAGCTCCTGGTCATTATTCGGGGACGTTAGTCAATGCCTTGATGTTTCATTGCAAGGATCAGCTATCAGGAATTAATGGAGTTATGCGTCCTGGAATCGTACATCGCATCGATATGAATACAACGGGTGTGTTGGTTGTATGTAAGAATGATGTTGCACATAATTCTATTGCTGCGCAGTTGAGTGTTCATTCAATCACAAGGAAATATTGTGCAATTGTCCATAATCCAATTTCAACGCCAGAAGGAACTATAGACGCACCGATTGGTAGAAATCCAGTAGATCGAAAGAAGATGGCGATTGATCAGAAGAATGGAAGACGAGCAGTAACACATTATAGAGTTATAGAGAATTTCAATCAATATTCTTATGTGGAATGTCAGTTGGAAACAGGACGTACGCATCAGATACGTGTACATATGACAAGTATTGGACATCCATTATTAGGGGATGATGTATATAGCTCGGCAAAGTCTCCATATCATCTGACAGGACAGACACTACATGCGAGAGTTCTAGGATTTATTCATCCAAGAACGCAGGAATATGTTGAATTTGAGGCACCAATTCCAGATTATTTTGAAAATGTGCTTCAAGATCTTAGAATGAAGAAACGATGATATAGATAATTTTGTGAAAATTTATACAATTTTTGTAGATTTTTTAAACAATTTGGTGTATAATGCATATAAATCAAAAGTACTTGTTTCATCTTGAATGGTAGACAGAATTTGGAGGTATTTGTATTATGGATGAGAGAACTGTTATCACAATTGGACGTGAATTTGGTAGTGGCGGACACGAGATTGGTATGAAATTAGCTGAGAAGTTAGGAATCAAGTGTTATGATAAGGAATTGCTTGAACTGGCTGCCAAAGAAAGTGGCTTATGCGAGGAATTGTTTGCATCACAGGATGAGAAGCCTACGAACAGCTTCCTTTATTCCCTTGTTATGGATACGTATTCATTAGGATATACGAATTCATATGTAGATATGCCAATCAATCATAAGGTATTCCTTGCGCAGTTTGATGCAATTAAGAAATTAGCTGAGAAGGAGTCTTGCGTGATTGTAGGACGTTGTGCAGATTATGCACTAGAAGACAATCCATTTGCTGTTAGTGTATGGATTAAAGCAAGTATGAATCATCGCGTTGAAAGAATTAAGAAGATGTATGAATTAAACGATTCGAAAGCAGCGGATTTGATTCAGAAAACAGATAAGAGAAGAGCAAGCTATTATAATTATTATTCAAGTAAGAAGTGGGGCGAGGCTAAGAGCTATGACCTCTGTCTTGATAGTGGAATCCTTGGTACAGAGGGCGCAATTGAGATGATATTGAAGTTTATTGAATTAAAAGAAAAGAATCTGAAGTAGTTAATGGGCTTTTATGATGGAAATAAAGGGTTATAATCGTATAAAGAAAATAAATATCAAAGGATGGCTGTCAGGAAGAAATTCTAAGAACTATGCAATAATCTTAATTTTGCTTCTGGCAGCTGTTCTTTTTGTGTTTAAATCTGTAATGTCAATGAATGATACAGAACAGAATGTACAACAGGCGGGAGCAGACATAGAACCATCAAACCAGGATGTGACACAGGAAAGTTCCTCAGAATATGTAGCAAATAATCAGAAATATAAGATCTGTATTAATAAGGCAAAGAATTATGTGATTGTCTACACTTTGGATTCAGAGTTGAAATTTACGAAGGTATATGATCAATTCTGGTGTTCCTGTAATGCTTCATTGCAGGCAGGAATAACTGTGATTAGTGATAAAGCTGTTTGGTATCAGATTAACAGTAGTGCGTATGGACATTATGCGAATCGTTTTGAAAGTGGAGCATGGATTTATTCAGTTCCTTATTATGCAAAGGATACTTCCAAGCTGGATGTTTCATTATACAATAATCTTGGTAAAGTGACTCAGATTGGGTCAGTCTATGTAGCTGCGGATAAAGCAAAGTGGATATATGAGAATTGTGGCAATAATACAGCGGTTGAAATCTATGAGGATTCTTCAGAGACGACTCCTTCCGATTTAAAACAGCAGGAGACATTATCGGCAGGAGCAAAGTATGATCCTTCAGATATGCCATCTAATCTGGATGGGGCAGTGAACACACCAATTAATTTTATGCGTGTGATTGATGGAGTTGTCATAAAAGTAGGTGATTCATATGATCCAATGAATGGAACATTGGCAATGGATATCTATGGGAATGATATTACATCATATATCAGAGTTCAAGGTACCGTAGATAATAAAACTCCTGGCGTTTATACAATTGAATATATACTAAATGATAATTTTGGTACAAATCTATCTTATTTTAGACATATCACAGTTACAGAATAAAGAAAATGCAGATGTGACATTAGATTCGACAGAATGTATATAAATATATAATATGATGTAGGTGTCAAAAGTCATTTTTTTCAATGACTTTGATATAGATTTTGTACCTTGATAACTGAATAAAACTATGTTTTACAAATTTTGATGATATTTTTAGTGTGTAGCATCAAAGTGCTATCCTTATATTGGGAGAAATGCCCGG
>JAQUVV010000181.1 GCA_028693195.1 Lachnospira sp.
CAGTTAAGAAAAAGTTATATGGAGGATAGTCATGAAGGCTCAGACAGTAACGGACATAGGGCAGACAAGGCTGATTAACCAGGATTATGTCTATTATTCACTGACTGAGGTTGGATGCCTTCCAAATCTGTTCATCGTAGCAGATGGGATGGGTGGACATAAAGCCGGTGACATGGCGTCAAGATATACAGTAGAATCATATGTATCACTTGTACAGAGTTCATCAGATAAAGATCCAGTTTCAGTAATTAACGATACATGCTTTGAAGTGAATCGTTTGCTAAGAGAAAAGGCTTCTGAGAGCGAAGACTATGAAGGAATGGGAACAACGCTGGTTGTCGCCTGCATCATAGATCATAGCTTGAAGGTCGCGAATATTGGAGATAGTAGATTATATATTGTCAATGATGATATTACGCAGATTACCAGAGATCATTCATGGGTAGAAGAAATGGTTTCTATGGGCGAAATTAATCGGGAACAGGCAAGAACACATGAAAAAAAGAATATTATTACAAGAGCGGTTGGCGGAAGCGATGAAGTGGAGCCAGAGATGTTTTCAGTGGATATTCAGGATGGAGACCGAATCCTCATGTGTACAGACGGATTGACCAATATGTTAGAAGATACGGAGATTTTTCAGATTATCAGAAATCATATCGATTTAAAGGAAGCTGCAGAAATTCTTTGTAGGGAAGCCAATAATCATGGTGGTAAAGATAATATTTCAGTAATGCTAATAGAACCATAAGTGGAAAGGTAAAAGTTTTTATGTTAAGAGAAGGAATGTTTATAGCAGATCGATACGAGATTTTAGAGCAGATCGGTACTGGTGGAATGTCAGATGTATATAAAGCAAAGTGCCACAAGCTGAATCGTTTTGTCGCAATTAAAGTAATGAAACCAGAATTCAATGAGGATAAGAACTTTGTGACAAAGTTCAGAGCAGAGGCACAGGCTGCAGCAGGGTTAACACATCCGAACATTGTGAACGTATATGATGTTGGAGATGAGAATGGAATCTACTACATTGTTATGGAGCTGGTTGAAGGTATTACGTTAAAGAAATATATTGAGAAGAAGGGAAGAATTCCATATAAAGAGGCAGTAAGTATTGCAATTCAGGTTGCCAATGGTATGGAGGCAGCACATTCTCATCATATTATTCATAGAGATATTAAACCACAGAATATTATTATTTCAAAAGATGGCAAGGTCAAGGTAACAGATTTCGGAATTGCGAAGGCGGCAACAAGCAGTACGATTAACTCAGCAGCAATGGGATCTGTTCACTACATTTCCCCAGAACAGGCAAGAGGTGGATATTCTGATGAAAGAAGTGATATCTATTCATTCGGTATTACATTGTTCGAGATGGTGACAGGAACTGTTCCGTTTGATGGAGATTCTACAGTGGCAGTTGCAGTACAGCATATTCAGGATGAGATTCCAGCACCTTCGACGGCTGCAGATGATATCCCAATTAGTGTGGATAAGATTGTCTTAAAGTGTACACAGAAAAAGACAGAACGTAGATATCTGAATGTTGCAGAATTAATTGTAGATTTGAAGAAATCATTGGTTATGCCGGATGTGGATTTTGTGAAGATGGCACCAGTATATGGTTCTGTTGATTTGAATAAGAGCGTTATGGATAATGAAGAAGAGGATGTATTGTCAGATGATGAGGAATTAGATGATGATATGCTTAACGATGATGACGATGATGATATGCTGAATGATGACGATGATGATATGCTGAATGATGACGATGACGATGATGACAGCGATGATGAAGAAGAGGATTCTGATATCGATGATGAAAGCAACGACAAGCTTGATAAAGCAATGAAGTGGATTGGAGTTGGAATCGTAGCAATTATTCTGATTATCACAATCTTCATTATTGTAAAGCTTGTAGGCAGCTCTTCATCTTCAAAGGAAAATAATACAACAGCAGTTACAACAGAGACAACTAAGAGTAATACGACGAAGACGACTGCAGGTGACAGAGTTGCAGTTCCTGATGTAAAGGGTAAGACAAAGGAAGAAGCTGGCAAGGCACTGAATGATTTAGGCCTTGGATATACAGTTGTTTCACAGGCTTCTGATACAGTTGCAGAGGGACTTGTAATTTCTCAGGGAACATCAGCAGGGACACAGGTTGCCAAGAATACATCGGTAGTTCTGACAGTAAGTACAGGTAAGGATATTGTGGAAGTAACTATTCCAGATGTGAAGGGTAAGACTGAGGCAGAAGCAATAGCGGCTTTACAGAATGCAAAATTATCATATACAGTAGAGTATCCATATAGTGATGATGTAGAGCAGGGAAAGGTAATTAGCTATTCACCAACTGGAAAGACAACAGAAGGTTCAACAGTCACACTTGTTGTCAGTAGAGGAAAAGATCCTAGCAGTAATGTGACAATGACGAACCTTGTAGGATTTACAGATTCTGGAGCAGAGCAGTGGCTGATTGATAATGGATTAAAGGCAACAATTAAATATGATGTAAAGGGTGGAACAAAGGGAACTGTGGCAACACAGGACTATCCATCTGGATCAACGGTAGCAAAGGGTACGACAGTAACAATTCATATTTATTTAGGTGAAGAAACAACAACAGCTTCACCAACACAACAGACACCATCAACAACAGCTGCACAATAAAGAAAAGGCATAAAAAACATATGCAGGGAAAGATAATTAAAGGAATCGCAGGCTTCTACTATGTGCATGTTCAGGAAACTGAGCATGCAGGAGCAGGGGCCTGCGGTATTTATGAATGTAAGGCAAAAGGAATATTTCGAAACAGAAAAGTGAAGCCGCTTGTTGGGGATAATGTTTTGATTGATGTCATTGATAAGGCAGAGTATAAGGGGAACATTGTCGATATATTACCTAGGAAGAATGAATTGATTCGTCCAGCATCTGCCAATATTGATCAGGCGATGGTTGTATTTGCAATTACTCAGCCAGAGATTAACTATAACCTTCTGGATCGCTTTATCTTAATGATGGATTATCAGAATGTGCCAACGGTTATCTGTTTTAATAAGATTGATCTGGTTCAGGATGACGAGATTAACAAGCTTCGTGATATCTATGAGAAATGTGGATGCAAGGCATTGTTCATCAGTACTTACAATCAGTCTGGAATCAGCGAGGTTATGGATACACTTAGTTCTAAAACAACAGTCTTAGCTGGACCATCTGGAGTTGGGAAGTCATCACTTACGAATCTAATCCTTCCAGAAGAGAAGGATGTTATGGAGACAGGCGGAATCAGCAGGATTGGAAGAGGTCGACATACGACTAGACATTCTGAGATATTCTATGTTTCAGAGGAGACGTATATTTGTGATACACCAGGTTTTACATCATTGATGATTCCAGAAATAGAAAAGGAAAATCTTCGTTTTTATTTTTCGGAATTTGAGCCTTTCGAAGGAACCTGTAGATTTCATGGATGTGTTCATATGAATGAGCCGAATTGCGCAGTAAAGGCAGCGGTAGAGCAGGGGATAATCAGCAGTAGAAGATATCAGAGCTATACCGAGATTTATAATGAACGCAAAGAGCAGAAGAAATATTAGAAAGATATATGAATGAAATATCAGAGCGGCATGTGATCACGTGTGGCATAGAAATAGATAGAGATTAATGGAGAAATAAAAAATATGAATAAATTATCACCTTCTATATTAGCAGCAGATTTTGCAAAGCTGGGAGAAGAAATTAAGACAATTGACGAAGCAGGCGCAGAATATGTGCATATTGATGTAATGGATGGATTGTTTGTGCCAAGTATTTCATTTGGCATGCCAGTTATTCAGTCTATTAGAAAGGTGACATCTAAAGTTTTTGATGTGCATCTGATGATTAATGAGCCAGTTCGCTACATTCAAGAGTTTGTGAAAGCAGGGGCAGATATTATTACAGTTCATGTGGAAGCATGCGCAGACGTAGCGGAAACTTTGAAGAAAATTAGAGAGGCAGGAGTGAAGCCAGCAATTACCTTGAATCCTGCAACACCTGTATCAGCAGTGCTTCCTTATCTGAATCAGGTAGATATGGTTCTGGTTATGAGCGTGAATCCAGGATTTGGGGGACAGAAGTTCATACCTGAAACCCTAAGCAAGGTGAAGGAATTGAGAAGATATATTGATGAGAATCAGCTGAATGTGGATATCGAAATTGATGGAGGCATCAATGTAGAAAATCTGGCAACTGTACTGGAAGCAGGAGCGAATATTATTGTAGCGGGCTCTGCCGTATTCAAAGGGGATGCAGCAGAGAACGTGAAGAAGTTTCAGGATGTTATGTCAGTTTGGTAAAAAGAATACATCATATTATGATTATAAGATTATAGGATAGCGCGAAAATTCCTATATGTTAAAAAGTGGGGATAGAATTGGCATTGCCAATTCTATCCCCACTTTTTATGGTTGTGCGTCTTATCGACGTGTATTTTTATTAATATTTTACACATTAAATCTAAAAAGAATCACATCTCCGTCTTTTACAACGTATTCCTTGCCTTCCATTCTAACAAGTCCTTTTTCCTTAGCAGCAGTATAAGTACCGCAGTCTAAGAGATCCTGATAGTTTACGACTTCTGCTTTGATAAAGCCTCGCTCGAAATCACTATGAATTTTACCAGCAGCACCAGGTGCTTTTGTGCCCTTTGTGATTGTCCAGGCACGTGTTTCTGTTTCACCAGCGGTCAGGTAGCTGATTAGTCCAAGAAGTTCATAACTTGCGGCGATGAGTTTGTCTAATCCAGAAGAAGTAAGACCAAGATCTTCTAAGAACATTTTCTTTTCGTCATCATCTAATTCGGAAATTTCCTGCTCAATCTGTGCACAGATTACGAATACACCACTGTTATCTTTTGAAGCAAATTCACGTACACGAGCAACATACTGGTTATTTGCACCGTCATCAGCTAAATCATCTTCAGTTACATTTGCTGCAAAGATAACAGGCTTTGCTGTTAGAAGATTGTATTCTTTCATCATGGCAACTTCATCATCATCTTCACATTCGAAGTTCTTTGCCAGATTGCCATCTTCAAGGAACGACTTCAGTCTTTCAATGAGTTCACATTCTTTTGCAATTTCCTTATTGTTATAAGAAGCACGTTTCTGCTTAGAAAGACGTCTTTCGAGAATTTCAAGATCAGAGAAGATTAATTCAAGATTGATTGTTTCGATATCACGAAGTGGATCAATAGAACCATCTACGTGAACAATATTCGTATCTTCAAAACATCTAACGACATAAACAATGGCATCTACTTCACGGATGTTTGCTAGAAACTGGTTTCCTAAACCTTCACCTTTAGATGCACCCTTTACAAGACCAGCAATATCTACGAATTCAATTACTGCTGGAGTGATTTTTGCTGAATTATATAACGCAGCAAGTTGATTGAGTCTTTCATCTGGTACAGGGACAACACCAACATTGGGATCGATTGTACAGAATGGATAGTTTGCAGATTCAGCGCCAGCCTTTGTTAATGAGTTGAATAATGTACTCTTACCAACGTTTGGAAGTCCAACAATTCCGAGTTTCATAATATAATATCTCCTTTGTTTTCAAGACAATCTGGAATATTGTAATGATTTTTATGCCAGATATATGTCGTATTTATATTTTTTAAGAATGAGCTTAACACAATTTCATATTTTATCATAAATATAGAAGGAACTCAATAAGCCATATAGGAAATTAACTATATCTATATAGGATGTTAACTTCCAGTAATTTTACACCTAAATGAATCGAAATTCATAAAGCACCAGGAAATATGCAGTTTTGCTTGCATAT
>JAQUVV010000007.1 GCA_028693195.1 Lachnospira sp.
GCATCTTCCATATCTATTCTTGCAACTGGTCTGTTTGTTGGAACCTCAACAACATCCATGTTGTAGATTTCACGGAATTCTTTTTCTTCTGTTAAGGCAGTACCTGTCATACCAGCCTTCTTTTCAAACTTATTAAAGAAGTTCTGGAAAGTAATGGTTGCAAGTGTTTTACTTTCTCTCTTAACCTTTACATGTTCCTTCGCCTCAATTGCTTGATGGAGTCCATCTGAGTAACGACGGCCCGGCATAATACGTCCAGTAAATTCATCAACAATCAGAACCTCATCATCTTTAACAACATAATCCTTATCTCTGAACATCAGGTTATGTGCACGAAGCGCAAGAGTTACATTGTGCTGAATCTCCAGATTTTCAGGATCTGCATAATTATCAATATGGAAGAACTGTTCCACCTTATGGACACCCTGTTCTGTAAGATTCACGACTTTGTCCTTCTCATTAACGACAAAATCTCCCTCTTCCTCTACATCTTCCTGCATAATTGCCTGCATCTTTGTCAACTCGCCCTTATATTCACCTTTTTCAAGCTGACGTGCAAGTACATCACACAGCTCGTAAAGCTTTGTTGACTTTCCGCTCTGTCCTGAAATAATCAGAGGAGTTCTAGCCTCATCAATCAATACAGAATCGACCTCATCGATAATACAGTACTTCAGGCTACGAAGAACTAACTGTTCCTTATAAATCGCCATATTATCACGCAGGTAATCAAATCCCAACTCATTATTCGTCACATAAGTAATATCACATGCATATGCTGCACGTCTTTCATCATCCTTTAGATCATGAAGAACGATTCCCACTTTCAATCCAAGGAATTCATGAATCTGTCCCATCCACTCTGCATCTCGTTTTGCAAGATAATCATTGACCGTAATAACCAGTACCCCTTCTTCTGTTAATGCATTCAGATATGCTGGAAGTGTACATACCAGGGTCTTACCTTCACCAGTACGCATCTCTGCAATACGCCCCTGATGCAGGATAATTCCACCAATAATCTGTACGCGGTAATGCTCCATTCCAAGAACTCTCTTGGAAGCTTCTCTTACAACTGCATATGCTTCTGGCAGAAGATCATCTAATGTCTCTCCTTTTGCCAATCTATCTTTAAATTCTTTTGTCTTTCCCTTTAATTCTTCATCACTCAGTGCCCCCATTGCTGACTGGTAGCTTTCTACCTTATCTGCAATTGGAAGAATTCTTTTTAATTCATGCTGACTGTGTGTGCCAAATAACTTCTGAGCTAACCCCATTATTGATCTCCTTTGAACCATAACAATTTATTGAATGATTGTACCACTATTTCTTCTTTTTAGCAATAACGCACCTTTATATGCACAATTCTACACAAAAATACAAAAGACATGAGAATCCAGCAGTTTTCCTACATTCTGCGAATTCCCATGTCTTTGATTATTCTGTCTGAATTTCCAGACAAAATCTTAAATTACTGTAAAATCACACATACTAATCTAATTCTGGTTCAATCAGACCATATGTATTCCCTTTTCTCTTATATACAACATTCACTTCTCCGGTCTCTGCATTAAAGAATACATAGAAGTTATGTCCCAGTAGTTCCATCTGTACACATGCTTCCTCTGGATCCATTGGCTTGATACCAAATCTCTTGGTTCTGATAATCTTAACTTCATCTTCATCCTCATATTCTTTATCAACAAATTCCTGTGCAAATGCCGCTGCATTCTGCTGCTTGTCCACGATCTTATTCTTATATTTCTTTAACTGACGTTCAATAATCTCTTCTACAAGATCGATAGAAACATACATGTCACTGCTGACCTGTTCACTTCTAATAATATTCCCCTTCACTGGAATTGTAACTTCAATCTTCTGTCTTTCTTTTTCTACACTAAGTGTTACGTTCACTTCTGTTTCTGGAGCGAAAAATCTATCAAGTTTTCCAAGTTTTTCCTCAACTGCTGTCTTTAATCCTTCTGTTACATCAATATTTCTTCCTGTAATAATAAAACGCATGATGTCCAACTCCTTTATTGTGTATTATCATCGTGGCATTCATATGAAGCCTTGCTACCATCTGATTTGTAAAAATTAGATGATTTTTTATAACCTCCTTAAGATTATTTTACATATGCAAATTACACGATTTGCAAACAACAAAGCTGTTGTTTACTGATGTGATTATTATACCACAATTTTTACATTTAACAAGCTAAATTCTCACAATTTATACATTTTTCATTGATTTATTACGCAAAACCAGTAAAACTGGCATTACATACAATGCAACAGATTTGTCAAGTATTTGTAACACAATTTTAATGGATTTTTACAATTTTGGACAAATCGACAAATCATTTGCAGTCTCAAAATAATGATAAATCATGATTAAATCCACACAGTGTTTTTTGTGGATAATGTGGATAACTTAGTGTATAAGTCAAAAGCGTGATAAATAAGTGTTTTCTGATTGTGGATAACTTTCTGATAAATCCACAAGGTTTCTGTCAAGTGTTTTTTCTCTTAATTAATCGAATTTCATCATTTTAGTCATGATGCACAAACCTCTAAATGTCAAGGGATAAAATCAGAATTTATTCTATATTTTTAGTCGTATTTCTAATAGTAAAAATAGTCCATAAGTCGCATAGTTCTTGTGCTTACAGCATTTTCGCGGTATGATAGTAAACAGAATTCTATATATCATTTTTATTACTATAAAAAAGGCTTATTCGCCTTGCAGGAGGTCATATATGAGTACAACAGTCATCGTTACTGGCGCATCCCGGGGAATCGGAAAATCTATCGCCATTGGGCTTGCCCGAGAAGATATCAACATAGTTATCAACTGTTTGAAAAATAGAGAGAAATTGGCAGATGTACAGAAAGAAGTGATTCAGAAAGGAGCTCAGTGTGAAATATTTCTGGGAGATTTAAGTGATTATGAAACTGTAAAGAATATGTTTGATTTTACTCATCAGACATTCGACCCTGTTGATGTATTAATCAATAATGCTGGAATATCCATTGTTGGACTGTTTCAGGATACAACGCCTGAACAATGGCGTCGGATTATGGGTACCAATCTGGATTCCGTATATAACTGCTGCCACTTTGCAGTAGAAGACATGCTCCATAACCATCATGGGAAAATTATAAACATCTCATCCGTATGGGGAATATGCGGTGCAAGCTGTGAAGTGGCTTACTCTGCAACAAAGGGCGCTGTCAATTCCATGACGAAAGCTCTGGCAAAAGAACTGGCACCAAGTAATATTCAGGTGAATGCCATTGCCTGCGGTGCTATTGAAACCACCATGAACGGTCATTTATCAGAAGAGGAAATGAATGCGTTAATAGAAGAAATTCCGGCCGGCCGTATTGGCCAGCCGGAAGATGTCGCTGAATTCGTTTCTTCACTTGTATTCGGTAACTCCTATCTTACTGGACAGGTCATCCAGTTGGATGGTGGATGGATTTAACCAATATAATCCTTATCAACATGAATCACTGCCCTGCACTTTTCGTTCTTGGCAGTGATTTTTTGTTTAATTACGTCCGTTAATTCTTCATCGGTCAGTTTATAATGGAACGGAATGACTACATCAAAAATCAGATTGGTGATTAATGGACCTTGTGTTGTTCGAAAATCATGCATTCTAATGCTCGGATCAATCTCTCTTAAAACCTGCTGTGTCATATTCTTTAAGGCAGATACATTCGCATCATCGTTCATGACCGGGTCCATATGTATGGAAATTCCACAGCCAAGCGCCTTCATTACTCTTTGCTCTGCCAGATCCACACAATCATGTGCTTCCATAACATCCATGGTATGTGGCACTTCTGCATGGAGAGATGCAAATACGCGTCCCGGTCCATAATCATGCACAATCATATCATGAATTCCAATAATATGCTGATCCTCCAGAACCAATCGCTCGATTTCTTCCACAAACTCCTTTTCTGGTGGCTGCCCCAGAAGTGGCTGAAGCATATCCTTCGCCGCTCCAATCCCCGCAATCAATACAAATACTGCCACTACTGCACCTGCATATCCATCCACATTCAGGCCTGTTGCCATGCTGATAATCAAAGATACCAAAACCACCGTAGTCGAAACACAGTCTGACAAGCTGTCTGTTGATGTTGCTTCCATTGCAGAAGATGAAATACGTTTCCCAAGCTTCTTATAAAAAAGAGCCATCCACATCTTAACCACAATAGATACGATAAGAATAATAACGGAAATGATACTAAATTCCAGTACTTCAGGATGAATGATTTTTTGAAAGGATGACTTGAGCAGTTCTAATCCCATCATCACAATTGCTGCAGCCACCACAAGGCCTGCTATATATTCGTATCTTCCATGCCCATAAGGATGTTCTGGATCCGCAGGTTTTCCTGCTATCTTGAATCCAAGAATTGTCACTACTGATGATCCTGCATCCGAAAGGTTATTCAAAGCATCCGCTGTAATCGAAACCGCGCCTGTCAATGTTCCCGCTGCAAATTTCGCTATAAATAACAGGACATTACAAAATATCCCCACTCCACCAGAAAACATTCCATATCGCTGCCGAACCTGCGGATTTTTCACATCATCGTAATCTTTAATAAATGTACGCACTAATAATTGAATCATCATAATCTCCATTTCTCATTTTGTCACTATCTCATTGATATCTATGCATTCATTCTATCTATTCTTATTCGTGTTTTATGTAACGTAATACATTTCCTGTAATGATACTACATTTTCTCTTAAAATTAAAGTACAAAAATTCAGTAGAAAGCCTTCGATTGATTCCCACAGCAATTGTCCCTTTTCTTATTTCGTAGTATAATTTAGGAAATCATGCAGAGACACTTTGTAACCTGCTACAGTATGAACAGATTGGAGAAATTCACTATGAACCATTTATTTGAAACTGCGAGTCCTGAATCCTTGGGGATTCCAGCTTTATCCATCAAAAATTTTCTAAAACGCCTAGATGAGCAAGAGCTTCCGATGCACAGCGCAATCATTATGCGCCATGATAAAGTCTGTGCCGAGACTTACTATGCACCTTATGACCGCAATTCACTTCATAGAATGTTTTCGATTACTAAGAGCTTTGTCTGCCTCGCCATTGGATTGCTTGAAGAAGAAGGAAAGCTTTCTTTAGACGACCACATCGTTGATTATTTTCCAGAAAAGCTTCCACCGGAAGGTGCACATCCTTACCTAAAGATGTTGACAATCCGTCAAATGCTGACCATGCGCACATGTCATGATAAAACCACCTATAAAGTAACCAAGATGGATGACTGGACCGCAACATTTTTCGTGACAACTCCAGACCATGTTCCTGGAACGAACTTTTCCTATGATACTTCTTCCACTCACACCTTAGGTGCTCTCGTAGAAAAGCTAACTGGCATGAGCGTTCTTGACTACCTGCGTATCAAGTTCTTAGATGAAATCGGCTTCTCTAAGGATGCATATATTCTGAAAGACCCAGTAGGCGTCAGCATGGGAGGTTCAGGGCTTTGCTGTACAACCTATGACATTCTCAAGGTCATGTACTGCATCGCAAAAGGAGGCGTGTATCATGGAAAGCAGCTTCTTCCTAAGAAGTTCATCTCTGAAGCTGTCAAGAAGCACAGTGACCCTCATGGAAAACAGGGAACTTTAGAAGAGATTCAGGGATATGGCTATCAAATCTGGATGACCACCCACGACGGATACGTATTATTTGGTATGGGCGGACAGCTTGCTATGTATGTACCAGAAAAAGACATTTTCATGATTACAACTGCAGATGCGCAGGGACGTCAGGGCGGTGTTCAGCTAATTTATGAAGCCTTCTGGTCTGAAATATATGACAAGCTTTCAGACAGTCCCCTTCCAGAAAATGCTGCTGCAGTTCAGGAACTTACTACTTTCTGTAATTCCCGCAAGCTTTATGTCCTTCCTGGCGAATCAACAATGCCTATGGCTGATTTGATTAACAATATTTCTTATGTTTGTGATGAGAACCCTTGTAGTGTAACCAATGTAAGGGTTCAATTTGATACAGCTGCCAGCGAAGGTACTTTATACTATGCCAACAAAACTGGCGCTCATGAGATTACATTTGGATTAGGGCACAACTGCATTCAGCAGTTCCCAGACTATGACTTTAGATGTGCAGCATCTGCTGCTTGGAGAACCGATAATAATCTGCTCATTAAGATTCAGATTATTGATTCGGCGGTGGGAAATATGTATATTTCTTTAAATTACTTAGATGAATATATTACCGTTATGATGCGAAAGATCGAGGAGAGCTTCTTCAACGAATATAACGGTGTATTTAGCGGGAAGCGTTATTCAAGCAATTAAGTATTACACGAATTCGGTCCACGTAGGAATGCTCCTTGTGGACCTTTTTCAATCCATTCTCTGCGATTGTCTTACGCTCGTCTTCATACGTCAGATAATAGTCTGCCTTCCTTAGGCAGTCATCTAACCCATCAAAGTATACGATATCTTTTCCATTCTCAAAATAAGAATCCAGCTCCACCTGATAATTGGTTAGCAAAAAGCCTCCTGCTCCAAGCACATCCCACACTCGAAGAGGAATTCCTGTACGAATATTTCTTATGGTGAGATTCAGATTTATATTAGAATCATGAAAGACACGCGGCATATCATTGAGGTAATCTACTGTTCCCATGTATGTCACATTTTGCAATGCCTCATCTGGTTCTGAAGTATATAATCCCACCTGATGATTCCTTGCGAGACTATTCAGATACCGTATTCTCTCTTTCTGGGCAAGCTTATATCCCAGATATGTTGATGTAAATACCAGTTTCAAGTCTGAAAAAGACCGATCATCCTGCTGAAAATCCACAATACTTGATAATTTCGTAAGGATATCCACATTAAGCAGGCTGTCAAAAAGATTATCCCCATAAATATCCATCTGTGCCTCCATGGCGGCGTCAAAATACCCCCGTAAATATTCTGGCAGCACTGGTTCTATGGCATCATAGGAATTCTTGTGATAGAGTCCACCTACAAAAGCAATTTCATTTTGAAATGAATGCCCATTTAAATTCTTCCTCTCTGCAAGCTGCTTCTGCACTCGTTCTGTATCTACAGCCAATGGAAGATAATATACGTGCTTCACGCCCATGTTCTTAAACTGCACGTACTGAAACTGATCGAACAGAAAAATATAGTTATGCTGATTAAAAACCGACTGATGGTACATGGTTATCATGGGACTATCCACTGTCCAAGACACATATGGCTTTCCCAGTTCTTGGCACAAATCTGAAACTTCTGAAAAGTAATTCACTGAAAAGATGATGTCATATTCCGCGAATATATCGCACTTATCATAAGGGCCGGAATACATATCTACCGTGTGTCCAAAATATTCAAATGCGCTCTTAATGTCCTCCTGATTAAAGACATTCCATTTGTAGATTAAGATTTTCATGTATATTGTCCACTCTCTCATTCCATCATATATCTTTTCATTGCCCTGCTTATTACTCTGTACTTGCAATCAGCTCTACTTTATAAACTTATCTATCGCCTTATTCAGTTCCTCAATTGCCTGAGAATCATTCTCCTCAACGGCCTCTACAATACAATGGCTGATATGTTCTTTTAAAATCTCTTTTCCAGCATTATTAATTGCTGCCTTGACTGCTGCCAGCTGAACTAAAACTTCACTGCAATCTCTTCCATCTTCCACCATCCGTTTTACTGACTCCAAGTGCCCACATGCCTTCGCCAATCGGTTGACAATCGCCTTCACATCCTCTGGATTATGGGTATGTCCGTGAGGATGAACATGAGCATGGTCGTGCTGCTCATGTATGTGTTCGTGAGTATGGGGATGTTCGTGGTCATGCAAATGTTCATGTAAATGCTCATGTAATTCATCTATCTGTTTTGTATCATTCATCATTTACTGTACTCCATATCTGTTTTCTATAAAATACATTGTATGATATCCTCCAGAAAATTACAAATCAAAATGTTTCAAATTTGGACAGATTTGTAAAACGCACAAACACATCTCTTACAGAATTCCTAAGATACCAATATATATCCTTATCATAATATTCTGCAAAAAATTCCTGTAGTCTTTTCTGAACATATTGCATCCAGTCATTAATATCATCTTGATAAAGCTTCCCTATTGCCGTTTTTCTTTCTTCATTCGTTAGTGTTTCTCCAAAAGACTTCTTATCCAACAATACACAGTAAACAATATGTTCCAACACTGGTGAGCATAGATTATCTACCATATCTTTATAAGAAGAATTATATGCATTCAGACATTGCATAACAAATGTCCGACTCATTTTTCCTAAAAAGTTCTGCTCTATTTCAATGCATTTTAAATATTCGTATATAGCATCTATTCCCTTTAATCTACAAATCAAACGATCTCTTAATACATGATAATCTAATGTCAACATTGTCTCATGCGCCGCAAACCGTGCATCGTACCACTTGAAAAATTCTGGCATTCCTGCAATTATTGTCTGCTTCAGGTAATAATTCCCATAGTCATCAAACTTCTTCAATATTGCATGATACAAAGCCAATGCATCTTTTACCTTTTGTTCAACCAATACTCGGCCTCGTTTATATGCTTGAAATGCTGACAGTTTTTCAAATTGTGCCTGCATCTGCATATCTTCACTTTCCCCTGATTCCGTATTATGTTTCCCACTACAAACTTCTTGCTGTAGTGACTGCTCCTTCGCATTATAATTCTCCATAATACAGAATATCACTGTTTCCATCAATGAATTTGCTTTTTCATAGGATATAGAACTACTGTCGATTCCATTATGCTTTCTAGCAAGTTCAGCAACAATTGGAACCAGCTCCTCCAATTCATATGGTATTAGATTTTCCTGTTCCTTCTGATATTCTTTCCCACGCTCCATATTTCACCTCATGAAATTTATATGCCTTCGTCTTCTACGACTCTAAATCCTCCAATGCTTTTACAAACAACTGATAATCCCATCTTGGAACCATATCAAACTTCTGATACTCCCCATATCCTTCCGAATAATGATAATCGTCATAACCTGCACGAATTGCTTCAGCAAAAACTTCCATACAAGCTCCACCCAAATATTCCAAATCTCCAAAGCATATGGTATCGAACTGTTCTTTCATAAAATTTATCAGCTCATCATCTGTAATTTCATCATTCATCTCATTCTTAAAACGATAAAACAAATCCTGCAATTCCATCAGGGTCTGAACATAATTATCCTGATTGATATATGGTGAATCTGCAAATGCATAGATCAGCTTCGGGATAATTCCTTCCCCAAATTCTACTCTTCTCTGTTCTCTTAATGCACTCTTTCTTCCGCGTGAAAGTATAATTGCATCTTGTTCTGTAAGCACCAGACCGCATTTTGTTGTGTATTCATTGGTCTTTAGCACTGCCTTTATCTGATTCTGCTGTCCCAAAAGCTCCATCCAGTTCTTCTCCATAGCTCCCCTCCTTTATTAGGACATAACTATATCACTGCTTGCCACAGCATACCAGTCTTGAAAAAAAGTGAATTTTATGGTAATATAATAATGAATTAAGGGAGAAAACTATAATATATGTTTTCTCCCTTTTCCAATCTTATTATCTCACTACAACTTCTTTTTATATTCATTTATTAATTCTTGAAACGCGTTCTCCCCTTTCAGGAAATCATACTCTGGATTATGCTCTAAATCTGCTAGGATTCCTGACAGCATCTTCTGCCCCATGTTAATATGCCCACTCCTTTGCTGCAATTCCTCTTTGCTCAAATTCTTATCCCGTTCTTCCTGCGCCATCGTCATATGGCTCATCAGTGGAGATTTTTTCACATCCCATGGAATCAACATTGCCTTCATCATCGGCTCCAATACTTCCATCGTCTTAGCCGCATCCTTTTCGTCCATGGCTTTCTGAAACGCATATACATAAGAAATATACTCCCACAATCCAGCCGCCTTTGTAATCTGTTCTCCGCAAAGCACCAGTTTCTCTGCCAGTTCACTGTTACCTTCCATTACAGCAATATGGATTAACTGCATGAGTGGCACCTGAAGTTCATTTAACATGGCTGACAGTTTCCCCTCATAAATCTTTGCAGCTTCTGTGTACTGTTCTTTCTTCTCCAGCAAACGTGCCTGCAGCATTCGTTTGTCCAATCCATCATACTTGGGAATTCGGTCCAGCAGTTCCTGCGCCTTCTCATAATCCTTCTCTGAAATCGCATTGGATGCAAGCATATAATTGGCTCTTCCCGCATAGGGTTCACAGTCCAATTGGCCTACCATTTCATACAAATGTGTAATCTCCTCATCATAAAAAGACTTCTCTTCCGGCTTTAACTGACTCATGAGCATGGCTCCCTTTAAAAATGTGGCGGTTGTCTGAATGAATCTGGCATCTGTAGGATATTCCTTGATTTTGTCTCTGGCACTTTGATAGATTTTAACAAAACCATCCTGCTCCATTCGTTTTGCCAGATTATTTACAAATTCTCCAACTTCCTTTTCAGATAGTTCCCTCTCATAGCACAAAAGCGTATTCAAATCCGTATGCAAAAATCTCGCCAACGCAGGAATGATCGTAATGTCCGGGTAAGAAATCCCATTTTCCCACTTGCTAACTGCTGGAACAGATACGCCTAGCGCATCTGCTATATCTTCCTGAGTCAGCCCCAGCATTTTTCGTTTATCGTGTATTACCTGATTAATTGGCATATTAATAAATCCTCCTTCTTGGAATTCCTTATATTGATTCAAATCCTAAGATCATTATAACAACTACGCCTTCTCTCCACCATTGATGTGCTGGCAAGAAATTCTATCCGAACTTAACTGACAGTTAAGCTTTGTTCTCATGCATATATCATTCTCATTTTACAAGTCATATGTGTCATATATTTTTCGTCTACAGCTTAAAGCGGTAAATCCCTTCTTGCAAACACTTGAACTGCTGTAACATAAAACACTATGCCAATCAGATACATCACCAAGCAGCCAACCCATGCACTTCCATCTCCGGCTGCCAAGCCATCTACCTGAAATAATGTCATCGGTGTAGCATATTTTATATTTTCAAACTTATCACCCACCTGAGAAATCATTTGCACAAGAATCGCATACACGACGAAGGCTGTACTACATCCAGATGCCCACTTTGTATCATTGAACACACTAGAAAAGAAGAAGCATATTCCTCCTATCATCATCCATAATCCGAACAGTCCTACATTGATTCTTAAAAATGCTGTGATTTCCAATTCTCCTGAAAACATAATTTGCGAATAAATCAATAATACCGCTACAATGTAAATCTGCAATGCCAACAGACTTGTGATTGAATATATGACCTGTGTGCGAATCATTTTTGTTCTCTTCTCTGGTACTGCCAGCAGATACGCCATGGAACCATTATCGATATAACGTGCAACCAGCTTGTTGCTCAACAGAATAATATAGACTGCTGGAAATGCTGTAAGCAAGATTCCATATAAATATCCTGAAATAAACTCCAGCAATGTCTGCCCCACATCTGCCATACCAAAGGCTGCAAAGATTTCTGGCATACTATCTGCCATCATCTTCAAGCTGTCTCCCATCTTCGGGTCAAACATGGCAACAATCATACAGGCATACACGGTCAATACCGCTGCGAAAATCACCCATAATATCCAGTTGCTTTTCCATTCCTTTTTATATAAAGTTAGATTCATCGTACGCCTCCTTTTCCAGCCTGTACATCAGATTCAACATCTATAGATTCACTCAGCTTCTCTCGTTCCAAATTCTCGTGTTTTCCATAAAAATGTAAAAAGAATTCCTCCAATGACTGGGTATGTACATTAATATCCTTTATGGTAAACTGTGCTGCCGCCTTAACCACCTGATCAATATTGTTACCAACAGTCAGAATTACCTTGTTCCCTTGTTGCCCCAAATCATATCCTTGTTTTTGTGAATTCTGCTTATGCTTTGCAGCATAGTTCCTCATAAATTCCGTTGCCATACTTTCCTCTGCAAATGCAATCTCCATCTTCTTCGTTCTCCCCTGACAAAGCTTCTCCATAGAATCCACTGCCACCAGACTTCCCTCACGAATAATTGCTGCACGGTCACAAGTCTTCTCTATTTCCTCAAAGATATGAGATGACATCAGAATTGTTTTTCCACGCTTCTTTTCCTCCAGAATCAAATCCACAAATCGATTCTGCATCAACGGATCCAAGCCGCTGGTTGGCTCATCCAAGATTAATATCTTTGGATTCTGCATGAATGCGCAGATAATCCCTATCTTTTGTTTCATTCCCTTAGACATCTTCTTAATCTTCCCATTGGGATTCAGCTCGAACTGTTCCATCAATTCTTTTGCACGACTTAAATCCTTCATCCCTTTCATGTCCGCAATAAAACGGATAAACTCCCATCCCCGCATAGAATCAATAAATGCAATTTCTCCCGGAAGATACCCCAGTTTCCTCTGGATTTCATCTGCTTTCTGAAAGCAGTCTTTGCCAAGAATACTAACACTTCCACTATCTGGTTTGATAAAGCCAAGCAGCTGTCTGATTGTTGTTGTCTTTCCTGCGCCATTAGGTCCTAAAAATCCAAGAACCTCACCTTCCTTCACCTGAAATGACAGGTCAAAAACACCACGATGATTCCCGTAATCCTTTGTAATATGATTAATATTGATCACATTCATATCCTTCATCTTCTACCTCCTTACTCTTCATCCTTTATGAATTTACATATCTACTTCTTGTGAATATCTAAATACTCTTCCTTATAGACCATATTCTTCATCATATGAACCCACTGATGGAATTCCTGTTGAATAGTGTCAACCTCTAGCTTAATTCCTGATTGTTCTGCCTGATGCATATAACCATCCGTCATCCACACCAGCATCTTATATAGATATAATGGGTCTATTCCATCTCGAAACTTAGAATAATCAATGCATTTAAAATACTGTTGATACAGTTGATCAATCTGCTCTGAGTTAATACGATTCAAATCCTCTGACACCTCTTCCTTCTTAGAAAAGAACGCCCTTGTTGCAAACTCCAAGATATATGGGTTTTCTTTCATTAATCGTGCCTTTACTGATGCTGAATACTCCAGCATTTCAAAGAAATCTGTAATCTTTGCAAATGTATCATCTACCACTGCATTTTCAACAACCTTCTCTACATAATTGTAAACATACAGATATAATTCCTTCTTATTATGAAAATAATAAAACAAGAGTCCTTTCGATATCTCTGCTTTTGTCGCTATTAAATCCGTAGAAGCTCGATTATATTCATTCCGTGCAAATACCTCCATGGCTGCATTCAGAATCTTCGTCTGCTTTTCCTTTGGAAGTGTATAAAATTTCTCATTCACTGATGTACTCCTTTCCTGAAGTATCCTCTCTTGCTCTTCATTCATTAATGTCTGACCAGTCTGGTTTGACTGCTTTGGTTAACCTGACTTAAGCATAAAGGATTGACTCAGATTTTCAAGCCCCTTTATATACATTTTTTAAAGAAGTTTTTCTTGCGCGCAGCCTGTATTATCAAAAAATGTATCTTATACGAAAAAAAGGCTCGAATATCATACCATTCTCTAAGTACGATATTCGCGCCTTTCTTCTGTATTTATCTAAATATTTCCTGCATATATTACTTTGTTATTATTTCAAGCTTTACTGCACTTGCCTGTGCTGGATATGTTTCTGCAATCGTTCCCTGCTTTTGTAGTATTGTGATTTCATATTTCTATAAGAAACATGTAAATAGATTCTTTGCCCATTTCAAGTACTCTGGCACATTTTGATTTAATAAATCTTTCACTTTCACAATCTCAGTCATTCCAAAATCTCCGAGATATTCAAATAAACTACCTGTAGCCTTCGTATCCCCTAGAGCAATCATACCCTGTGCATGATCGCCTAATGCAGCATACTTTCCAACCGCCAGCGCTCCAACTGAGAAATCACCAACTGCAACCGCTCCAAGTGAGAAAACCCCTAAGCTGATTGCACCAAATGATAAAATTCCCACAGCAATACTGCCACCTGCTACCGCTCCAATAGCAATCATTCCCAACGCAAGTAATCCGAACGAAAGCATTCCAAGAGACAGCAATCCGATTGACAGCATTCCTATGGAAATAATCCCCTGCGCTTTCATCCCAATGGCAATCACACCTTTTGCATTAATTCCAATAGCAATAAATCCGTGGGCTTTTTTTCCAACGTGCCAGAGAGGCATGCCGAAAACTATTTTATCACTCTTCTTTTCTTTAAATCCTTTAAATCCTTTAAATCCTTTGATTCTTATATATTGCTCTGTCTGTCCTGCCTTCTGATAAAAATCATCAGTCTCCATAGAATCTTTTAACAAATAATCTAATGAACATTGAAAAAATTCTGCCATCTTAATAAGCTTCTCTGTTTCTGGGAAAGCGGTATCACTCTCCCACTTACTAATTGCCTGTCTGGACACCCCCAGTAAAGCTGCTAGCTGTTCCTGTGTCATATTATTGTTTTTTCTCTGCGTTGATAATTTTTCACCCAATGTCATATTCATGTTTCAACTTACTACAATCTCGTTATTCCATGTCCGCCTCAGACATCCATTGTCTTCGTTGAATTCGTAGTAAATTCTTCCTCCATTCTTCCATATATTGATACGGAAAGAATACCCTTTTTGTTTTTCTGCAGCCACCACTTTCTAGTTTCTTTATGTAAGCTTTCGGTTGCATCCGCTTATTTACTGGGTTTTTGATCACATCCCCGGAATCAATAAATGTACTCCTAATTTAAAAAGCATGAATCCAATTGGAATTAATATTAACGTGCAGCAGCAAACTAATCCAAGAATGAAAACCACGAATGCAATTGGAATCTTAATAAACATCCATCCAAATACAAGTAATGCTGCTCCAAATATATGAAATCCAATCCAGAAAATCAGTGCCAGTATTGCTAATAAAACTAAAATTATTAATGTAATCATATTTTTCACATCCCTTTCTACTTAAGATATGTATATGATACTATTCTTTAGACAGTTCTTAAATAGCAATTTCTGCACAAATATACTGTTATCCTCAGTATAATCGAACGATTAGAAAAGTCTTACTTCTCCGTTATACGAAAACTCATATCGATCAAATTCTTCACTGTAGTATCTGGCAATTCATCATTCAACACGATTGAAATCCAATGCTTCTTGTTCATATGATACGCAGGATAATATCCTTTTGTATCCAGAAGTGACAGAATCATATCTGAATCACACTTCACATTCATCACATCAATCAATTCCTCACCAAAAAATCCCAGCTTAGATCTTGGAATATTCATAATAATTCCAAACCACTTCTGATTTTTCTTGTGTCGATATACATGATGAAGTGGTGTCTTTGGCCATGGAGCTTCTGGTTTCACACCATAGTTTTCAAAAATGTATTGATTCACTGATTCTCTATCCAATCTAATCTCCTCATTTCGTCTATACAATATTCATCATACTGTCACAATCCCGTAATGCCACGCAGCCACAAGCAATCCCACATGAATCACACAAATCAATGGCATTCCCACAACAAAGTACCAATGCTTTGTCTTATGTCTAAAAAGATACATCCCCGCCCAGGTTCCAAGACTTCCTCCCAGAATGCTTACCAAAAATAAAGTCCTTTCCGGAATTCTCCATGTATGCTTCTTCGCCTTTTTCTTATCTGCTGCCATTACAATGATTCCTGCAATATTCATAATTGCAAGATATATCAGTAAAAGGTATATTCTCATATCGCTCCTTATAGCTTCTCGTAAGCCTTCACTACTCTCTTATACTCAGCTGGAAGGGTAATTGTCTCAACAATCATGTCCCCATCTTCAGCCTCTGTATAACGATACAGATACACACCATCCTTAATTTCATCTCCATCAATCAGTGAAACCGCCACATAATTCTTGTCTTCCACTGCAAATGTATTCATAATTGCAAATTCTTTCTCTGTTCCATCCGAAATCGGAATACTAATTGTATCAAATTCTGCCATATTTATACGTTACCTTTCTGCTCTATCTCTAGAATCTGCTCTTCCCCGACCATCAGACATTCTTGAATATCTTTATGACTCATTCCTTTGTGAAGCATTCTTATAATATTCTCTTCCATCTGATGTTGCATCTTCTCTATCATCTGTTCTGTTACCTGCTTCTCTCGATCCTTGATTTTCTGCTCATATTCCTTAATCATTTTATCAAAATCCGTTTCCAGTGCTCCTTCTAATAATTCATTCACACCATCCACCTCCATCTCTTCATAGTTCGCATAGAGATGTCTATATAACTTTACTGTCAAATCCTTTAACTGATTAGCGTCAGACAATTCTATGTTCCCTGCTTTCAGATTCTCATCTATGGTGCCAATTATATCATGCATAAGCAGTTTTTTCAATGCTTCCAAGTGCTCATGACTTCTGTCTTTCTCCAGAATTTTGCGCATTCTTAACAATTCAAACGGTATTAAAAGAATCATTCTCTTTTGATTCAATTCCTCTAATGATGTCCGAATAAAGTTAAATGTCTTTACTTTATATTTAAATATTCCCTGACCCTGAAAATTTAGCAATAAGGTATATTCATCAGGTATCTCTACTGGAGAATACAAATATATAATCTTTGGCTCAGGAAAAGTCAACACATTGTTTCCCTTGCTCTTATCTGCTCTCATGTAACCATATTCAAATACTCGAAACACCATGGTTTCATCCATACTCATTTGTGCTTCCATATGATAAGTATGTTCCCCGTTAATAGTAACCATCACATCCGACATGGTATCACTCAAGTCTTTTTTCACACCTTCTGTGGAAACATATGTAACAACGCTATCTAATGGATAGTCTGTCCCATATAAACCATTAATAAAGGCAACAACCACTTTCCCCGATAATGACATTAAACGTTTAAGAATCCTGTCATAAATCATGTGCAACCGTTTCGAAACCTTCTCATTAACGCATTTACCTTTTTCCTCTGTTACCTCAGTTACCAATTGCGTTCTCCTCCTTTGGCTCTAATATTCAATTAATTTAGTGAAAGATTGCCTGAACCGGCAATGATTGGCCATCTTCTAGCTGACCAGATTGAAATTCGCTCGATTATCTCTAAATCTCTATATATGTTGTAACAGATTCATAATATCACGTTATAATACGCATTGCAAGTATAATTTATATGACTTCTGCATTTTAAATGCAAAAAAATGGAGAATCATTTATACTGAATTCTCCACTTTTGAGTATTAATATTCTTATTTTTATCTACTGCTTCCTATAACTCGATAAAATACGGACAAATATCCTCATATTCCCCATTCTTCAATCGGAATCCCTTGGTAATTGTCCCCAACTGTGTAAATCCAATGCGCTCATACAGATGTCTTGCGTGAACATTCGTAGCCACAACCGCATTAAACTGCAGCACACGGAATCCAATTTCCTTTCCGACTTTCAAACAATCCCGTACCAGCTTCTCTCCAATATGAAGTCCTCTGCTTTCGGATGACACTGCATAGCTTGCATTGCAGATGTGTCCACATCTTCCCACGTTATTCGGATGGAGAATATACAGTCCCAAAATTCTTCCATTCTCGTCCTCTGCAACACCGCAATAGCTCTGTGTCGCGAAAAATTCTTTTCCTGTCGCATCATCCAGCAAGTCTTCCTGCGGAAATGCAATTCCTTCCTCTACGACTTCATTCCAGATGCGAACCATAGATGATATATCTGACTCTGTGTATTTTCTTATCATGATATAATGTCTCTTTCCTCTATTATTTTATGGTAACTATTATGCAATTACCTATTATATCTCCACCTTATAAATACTGTTCAACACACTGAAATAATTCTCGAATGTCTTTCCACAGCACTCACAATTGTCAATGACAACACCTTCCGCTCGCAGTCCCACCAGTGCAAATGCCATCGCCATGCGGTGATCATCATAAGTCTGTACCACTGCCGGCTTAATTGCGCCCGGATAGATACGGATTGCGCCTTCCTCTTCATCTACTTTGATTCCAAGTCTGGTCAGCTCCGTCACAATCGCATGAATTCTGTCTGATTCCTGTAATCTGATATGCGCAATTCCACGGATATAAGTTGATGTTTTTGCAAAGGGAGCCATTGCTGCCAACGTCATCGTCTGATCAGAAAAATCATTCATATCTACATCAACACCATAAAACTCACCCTCTGTTGGGCCTACTACGCAGATGCCTTCTCGCTCCTCTGTGACCACACAGCCAAGCTGCTTTAATAAATCTATGAACTTCATATCTCCCTGCATGGAAGTAGAATGCACATTTTTTACAATGACACGTCCACCTGTCAAGGCTGCTGCTCCATAGAAATAACATGCTGCTGATACATCCGGTTCAATCTGGTAAGTATCAATTCCATAAGAAGAATCAGCCTCCACCATATATAATGCACCATCATGCTTCACACTGACGCCAAACTGCTGCATCATCTTCGTGGTGATACGGATATAGGCGCCATCATTCTTCTCACTGGTAATATGAATCTTTAATCCACTCTTTAACATTGGGGATACCATCAGCAGTGCACTTAAAAACTGGGTACTCTTACTGATATCAATAGAAACCTCTGTTGCGGGCATTTTCCCACTACAGGCCGCCCCTTTCACTACCACTGGCAGATGTCCGTCTTCCTCTAAAAATATAAATTCTGCCCCCATGGAGGTCAATGCTTCAAACAGTGGAAGCATTGGACGCTTCTTCATCTGCTCGGAGGCATTAATCGTATATTCACCATCAGAAAGCGCAAGCATCGCCGTTAAAAATCTAGCTGCCGTTCCCGCACTTCCTACGTTGATTGTTCCCTTTTTATTGGGAATTGTTCCATGATGTCCGTGAATCAATACCTGATGATCCACCTCATTTGCCTCAACAATATATCCCAACGAAATCAAACTGCTTAAAAAATGTCTTGAATCATCGCTGAATAAAACGCCATTCAGTGTGCAGTCCTCATCTGCCAGAGCTGCCATCAGCAATGCCCTGTTCGTCATACTCTTCGATCCTGGTACTTCTACGGTGCAATGTACAGGATGCTCCATAACCTTCACTTGATATTGTGACATTTTGTCTATTAACCTCAACCTTATATTTATTCCTGTTCACAGCCATATATTTTACCAAACCACAACTGCGCCATTCCTATTTATACATTTTCTATGCCATGTGGACGTCCTAAAGTTCTCTGATCAACATGATCTCTTTCATCCATCTCACAGTATGGTCTATGATGACCAACATACTTATACGCAGGACGAATAATCTTACCTGCATTCACCAGCTCCTCCAGACGATGTGAACACCAGCCTGAAATTCTAGCTGTTGCAAACATTGGTGTAAAGAGCTCTTCTGGAATGCCGAGCATTGTATAGACAAATCCGCTGTAGAAATCTACATTGGCACAGACCGGCTTGAACATCTGTCTCTTCTGCATAATCAGCTTTCCGGCTTCCTTCTCGATGGTCTCATATAATGCGAATTCATTATGTAATCCCTTTTCTTCAGATAACTTCTCTGCAAACTTCTTTAAGAGCACTTCTCTTGGATCGGAGTTGGTGTAAACCGCATGCCCCATACCATAGATCAGTCCTGTTCCGTCAAATGCTTTCTTATCCAGAATCAATTCCAGGTATTCACATAATTCCTTCTTGTCTGTCCAGTCCTTACAGTTCTCCTCAATGTTCTTGAACATTTCCTGAACCTTCAGGTTGGCTCCACCGTGCTTAGGTCCCTTCAGAGATGCGATTGATGCTGCAATTGCAGAATAAGTATCTGTACCTGATGACGTTACAACGTGTGTTGTAAATGTAGAGTTATTACCACCGCCATGCTCTGCATGAAGTACCAGACAGATATCTAGCACCTTTGCTTCCAGCTCTGTGAACTGACCATCATCTCTTAACATATAGAGAATATTCTCTGCTGTAGAATATCCCTTCTTAGGATTCTTAATCATCAAAGTTCCGTCTAATTTAAAATGTCTGTATGCCTGATATGCATAAACAGAAAGTAATGGCATCTTCGCAATAAGCTGTAATGACTGACGAAGTACATTTGGTACAGAAGTATCATCTGGCTTCTCATCATAGGAATATAAACTCAAAATACTCTTCATCAAAGAATTCATCAGATTCGTACTAGTTGCCTTCATAATAACATCACGGATAAATGCTCCAGATAATTCCTGCAAATCTGCTAAAATATGAATAAAGCTGTCTAACTGAGCATCTGTTGGCAGAGAACCGAATAATAACAGATACGTTGTTTCCTCAAAACGAAAACGATCTCTCTTGGAGCCCTTAATAATATCCTCCACGTTATATCCCTGATAGTAAAGTTCTCCATCTACTGGAATCTTACGTCCATGAACGCTGTGATTACCACAGACATCTGAGATTTCTGTCAATCCTGTAAGAACGCCATTACCGTTACTGTCACGTAAGCCTCTCTTTACATCATATTCAATATATAAATCCTGGTTAATCGAGCCAGATCTTGTACATTCCTTTACAAGCTCCTCAAATGCGCCCTTTTCTACCGTTGTCAACTCCATCATTTCCTGATTGTTCATGTGACTATCCTACCCTTCCTTGTTATCTGAGATTTCTCTCACTATCATTTTGTACTGTCAACACAGTCCATCTTCAATCCGTTCATCGCCAAAAGTTCTCGTATGTAAAAACCAAGATACATCCACCGCTCCACTTACATATATTTGTAAAATTCTCAGCGCATTTTCACGATTTACCGGATTAAAGCGTATAAAAATACATTGATAGTATTATGCATGATTCCTATATGTTTGTCAATGGGTAAAATATCTGTATTTATGGGCATTTCCAATGAAACGTCTCACATTTATTCAAAAAGAGAGCTTCGATAAAATCTCAATAAACCGCTTCATTTTCCGCGTATAACGGACATTTGTTTTCTTTGTCTTTCCAGTAAAGAATAAAATATTCATTATCACATCCCATTGGAAAGCTATCCATGGGTTTTATTCTTCCTCTTCGTTCCTCAATGCAAAAACAGCAGTCGCCAGGTCTCTTAAATCCTGCTCCGTTCCACTGGTAAATCCCTTCTTATCCATAATCAGACAATTCTCCTGACTAACAAAGAAATAGAAATTATTCTGATCCTGGTTCCACTTAATCACATCTTTCCAGGAAAACAGGTCACTATCCTCTTCCTCGTCAGTCACCTTAATTTCTTCACTATCAATTGCATATGTAAATGTAATATTCTTCATCTTTCCATAAATACTCTGGAAACGATTCTTGTTATTCTTATCCATGCCAATCATCCCAATATAAAGAAAGATTGCTGTTGCCACCGCATAAAATACCGTCATAAATGTATCCGCACCACTTGTATTCATCATGTGCTCCACAACGCTTCTCACAAACATGATTCCGAACAACAGTCCGAATAGGTTGTAGACCATCTTGAACTTCTTATACCGGTCATTGTCAAAATTACTGGCACGCATAACACCATCAATACTTTCCTGTGAGATTTTAGTTTGATTCACTATCGTCATTTCACTTGCTCCTTATCTACTCATGAACAATCATTCAGCCATCATCAACTGAATATTCATCCAACAATTCTATGAAACTATTTTAACATCATTCCAATTTTTCTTCCACAACTTTCACCCAACCACAGTGAATTCGTATTTTTATTTATACGAATTCCTGCAAAATAATATTTTGTTTGTGCTATACTATCAGCATATATCATTCATAACTGTTCAGTACCTTCTGAACAGTTACTATCATTCATTAAATTAAAATCAAATTGATTGGAGGCAGATATTATGGCAATTGCATGCATCACAGGAGCAAGCTCTGGCATTGGAAAAGAATTTGCAACAAGACTAAGCAAAAAAGGATTTGACCTAATTCTAGTAGCACGAAACAAGGAAGCGCTAAATCAATTGGCGGCTTCCCTGACTTGCAAATGTGAAATCATCCCCTGCGACTTATCGGACATGGATGCCTGTAAAAAACTTGGTGAGACGCTCAGTCATAAGAAGATCAGTATGTTAATCAACAATGCAGGCTTTGGAGATGTTGGTGCATTTGCAGAAACCGATATCAAAAAAGAACTGTCCATGATTGATGTGAACATAAAAGCACTTCACATATTAACCAAGGCAGTTCTTCCTCGCATGATTACTCATAACCATGGTTATATATTAAATGTGGCATCCAGCGCAGGGCTAATGGCAGGCGGTCCATTTATGGCAACCTATTACGCAACCAAGGCATACGTAACTAGCATGACATCCGCTATTTATGAAGAATTACGTGAGATTCACAGCAATGTCCATATCAGTATGCTTTGTCCTGGTCCTGTAGACACCAACTTTAACGATGTTGCCAACGTAAGATTCGCACTTTCCGGTATTTCTGCAGAATACTGCGTAGATTACTGTTTACGCCAGATGTCGAAAGGGAAGCTGACGATTATTCCCTCTAAAGTCATGCAGCTTGCAATGTTTGGCAGCAAACTTATGCCAAGAAAGCTTCAGCTTCCGATTACAGCAAGACAGCAGCGAAAGAAATTGTAGAAAAAGAGGCTGGCGTAATAATTTCCGCCAGCCTCTTTTTCATGATATTCTTATATGATATTTCTGTAATATTCTCGATTATTACTCTGTTGCCTTGGACTCCATAGCATTAAACACATCCTTATCCATCATGCCCTGCTGCTTGGCAACCACGGTGGTACATACCGCATCCCCTGTGATGTTAACTGCAGTACGAAGCATATCAAGGATTCGGTCAATTCCCATAATCAAAGCAATTCCTTCTGTTGGAAGTCCCACAGAGGAAAGTACCATAGACAATGTAACAAGTCCTACACTTGGCACGCCTGCTGTTCCAATAGATGCAATCGTTGCAGTTAAAATAACTGTCATAATTGCAGATGGTGTTAATGCAATACCATATGCCTGTGCAATAAAGATGACGGCAACACCCTGCATGATTGAGGTTCCATCCATATTCACAGTTGCTCCCAATGGAATGGTAAAGGATGAAATCTGCTTCGATACACCCATCTTCTTATGAAGTGTATCAATGGATAATGGAATGGTTGCATTGGATGTTGAAGTTGAGAATGCAAATGCCATAACTGGGAAAAACTTCTTAATGAACTTGAATGGGTTCAGTCTTGTAAATCCAAACAGTAAGAGCTGATAAACCACAAAGCACTGAAGTGCCAGCGCCAGCATAACGCTTCCCATATATTTCAACATTGGAACGAATGCATCAAAGCCGATTCCTGCAAATGTTTTGGCTATAAGACAGAATACACCAATTGGTGCAACCTTCATGATTGCCATGGTCATCTCCATCATAATGTCATTGAACTGACTGAAGAAATTCGATACAGTTGACGCCTTATTTCCAAGCTGTGCCAGCATAATACCAACGAATACTGCAAACACAATCACTGGAAGCATATCGCCAGAAGCTAATGAGTTAAAGATGTTCTTTGGAATCATATTCAGCATCGTATCTGCAAAATTAATCGATGTTGTTGCGACCTCAGAGGTTCCTTCCGCTGCCGCAATAGACATCCCAACACCCGGATTAATCAGAGACGCCACGCCCAATGCCAGGCAGATTGCCAAAGCCGTTGTACACAGATAGAAAAGAATTGTCTTAATTCCGACCTTTCCTAATGTCTTCGTATCACCGATTGCCATACTTCCACATACCAGGGAACAGAACACCAATGGTACGACTAACATCTGCATGAGACGGATAAATCCGTTTCCCAGTACATAGAGAATTCCGTTGGTAATCACAGTATCTCTTACATAGCCTGCTGGCATAAAGTAATGAATCAATACGCCACAGACTGCTCCCAATAACAATGCGATAAAAATCTTCGTAGATAATCCCAGTGTTTTTTTCTTTTTTTCCTGATTTTTTCTGTCCTTCTTCGCTGTATTATCTGCCATTTATTCTATGCCTCCTGTTTCGTTTATATATTCTGCAAGGGCTTCCTTCCAGTCCAGTGGCTCTTCCAAGCCTGTAATTCTTAACATCATATTATCCAGCACCGAATACTCCGGTCTATTATCTTCTGATTCTGTCACTGGAATCAATTCCAGCTGTCCTTCTTTTCCTGCCTTCTTTAAGATTTCCACTGCATATTCGTATTGATTACAGCTTCCTCCTGAGCACACCGCATGATAGATGCCATAATGATCATCATCAATAAATTCGTCAATAACATTGACCAGTTCTTTTGCGCTGGTTGGCACTGCTCTTCTATTAATATTCACATCCAGTGTCTTTACTGCTGGATCATTTGCTGCATTTAACACATCATCTACGAAATCTTTGCCAATTCCGTATACCCATGAACTTCTAACAATGACATATCGAGTCATCAGCTGCGTAACAAAACGTTCTCCAGCTGCTTTCGACTTTCCATAAACTGATGTTGGATTCATATCATCAAATTCATTGTATGGGCGGTCTGCTGCCAAATCAAATACATCATCTGTTGAAACCTGAATCAGCTTTGCCTCAATACTCTGTGCTGCCTGTGCCAGATTTCTTACACCTACTGCATTGACCTTATAAGCTTCATCCACGTTATCCTTACAAGCCTGTGGGTCTGTGTACCCTGCACAGTTAATTACCACGTCCGGTCTATTGATATTCATATATCTTGTGACCTGCTCCTCGTTTGTGATATCCACGTCTTCCTTATCCGTTTCAATCAATTCATACTGCATACAGTCCAAATGCTTAATCAATGCTGATCCCACATGGCCTGATGCACCAACAATCCAAATTGTTTTCATAACCTAACTCCTTTATTCTTATTTCGGGTTCGATAAAATGATAAAATCTTATTCATCGAATCTCTTTTGTTCCCGATCATCTGTAACATGCATTTCATATCATACCAAAAATATCGGATTTACTCAAGAGTGACCTTCCCCATGGTGATTTTCCCCCATAAATCTTCATTATACTGAACATTGTACTTCGTCAGAATCTTCTCTTTATAGTAGTCTCCTGTATAAATCAACTGGTCGCTAACATCTCCAGAATATCCCTGTGCTGCAATATCCACCGATGCTCGCTCAATATACTTACGAATAATCGCTTCATTTTCAAAAGCATGCTTTAGCTCCTCTATGGTAATCCCTGTCTCCTTTACCGCATAATCCGTCATACTATCCAGACAGTCCTGTGCCTCTTCATCTGCTTTTGCCTTCTCACTGCTGGTCAATGTAATCTGGTACTCCTGCGCTTCCCTCATCATCACATCGTCATACACGCTAATCTGTCTTGCAATGTCCTTGGCATAATCTCTGGTAAATGTGCTGTCCATCTGCGCTCTAAAATAAGTGTTCCAGAATTCATTGGGATTATCCGGATTGTAGGTAATTGCCATCTCATTGATCTGCTTCTCCACCTTCCAGATATAATACGACACATCCTTCAACGCCACGCTTTCTCCCTCAATGGAGTATGCCGTATCCGACAAATGTTTCTTATACGTGAAGTTCCGCTCTCTTTCTCTGATAATCAAATATCCTGCCAATGCTGCAATGAGAATCACTAGACTGATAATCAGCACCAATCCACTTTTCTTTAATTTATATTTTCTTTTTTTCTTTGCCATATCTTCACCTCCATGCTGCGGCTGTCTTTTAGGAGTCTAATATTTTTCACTCTTCTACATATTTACATTCTACCACACTTCATGCTAAACTTGTGAATTATGTTTTATCACGATATCCTAGTGTACTGACACGTTGATATCTGGTTAAACTGCGCAGAATGATTTTGTGAGAGTGCATATCAAAAGTTTTGACGAGCACCTTTTCACACCTGAATCTTAATAATCCACAAAAAAGGAAATCAACTTATGGAAATAACACTCACAACATTTTTAATCGTATGCCCACTCGTATTCTTAGCTGGGCTCATAGATGCCATTGGTGGCGGTGGTGGACTCGTCTCTCTGCCTGCTTATATGCTTGCCGGGCTTCCTGCTCATACCGCAGTTGCGACAAACAAGCTGTCTTCTGCCTGTGGAACAGCGCTTGCCACATTTCGTTTCATTAAGAATGGACTGGTCAACTTCAAGCTTGCCATTCCTTCCGTAATTGCAGCAATCTGCGGTTCCTATATTGGTGCACAGCTCTCTATGTGCATTAATGAAACCATCCTGAAAAATGTTCTGCTTGTCATTCTTCCTGTTATAGCATTTATCGTCCTAAATCGAAAAATATTTAAGGACGGTGGCGATGATACAATTCTTTTAAATGCAAAGACCTATGTCACGGCCATTTTAAGTGCTTTGGTTATTGGTATGTATGATGGAATGTATGGTCCCGGAACCGGAACCCTATTGATTATCGCATTTACTATATTTGCGAAGATGAGTATTAAACTGCCAATGCCCAGGCAAAGGTGATTAATCTGACGACCAATATCACTTCTTTGACCGTGTTTTTATTGAATGGACATGTATTGATTCCGCTGGGTCTTGCCGCTGCTGCCTGTAACATGGTCGGTGGCTACATCGGTGCTGGTCTGGTCATGAAAAACAGCAGCAAGATTGTCAAACCAACGATCATCGTGGTTCTTATCCTGCTGCTGATCAAAATTATCATTGAATATTAATTAATCTAATTCGAATTTTTTTCTGGCAATTCCTACCAGGATTTTTGCGGTGCCTTCCACTCCGAAGGCGCTGCTGTCAATCATAATATCTTTCTCATCAAAGATACTTTTGATTTCAGGGCAATACTTCCTCTGATAATTCTCTCTGGCTGTGTCTATCTCCTGAATGGAGCGCACTGCTGTCTTCTCATCCATGAATAGTTTCTCTGTACAATTCTTTTTCCGCGCCTCATAAGGCGCATATACATACACATTTAAATGGTTGTTATAATCCCTTAAGACACTGTCTGCGCATCTTCCAACAATAATACATGGTCCCTTTGCCGCAAAGTCTCTGATAATACTAGACTGCACTGCAAAGATTTCATCCTTAATCGATGCCATCCCACTTCCTAGGGGAAATCTCCTCTTAAAAAATGTTGACTTTGCATTTTCTTCCTCATCTGAAATAACAGATACCGGATATCCCATACGACTGGCCGTTGCCTCTACAATATCCCGATCCAGGAAATCAATTCCAAGCATTTGAGACGTTTGCTGTGCAATCGAACGTCCCATGCTAGCAAACTGTCTTGAGATCGTAATTACATAATTTTCATTATTCATGTTCACACACTCCCTCTAATTCTCTGTTAGCACGACCACACGCTTCTTTCCCTTCTGCATATGCCGCACAATACAGGAAAGAGTATAGTTTATGATAAAGTAAATGACACACGCTGTGCCTAATAACACAAATACATCAGATACATTAATCGTACCTGTTCCGTTATATCTGTTTGCTGAACTTAGAATCTGTTTCACTCTTGCCATGAGTTCAATTGTTGCAACATTTGCAAGATAAGAGGAATCCTTGATTGTTGTGATAACCTGACTAAGCAATGTTGGAATCACGCTTTTATATGCCTGTGGTAAAACTATGTAAATCATGACCTGAAACATATGAAATCCCTGAGAGCGTCCTGCCTCAAACTGTCCATGTGCCACTGCATTTAATCCACCTCTAATAATCTCCGCAATAACCGATGAAGAAAAAAGAATTAACGCAACTGCTGCCTTGAACAACAGCTTTGTCTCCACGCTGGTCAAGCCAAATAACTTTCTTGAAAAAAGAGAGGGTACTGGGCAAAAAACCAGACAGATAAATATCCATAAAAGCAAAGGTGTATTTCGAAATATCTCTATGTAAATCGAAGCTATCCATTTGAATACTCTTGTTTTGGAGCTGATACAGTAATTACGCACAATTGCAAGAACTGACCCTATCAGAATTCCGAAGGTGACCGCAATAATAGAAATAATCAGTGTGAATACAACGCCCTTCCAAATATACTGGAGGATTGCAGGGTTTTTCAACATAGATAAGCTATTTCCAAATGTATCCATTCCTTACA